>DASRIZ010000560.1:0-41534 GCA_035649735.1 Blastocatellia bacterium | reverse complement strand
TGTTTGCCTTGCTCGCACTGCTTCTTCTCTCTCTCTTTCTTTTGCCTGAGCGCATCACGCATTCCAGCGTCGCGCCTTCGGATTCGCCAATGCCGACGCTGACCGGCGGCAAGGCAATCGAGCACCTTAAGCAACAAGAAGGCAGCTACCAGTCCTTACAGGAAGCTATCGCCGCCGTTAAGTACGAAGCGACATGGCAACCCAAGCCGCTGCTGGCGGGGGTTGGCGCGGCGCAAGAACTCTCGAATCGCGCCAATAATCTGCTCGCTTACGTTACGGCGGACGGCCTGGAAGTGACGGCGCTCGCTGGCGAGAAGAAAAGTTGGCGCTTGGGCCTAAAACTCACCGGAATAGGCTATGGCGCGAACCTGGCGGCGACCCCGGCGGGCGAGGTCAGCGCCAAGGCTAATCGCGTCGAAATCAAACGCAACAACGGCTTGACTGAATGGTTTGTCAATAGCAGTCGCGGCATTGAACAAGGCTTTACCCTCTCGGCGCCGCCTGAATCCGCAAGCCGCGATCCGCAATCCGCAATCGAGCCGTTGCGTTTGCGATTGGCGGTGAGCGGCGATTTGCAGGCGACGGTGAACGAAGCGGGCAGCGCGGCGACCTTTAGTAGAGAAGCGGACAACGTGTTGTTGAGTTATAACAAGCTCTTTGTCACGGATGCCAAAGGGCGGGCGCTAGCGGCGCGGCTACGACTGACAGGCAGCGAGTTGGTCATTGAGGTGGATGATGAGAAGGCGGACTACCCGCTGACCATTGACCCGCTGCTCAGGGAGGTGACGAGACTAACCGCTAATGATGGCTCGTCGAATGACCTCTTAGGTAGATCAGTTGCCATCAGTGGCAACATCGTCATTGTCGGGGCAGCTAACAATTTTGTCCAACTAGGCGCGGCGTATGTATTTGTCAAAAGCGGCACAACTTGGTCGCAGCAAGCGAAACTAATCCCATCAGATGGTACGTTTGGTGATGAGTTTGGTTATTCCGTCGCCATTAATGGCGATACGTTGGTTGTTGCATCACCTTTTAGTACGGTAGGCGGCAATGACAATCAAGGCTCAGCGTATGTCTTTGTTAGAAGCGGCACGACGTGGACCGAGCAGCAGAAGCTCACGGCAAGCAACGGCGCGGCGTTCGATCAGTACGGCATCGCGGTTTCAATCAGCGGCGATACTATCATCGTCGGGGCGCGCTTTGCAGATGTGGGAGCCAACTCGGGGCAAGGCTCGGCGTATGTTTATGTGAGAAGCGGCACGACATGGATCGAGCAAGCCATACTGTCAGCAGCCGACGGCTACACGAATCAACGTTTCGGCGATGCTGTCGCCCTCAACGGCGATACCGTGGTTGTCGGGGCACGTTTCGACAATGTGGGCGGCAATACCGATCGAGGGTCGGCGTATGTGTTTGTGAGGAGTGGCGCGACCTGGACTCAGCAAGCGAAACTCACCGCATCCGACGGTAGCGCGAATGACGAATTCGGCATCTCGGTGGGTATCAGCGGTGACACGGTCGTCGTCGGGGCACACTTTAATGATGATGGAGTCAACCTCGGGGAAGGTTCTGCCTATGTCTTTGTCCGTTCCAGCGCGACCTGGACTCAGCAACAAAAGCTGGCGGCAAACGATGGCGGAAACTTAGACGAGTTCGGCACCTCCGTTGCCATTAGCGGCGACACGGTTATCGTCGGGGCAAATTCGGATGATATAGGAGCAAATGGTAATCAAGGCTCGGCCTACGCTTTTACTCGTAGTGGTACGACATGGACACAGCAACAGAAATTTACAACAAGTGATGGCTCGGCGAATGACCAGTTCGGCACCTCTGTCGCCCTCAACGGCGATACCGTGGTTGTCGGTGCAGAGTTTGACGACGTCGGAACCAATTCCAATCAAGGCTCGGCATATCTCTTTGTTTGCAGTTGGGACCAGCAAGCGCAACTCGTCGCCACGGATGGTGCGGTGGGTGACCTCTTCGGTCGCTCGGTAGCCATTGGCGGCGATACCGTCGTCGTCGGCACTTATGGTGATGATGTAGGCGCCAACGGCGATCAAGGCTCCGCCTATGTCTTTGTTCGCAGCGGCGTCACCTGGTCTCAACAAGCAAAACTCGTTGCTGCCGATGGCTCGGCGAATGACTCCTTCGGCTACTCGGTCGCCGTCAGCGGCAATACCGTGGTTGTCGGCGCTTACATTGACAACGTGGGCGCCAATGTTGATCAAGGCTCGGCCTATGTCTTTGTTCGCAGCGGCGTCACCTGGACACAGCAAGCGCAGCTCGTCGCCGCCGATGGTGCGGCGGGGGACACCTTCGGTCGCTCGGTAGCCATTGGCGGCGATACCGTCGTCGTCGGGGCTTTTCAGGATGACGTGGGCGCCAACCCCAATCAAGGCTCAGCGTATGTCTTTGTTCGCAGCGGCGTCACCTGGACACTGCAACAGAAACTCACCGCCGCCGATGGCGCGGTGAGTGACCTGTTCGGAATCTCGGTCGGCATCAGCGGCGATACTGTCGTTATCGGCGCTTTTCTGGATGATGTGGGCGCCAATGTTGATCAAGGCTCGGCCTATATCTTTGTCCGCAGCGGCACTGTATGGTCACAGCAAGCCCAACTGACGGCTTTGGATGGTGCAGCGAATGACCAGATCGGCCAATACGTCGCCGTCAGCGGCGATACTGTCGTTGTCGGCGCTTTTCTGGGTGATGTGGGCGCCAATGTTGATCAAGGCTCGGCCTATATCTTTGTCCGCAGCGGCGTCACCTGGACACAACAAGCAAAACTCGTTGCCGCCGATGGCGCGGCGAATGACGTCTTCGGCTTCTCGGTCGCCATCAGCGGCGATACCGTGGTTGTCGGCGCTTATGGTGATGATGTAGGTGCCAACGGCAATCAAGGCTCCGCCTATGTCTTTGTCCGCAGCGGCGTCACCTGGTCACTGCAACAGAAACTCACCGCCGCCGATGGCGCGGCGGAAGACCGGTTCAGTTACTCCGCCGTCGCCGTCAGCGGCAATACCGTCGTCGTCGGCGCTTACATGGATGATGTGGGCGATAACTTCGAACAAGGGTCAGCGTATATTTTCTTTATGGGTTGTAACACATCACCGACGATGTTGGTGGTCAGCGGTGTCACCCGGCAGCAGGGCAGTCCGGCGACTGTCTCAACAATCGCTAACGTTTTCGATAGCGAAGACGCACTAGGCTATCTCACAGTTTCGGTAGCCTCCGCGCCTGCGGGCATTTCCTTCACCAACTTTACCAACAACAACGGCACCATCAGCGCCGCGATCAGCGCAAGTTGCACGGCTCCCCTGGGGACGAGCCCGGTTATTTTACAGGTCACCGACACCGATGGCGCGGTCGGCAGCGTCCAACTGCTCGTCAATGTCACGGCAAACACCCTGCCGACGCTTGGCGTTTATAACGACACGGGAGTTGCGGTTTCCGGCTCTACGACTGTCACTCCCAATGCGCCGCCTGCCGATAACGGTTCGATTGTGCAGTTCGGATTATCTGCGCCCACCTTTGCAGGCAATCTCGGCTTCAATCCGGCGAATGGCGCGGTTACCGTCACCAATGCCCGACCGGGCGGCAATCACGTCGTGACGATTACGGTGACGGACAACTGCGGGGCGATTTTCTCAAGCGCCTTTATTCTGACGGTCAACTGCCTGAACATCACGGTCAATCCGGCGTCAATCCCTGTCGGTACGGCTGGCTCTGCCTATGATCAAGTCTTCACGCAGACTGGCGGCAACGGCGCCATCACCTTCTCTTTGAGCGGCGCATTGCCGACAGGATTGAGCTTTACAGGTGCGACGCTGTCAGGCACGCCCACTCAGGTCGGCTCCTTCCCCGTTACCATCACCGCAACAGATCAAACCAACTGCTATGGCTCGCGCAACTATACGCTTATCATCAACGCCCCGCTGCTCGTCTGGACCGGCTCGACCAGCTCTGATTGGCACACCGCCGCGAACTGGACTCCCAACGTCGTCCCGGCCGGTTATCACGATGTCCTGATTCCCTCAAGTAGCGTCACTAACCAGCCGGTTATCGGCGTTAACTCGTCAGCCATTAACGCGATGACCGTACAAAGCGGGCGACTCCTAACCATCAACTCCTCGCGACAGCTTTCGACCGCCAGCGATGTCATCTCAACCGGCAGCATTACGGGGGGAGGAACGCTCCTTTTTGATGGCAACACCTTTACCCAGAATGGCTCCGTTTCGGTTGCCTCAGTGCAGTTCGATGCTGGCAGTCATACGCTCACTGGCGGGGGTAGTTTTGCCTCCAATATCCTCACCGTGCTGAACGGCGCGAGTGTCGCCCTTACAAGCAATCACAGCGTCAGCGTCATTGTCATCAACAGCGGCGGCATATTCGACGCAAGCAATCAGACCTTGACCTTGACCGGCGCGGGAACCGCCATCTTTAACAGCGGCGCGTTCACCGCTACCGGCAGCATGTTGATCTATCAAGGTGCCGTGGCGCAGGTCGTCACTCCGAACATCACATACAACAACCTCTCCATAAATAACCCCGCCGGGGTGTCGCTGGCGGGTGATACGACCGTGAATGGCGTGTTGAATCTGCTGACTGATTTAACGACTGGAGCATTCACTTTGACGATGCCCGTTTCCGGCAGTTCAACCGGCACCGGCGATTGTATCGGCAATGTCAAACGCACCGGCATTGTTAACGGCACGGCTTACAGTTTCGGCGATCCCCTCAACACCATCCGCTTCGATTCCGGAACGGCGCCGAGCGATGTGACAGTCAATTTGGTAAAGAGCGCCCCGGCCGGTTTCTCCAACTCGGTGTCGCGTACCTACACTATCACCCCGTTCGGCGGCAGCGGCTACAGCGCCACGTTGCGCCTGCGATATCTGGACTCAGAGTTGAATGGATTGAATGAAGCAGCCATTGAGTTGTGGCGCTATAACGGCTCGACATGGCAATCACCAAGCGGCGCTGCCATCCGTGACACAACAAGTAATTGGGTTGAAGAAACTGGCGTCACCGCATTCTCACCGTGGACGATTGCCGGAGCAGCGGGGCCCACCTTCGTGCAGTTGTTGTCGTTTGCCGCGACCACTTATGAGCAAGGCACCCTCCTGGAGTGGCGCACCGGCTTTGAAGTCAACAATCTCGGCTTTCATGTTTATCGGGAGGCGGCTGGTACTCGCCAACTGGTCAACCCACACTTGCTTGCCGGTTCCGCCTTAACAACGGGAGCAGCGATACCGCTCACTGCCGGCAATCACTACGCTTGGTGGGATGGCACGCTTTCACCCGACGCGGCTTACTGGCTCGAAGACGTTGACCTCAACGGCACCTCCACCTGGCATGGGCCGTTTTACGCCCGGAAGGGAGACGGCAGTCAACCGAAGGCCTTCGGCCGGAGCCTGCTCTTGAGCGAAGTCGGCGCAAACGGTCTGGTTAGGGACACCTCGCGGGTGGTCGAGCGCACTGCTTCGGCGACGGCAATCACCCCAGCGGCACTGCTGGAACCAGCGCCGCTCGCTTCAGCCAAAGCACTGAAAATCTCAGTGAAGCAGGCCGGATGGTACCGACTCACACACGCTGAACTTGCCGCTGCCGGATTCGACGCCAGCATTGACCCACGCCTGTTGCAACTCTTCGTGGACGGAGCAGAAGTACCGTTGCTGGTCTCTCTCAACAAAGACGGGCAGGTCGGGACTTTCGCTTACCTTGAATTCTATGGACTCGGCATAGACACGCCTTCGACTGATCTGCGCACTTACTGGCTCACGGTTGGTCAGCAACCGGGCAAGCGCATCAATCAGGCTATTGGGGAAGGCGCGCCTTCTCTCTCTACCTCCTTCACCCAAACCGTAGAGCGGCGCGACCGCACCACCTACTTCGCGGCACTGAGAAATGGGGAAGCGGAAAACTTCTTTGGTGCGGTTATCGCTACTCAGCCGGTGGAGCAGACGCTCAGTGTCAGCCACCTCGCGCCGCAGACTACGGAAGCCATACTTGAAGTGGCTTTGCAGGGCGTGACGCTTTCATCTCACCGTGTGCTGGTGCAACTCAACGGCAACACGGCAGGCTATGTGGAGTTCAGCGGGATGCAACAAGGCATGGGGGAGCTCTCTCTGCCGCACGCCCTGCTGCGTGATGGCGCAAACATCGTGCGTCTCGTCTCGCAGAACGGCAGCAGTGATGTCAGCCTGGTTGACCACCTTCGCTTGTCTTACCAGCATACCTTCACCGCCGATGGCGATACGCTCACTGTCACCGTTACTGGAAATCAACGCGTCACGATTGACGGGTTCACCATGAAGGCGATTCGCGCCTTTGATGTCACGGATGCCAGCAATCCACAGGAACTTATCGGTGAGATCAGCAGCGGCAAGAATGGCGCGCAAATCAGCATAGCGCCGACAGAAAAGGGCGTAAGAACTTTGCTCGCCATCACGGATGAGCAACTTAAGAAGCCGGTAAGTTTGAGTTTGAATGAAGCCTCAAACTGGCGTAGTGAAGCGAATGCCGCTGATCTGGTCATTATTTCGCCGTCCGCCCTCTTTTCTTCGTTGGAGCCGCTTAAAGCCTTACGCGAGAGTCAGGGGTTGCGCGTCGCCCTCATTGATGTTGAAGACGTCTACGACGAGTTCAGTTTCGGCACCAAGAGCGTTCAGGCGGTGCGCGACTTCTTCAACTATGCCAGGACTAACTGGAGACAGGCGCCACGCTATGCCCTGCTGGCCGGCGATGCTTCCTACGACCCGAAGAACTATCTTGGCTATGGCGACCATGATTTACTGCCAACGAAGTTGCTCGACACCGACTATCTGGAAACTGCGTCAGATGAGTGGCTGGCAGACTTCAACAATGATGGCATTGCCGATTTAGCTGTCGGACGCTTGCCCGTTCGCGCCTCGGATGAAGCGACCCGGATTGTACAGAAGATCATCAGCTACGAATGGGCCAAAGCGAAGGAGTCGGTTTTGCTGGTATCCGACCGCAACGACGGGGTTGATTTCGCCCAATTCAACCGACAGGTGCGCGACCTACTGCCCGCGAGCGTAAAGGTCGCCGAGATCAACCGAAGCGGCGAAGATGATGAGCAGACGAAGCGCGTGTTATTGGCGGCACTCAATGGCGGCGCAAAGATCGTTAACTATGTCGGACACGGTTCGACGACAAACTGGAATGGTAATCTGTTGACTGCGGCTGATGCCGGCACACTGACGAACCACGCACAGTTATCGTTGTTCGTGATGATGAACTGCCTGAACGGCTACTTCCAGGAAGCAGCGAATGACTCTCTATCAGAAGCGCTGATGAAGGCGGAGAGCGGTGCCGTGGCAGTGTGGGCGTCGTCAGGGATGACCCTTCCGCAAGAGCAAGCAGGCATGGATCGGGAGTTGTTTCGTGAATTGTTTAACCCGTCCGCCCGACGTCTTACTCTTGGTGAAGCGATGACGAAGGCTAGATCAGCTACCAGCAATGTGGATGTTCGCCGGAGTTGGATTCTTTTCGGCGATCCTTCAATGCCGATGAAGTAAAAAAGTTTGTTGGGCGCAGATGTTCGCTCAGGTTGCTGGGGGTTGCTTGTCCTGTTAAGTCGATTGGCTACCTAAGGCGAGTGTTATAGCCAGGTCTTATTAAGCCTAGGGCAAGAAAAGTCTGTATGTATTGCCGCAGTGAAAACTAGCCTCCTATTAATTTCGAGAATGTCCCATACTGCACAGAAACTGATCTAGAACAGGCGTAGCCTTAAACCTCAAACCAGAGAGCATGGCCGTGCTTGATACGGAAGACGTGGGCTCGGCACGAATATTGCCAATCTAGCTCTTTTCACGACTGTTGGAGAGTGTATTGGCCGGTTTTGGTGCGCTGGTCAGAGCCGCTGCCTGATTCGGAGGCAATCGCAATTATAGGCTTTCCGCGGCGACAGCAGAATTGAACCGTCCGAGAGCATCTTGGTAGCGGCGACAACAAACTGGGAGACGGCGAGGACGCAGTTCGGACAACTTCTGGATTTGTCTTAAACCGGTTCCTGGCGCAGGAGCGGATCTGTGCCGAAAGCGTTTGGCGGAAGACGAAAACATTGTTGGTTTTGGCATCGAACCGTCAACTGCTCTTGATAACCAAATCAATCAGCATGTAAGGAGAAACAAATGCAAGTAAGAGAAATTATGACCAAGAACCCAGCCTGCTGTACGGCCGAGACAACCCTTCAAGAAGTCGCCAAGCTCATGTTGGAGCACGACTGCGGGGAGACTCCGGTGGTCGATAACAAGAAAAGCAGGAAACTGTTGGGTGTAATTACCGACCGCGACATTACCATCCGGACAGTGGCCGAGGGGAAGAACCCACTGGAGCTGACTGCGGGCGATTGTATGTCCAGCCCCGCAGTGACTGTGACTCAGCAGATGAGCATTGAGGAGTGCTGCACGGTGATGGAGGAAAAAAAGGTGCGGCGCGTGCCGGTGGTGGATGAGAACGGCAGCTGCTGCGGCATAGTTGCTCAGGCGGACATTGCGAGACACGCCTCCAATCAGGAGACGGGCGACGTTGTGAAAAAGGTTTCTCAGCCGACCGATGTGGCCTCCTCGCGCGGGGCAAGTAGCTCCCGGGGGAAGTAGATAGAAGCCAGGAGCGCGATAGTACGCGTTCAACCGATCAACATGGTGCGGGTAACCCGTAGGGGGTTGGCGCAGCCAACTAGCAAGAGAATCTAGCAAGAGAATAAGGAGGAAGTTATGGGACTTTTTGACAAGATGTTCGGTCGTGGTGCTCCTGATGATAATGATTCACAGAAGCGCTTCGATGAGCTCAAAACTAAATACCAGTCGGTGCTGAACGCTGCTGACCAATCGCAGCTTCAGTTCGAGAATCTACATGTTCAGGACAACAAGCTGTTCATTAAAGCCATCGCCCCGTCTCAGGACGCGGCTAACAAGATTTGGGACCAGATCAAACTGGTGAACCCAAACGGAGACGACATCATCGCCGACATAACTGTCAGCCAGAGCACCGCTCAGGCTGCAGCCGTCAGCGGCCAGCCCCAGGGTCAAGGCGGTCAATCCTACACAGTGAAGAGCGGCGATACACTCTCGAAGATTAGCAAGCAGTACTACGGCGACGCGAACGAGTACATGCGAATCTTTTACGCGAACCGCGATAAGTTGCGAGACCCCGATAAGATTCAAGTGGGTCAGCAACTGACGATTCCGCCTGCATAAATGGACACTCGGGCAAACTCGGCGCTCGTTTACTGACCGAGCGCCGAGTTTAAAACCGGCGTATGTTTTTCAATTCTCGCTATCGTGGGTTATCCCAGCTCGATTCATACCGAGACAGACTATAAATTGTGGCGGCTTACCGACAAGAAGCATCCGCCGGTCACCTGAGTCGCATAGTGGGATCGCCTAACAAAATCCAGGTCCGACGTACATCCGCGTCACCGACGGCCGTCTTCGCTCGCTGCGTTGCTTCCCCGAGCGTCAGCGCGGTCGTCGCTTTTCCGATCGAGTCGGCGAAGAGCAAACGATAGAGGTGCTGGTTGATCACCGCTTGCTGATCCGGCAACGTCATCCCCGACGAAGCCCACGCCGCAACTGCGCCCCCGTGCCCGGCCTTTAGCAGCGACTCCGCCAGCGAATCAAACGTTGCATCGTGAAAGTATCCATTCAAACAGGTCATCATCACAAACATCGGCAGCCGATCCTCGTTCTTCAGGGCTGCTGCGTCTGCCGCCGTCAGCAAACCGCCTCGCCACTGATTCGCGCTACCGTGGCCGACGTAATTGATCAGCTTATCCCCTCGACCTATCGAGTCAAGCAACTGCGCTCTTGCTGTTAGCGGGTCAAGCTCACCTCGTCTGATCTCTTCGACCCTCAAACTTGGGGGAAACAGAGGCCGTAGTTGCTCGCTTACTTTTTCAAAGTTGAATCCGTCGTTCGCATCCGAAATCAGTGTTACAGAATTAGATGGGTTAGACCGCGAGTAACGGATCAGCTTCGAGATAACTGCGGCAGCTTCTTCGACACTGCGGAACGGGAGACGCCCGATCGCCAGGTCGCTAACAGCATCGTTGTTGAAGTCGGCAAACCAGTCGTCGCTTGCAGTTTCCAGGTAGACTGTATCGATGAGTCTAGTCGGTACAAGATCGTTGTCGCCGAGCCCCAAGTAGTTATTCGCGTCAAACGAAGCGTCTCCCGCAAGCAGCACGAACCGCGGTGCAATCTTCCAGTTCGCGACAGCAAAAGCAAGGAAGTCCTTGATCGCTTGCGGTGACTTGTGGCCGAAGTTGAACTCGTCGTAGATGTCTTCGACATCGACCACAGCAACTTTGTAGCCTTCGGACTGTCGAGCAGCCTTGAGAGGTTCGATTGCGGCCGTCATTTCACCAGTCGTAATAACGACCAGGTCAGCAACGTTGCCAGGACCGCGCCATGAAGACGACTTGTTGGCCTTGACCGAGGTCGTCCTTCTGGACTTGTCATCAGCGACCGCTATGAGAGTTCTCAATCCGCGTTCCTGAGGCGTTACGCTGACGGCGAAGCCGAGCTTTGATTTAGTCACTTCTCCGATCAACTCCTGGACGTCGCCCGTGTCGGTCACATCGAACACCCGAATTCCGTTTTCCGTAAAGCCGTCTATGGCAATCCGTTCACCGCCCGTTGCCGCAAGCTTCAATGAGTTGTCGTCGGCGGTGAATGGGTGCTGATAGCTGACGCGGATGTGATCGACAAGGCTAATGTCACTGGATCCGCTTTGTGGGATCAGTCGAACGGTGTTCGCACCTTCTCGCAGCAGCGAGTGTCTGATGTTGAACTGGCTTAGGCCTTGCTGATGTCCGTTGAAGCTGATCTCACCGACGGCGACTCCATTCAGTTGCACCAGCACGCGATGTGCGGTGATTGTTACTCCTTGTAAAGCGACTTCGAGGGTCGCTTCCAGGTTGCTCGTGTCGGACGGCGCAAGCTGATTCAGCGTCAGCATCTGCTCGACGCCAGTTCCCGCGATAACCGAGCCGAAAAAGTTTTCTTTTTCGCCGTTGAGCAGCGCCGAGAAGTAAATCGTCCTATCCCGCCGTTCGACCGTCTGAGTGAAGCTCTGAGCCGATGAAGGCGCTCCAACCGCTTTCGTCTGAGCAATGCGCTTCCCGTCCTTGTCACTAATAGTCAGCCAATAGATTCGTGTGTCAGCCGAAGGGGTGTCCAGACCAACACCATAGAACTCGATCGCTGATGACTCATCGAAGGAACCGTCCTTACCCGTGGCTACGTAGATCGGCAATTCCCGGCCCTCGACAAACAACTGCAAGAGGCGTGAGTCGACCTTTGGATCCAGCCCCGCCGCAACGAGCTCGGGCTGAGTCACTCGATACCAACCTTCTCGCTTGACTGCGATCTTCACGGCAGTCTCCGAAGCCAGCAACGACTGAGTGTGCCCTTGATCAGCGGATCGAGCCGACACTGAAGGGACTGATTCGACCACTCTTGTCGAATCTTCGTTGGAAGGCTGATTTCCAATCTTGCTGATCAACGCTGCGCTCGTTCGCGTCGGAGGAACACCGCCGACGTGGGTCGTCGCAAAAGGTCCATGCCATGTTGATACGCCCTTAAGATCGACGTCTTCAAGCCAGTAGGCAGCGTTCTTGCTGGAAGTGTTATCCCACCACGCATATGCCTCGCCGGCCGCTATCGCAAAACCGTCTCTCAGAGCCGATCCTGCGACTAACTGCTGATTCACAAGCGTTCGCTTGCCGGCCTCATCGCGATAGATGTTGAAGCCGAGATTGTCCACCTCGAGTCCTGTTTGCCATTCGATGAACACTCCATTGTCATAACCGGTTGCAATGAACGAGGACATAGTAATAGCTGTCGGCGCGGTAACCGTTCGTGCTTGCGAGAACTCCGAGCTATCGCCAGTCGAGTCGTTTCTGGCTATCGCCGTAATCACGCTCCCGAGGGGCACTGGGCTCCCGAGGCTCACGTTGAAGGACCCAACGCCAATTCCGTTGGAGTTCGTGGTTGTCGATCCAAGGTATGTCTGTCCTTCGCCATAGCCCGTGGGATCGCCGGCAATGCTTCGATAGAAATCAATCGTGAACGCAGTGCTGGGGGTGCTGTTGAGCGTACCTTCGATCGTCGTCCCTGCGCCATCACTCGTTACCGAACTCAGCACCGGATAGTTTTGGAGATTGTTTGCGCCGGTGTCCGCATCACCAGCATCATTTGGCGTGACTCCATCAGTCCCCAGATCAATGCCGAGAGCTCCGTTCGAGAACCAGGAGTTTCCGAGAAACACGTTACTCGTGCTGCTACTCGCTACCGTGATTCCTGCCACATTGTTAAACGCAATAACGTTACCCTGACCGGGTGCTATGCCACCGATCGTGTTGATTGAGGCGCCGGCTGTGATTATTACTCCGTGCGCTGAATTCGGCAGAGGCCCCGACCCGTTCTTGTCCGTCCCAATGAAGTTACCGGCGACGGTGTTCCCAGTGGAGAAGACGCCAAAAATCTGGATCCCGGCGCTATTGTTGCCCGAAATGACATTCATAGCTTGCGGTACATTGCCACCTATCTGGTTATTTGGGGCGCCATTGATCTCCACGCCGTACAGAGAGTTGCCCAAGTCAGCCATGCCGTTGACGTCGGTTCCGACGTAGTTTCCGAGCACCTGATTTCCGCTCGCTGACGAACCGAAGATCGACACTCCGACGCGGCCATTGCCCGAGATGAGGTTTCGCGAACCGTTTGCTGTTCCTCCAATGCTGTTGTTTGACGCCCCGTTGACCTCTATGCCGTTGATGGAATTTCCAAGCGCGCCGATCCCTGCGGCGTTCGTGCCTATAAGGTTGCCTTGAATCACATTGCCGGTCGCCGAGATTCCCAAAACCAGCACTCCTGTGTTGTTGTTGCCTGAAATGACATTTGCGGCTGTGGGGGTCGTTCCGCCGATCAGGTTGTTTTGGCCGCCATTGATCTTGATGCCGTTGACGACATTGCCCAGATCAACAGCGCCAGTGACATCGGTACCGATGAAGTTCGATTGAATGGTATTCCCAGAGGCCGCGGTTCCGAATAGCAACACTCCGGAGTCGGTATTTCCTGAGATGATATTCCTGGCGCCAAGTCCGCCGCCGATCAAGTTTCCACTGGACTCCACGCGGATGCCCACGGTGTTAGCAAGGACTGCCGTTCCTGACGGTGTTGTCCCGAAATAGTTTCCTTGAACCGTGTTCCCCGCACTTTGCAGCACAAGACCTGCGCCCAAAAAGTTAGTGAAAACCAATCCCCTCACGGTACTGCTGCCACCCGCCAGAACCAGACCGTCGGTTACCCCCGTCCCGATTCTCCGGATTTCCACCAACGGCGCGCCCGCAAAACCCGGCTGAGTTGTGGCGTCAATTGTGATGGGCCCGGTGCTGACTGGCAAAGAAGTTCCAAGAATAAGAAACGGAGGATTTCCGGCAATATTGAAGGTGACCGCGTCCGGTCCGGGGTGGAAATTTGCGTTAATGATCGCCTGGGCAAGCGATCCTGGACCGGCAGTGTCTGTGTTGGTGACCTGAATCGGGCTGAAATTCCCAGTCAGCACACTACGTGAAAATTCCGAAGTATCGAATGGAGCCGCGGTTCGCGTTGCAGTCGCCGAAACGAAGACACCCATTGGTAGTTCCGGCACAGCCAGATTATAGCTCGCATTCCCGAGAGCATCGGTAACAACCGATGTAGAGCCTATATAGGTTCCACCCTCCCCAAAGGCAGAGGCGTCGGGGTCTTCCGACCAGAAAAACTCGAGTGTCAGCTCAGTGCCGGCGTTGCTGTTTATGGTCCCCGATATAGTCGTCGACCCTGCAGAGCTAACAAGCTGGTCAATCACGGGAAAATTCTGCTTGTTGTTTGCGCCCGTATCCCCGTCGCCTTGATCATTGGCGGTAACACCGTCGAAGCCAAGATCTATGCCTAGCGTTACGTTAAATCGAATTGAATTTCGTCGTAGGGCATTGCCAGTGCCGCTTCGTATGAGAACGCCGGTGCCGCCGTTAAACATGATCGAATTGGCAGCACCTGATTCGATACCTCCTATTGTTGAGTTACTCGAGGTGATATCGATTCCGTGGCTCGAGTTTCCAATGTTGGTAACGCGGTTGATATCGGTTCCAATGATGCATCCTTGAATGGTGTTATTCGAACCTCCGCTAATGAATATTCCGGCTGAATTATTTCCTGAAATTATGATTGGTGACGATTCGGCCGGCTCTGCGCCGTATTCGGCTGACTCGCCACCAGTAGCCAGCGCTGAAGTCGCAGTCGTCGAGGTCGGCATTGGCGTACCAATACCAACGGAATTGAAGCTCGAATTGGAAAAAAGAATCCCATTCACATTGTTGCCGAGGTCCCTTGCGCCGTTGACATCGGTGCCAATGAAGTTACCCTGGAGGCTGTTGCCGTTCGCATTCTGAATGGAAACTCCGGAACTATCGTTCCCGGATATCACGTTGAACGTACCAGGCGTGTTGCCACCTATAGTATTTCCTGATGACGAGACGATCCCTATCCCATTAGAAGAATTACCGAGGTCAACCACGCCATTGATGTCGGTGCCGATAAAGTTACCTTGTATCACGTTGCCACTGCCCTGGCTGATAGAAATACCGGAGTTGTTATTTCCCGAAATAAGGTTACGAGCCGATAGACTCGCGGCTCCGATCACATTGTTTGATGAGCCGCCTGAGATGATCACGCCATTTTGGAAATTGCCAAGGTCGGCGAGGCCATTAATATCGGGGCCAATGAAATTTCCGAGCACGGAATTCCCGTTTGCGCCGCTTCCCGATATGCTGACGCCCGAAGCCGAATTGCCGGAGATAAGATTGCGAGTCCCCAAAGCTACCCCCCCTATCATGTTGTTTGGTGACTCGTTGATGGTGATGCCATTCTGGCTGTTGCCGCGGTTGAGGGTGCCACGCACGTCTGTGCCGATGAAGTTGCCCTGAATCAGATTGTTGCCGTTTGTGGACAGCACGATTCCACTGCCGATAAAGCGGTTGATTACAAAGCCCTTTATCGTGCTATTCCCTGCAGTGATCGTCAGCCCACTTCCAATGACGCTTGAGCCGTTAATCTCGACAATCGGAGTACCGGCATAACCAGGTTGAGTCGTTGCATCAACGATGGTCGGCTCGTCAATTAAGGGAAGAGCCGTCACAGGAGCGATGCTAAACGGAGCGGAGCCAGGAATGTTGAAAGTGATGCTGTCGACGCCCGGATGTAGGTTAGCGTCAATTATGGCTTGCCTCAGCGAGCCGGGCCCGCTGTTGTTGACATTAGACACCGGCATGGGCGCGACGCTGTTAGAGACAGCGACCCGCGAGAACTCCGACGTGTCAAACGGGGCCGAGTTCCGGGTGGCTGTTGCTGACACATAGACGCTCGAAGGAAGTGCAGGGGAAACAATGAAGTTAAAGCCGGCGTTACCGCTGGCATCCGTGGTAACTGATGTCGACCCAAGAAACACTTGTCCTTCTCCATTAAGAGAATCATCAGGCGTAGCAGAGGAGAAGAACTCCAAAGTAAAAGACGTCGTTGGGATGCTGTTGATAGACCCGGCAATCGCAGTATCCGCACCGGCGGGCATGATCGAGGTGATGGTGGGGAAGTTCTGATAGTTGTTGGGGCCGGTGTCTGTATCGCCAACATCGTTCGGCGTAACACCGTTGAATCCCAAATCGATCCCCAGGCCGACGTTGGAGAAAATCGAGTTACCTCGGATGGAGTTGCCGGTGCCGCTGAAGACCGCAACACCAGCCTGGCTGTTATTCGAGATGAGGTTGCCGGCCCCTGCAACTTCGCCCCCTATCGCATTATTTGAAGCAAACTGAATCTCCACTCCGTGCCCGAAATTGCCGATAGCCCCAGTTCCGACGGCATTCGTACCGATGTAATTGCCCTGAATTGAGTTGACAGAGGCGGAGCTCCCGCTGACATAGACGCCCGAGGAGTTGTTACCCGATATGATGTTTCGCGCGCCGGTTGTTGTGCCGCCTATTGTGTTGTTCGGCGCGTCACTGATGTAAACGCCGAAGACTGAATTGCCGAGGTCTCCCGTACCGTTGGCATCGGTGCCGATGAAGTTCCCCTGGATCAAATTCCCAGACGACGAGCTTCCGCTGATTATCACACCGTAGCTGTTGTTGCCGGAGATCAAATTGCGAGCGGTCGAGTCGGTGCCGCCGACGACGTTGCCCGGCGCGAAGATTTGGATGCCCGTTGAATTGCCGAGCGCGACGGTGCCGTTAACACTAGTGCCGATGTAGTTCCCTTTAATAGAATTCCCCGACGCTGTGATTCCCGTGACATACACACCGTAGTTATTGTTGCCGGAGATCACATTGCGGGCTCCCGTAGTGGTGCCACCAATGATGCTGTTTGGAGCGTCTTGCACATAGACGCCGTAGAAGTTTCCAAGGCTGGCTGTGCCGCTGACATCAGTACCCACATAGTTGCCTTGAATGGAATTCCCGGACGCATTGCTTCCGCTCAAGTACACACCATAGGAATTGCTGGAAATGAGGTTGCGAGCCGCCCCGGTTGTTCCGCCAATGACATTTCCACTGTTTTCCACTCGAATACCAATGTTATTACCCGCAGCTGACACGCCGGTGAGATTTGTACCCAGGAAGTTTCCCTGAATCATATTTCCGCCACTCCCTGACAAGCGAATGCCACTGCCGTTGCTGAAGCGGTTGATCACCAGGCCCTTGATCGTGCTGCTACCTCCAGTGATTGTCAGGCCGCTGACGCCCGAACCAGCATTCATCCCGTTTAGCTCAACCACCGGCAATCCCGAAAACCCTGGCTGCGTGGTCGCGTCAATTACGATCGGCTCGTCAATCACCGGCAGGGTCGACAAGAGCGCGATACTAAACGGACCTGGCCCCGGAATGCTGAACGTGACGGTGTCGAGTCCGAGATGGAGGTTCGCATCAATGATTGCTTGTCGCAGAGAACCGGGCCCGCTGTTGTTGATGTTAGTAACGGGCATCGGTCCAGTGTTGCCTACGTTAGAGGAGCGCGAGAACTCCGATGTGGAGAATCCAGAAGTCGTTCCTGTAGCGGTCGCGGAGATGTAGGTCCCAATCGGAATTTCGGGCGAGACATCGAAGCTGAAAGTCGCATTGCCGCCGGCATTGGTTGTCACATTCGTCGAGCCAAGTAAGACTTGACCTTCGCCGTAGGTCGAGTCGTCGACCGTCGTAGATGAGAACAGGTCAATTGCATAGCCGGAAGACGGCGCGCTGTTGAGTGAACCGGAAATCGTAGTAGTGCCTCCGGCGCTGGTCACCGAAGTCAAAACAGGAAAATTCTGAAAGTCGTTGGGGCCCGAGTCACCGTCGCCCGCGTCGTTCGCCGTGACGCCGTTGTTGCCAAGGTCGATGCCCAAACCACCGTTTGAGAAAATCGAATTTCCTCGAATGGAATTTCCCGTGCCGCCGAAAACGACGGCAACGCCAGCTTGGCCATTATTTGAGATCAGGTTGCCGACCCCTGCGAATACGGCCCCTACTGTGTTGTTCATCCCAAACTGAATCTCCACGCCATGCGCGGAATTGCCGAGAGCTCCTGTCCCGTTAGCATTGGTGCCGATGTAATTCCCCTGAATGGAGTTGCCAGAGGCGAGGCTCCCGCTGACAAGCACACCAGAGATGTTGTTACCCGATATGATGTTTCGCGCGCCCGCAGTTGTGCCGCCTATTGTGTTGTTCGGCGCGTCGCTAATCAAAACGCCGGAAGCTGAATTGCCGAGGTCTCCCGTACCGTTGGCATCGGTGCCGATGAAGTTGCCCTGGATCGAATTCCCGGAGGACGAGCTTCCGCTGATTATCACACCGTAGTTGTTGCCAGAGATCAGATTGCGAGCGGTTGGCTCGGTGCCCCCAACAGTATTGCCCGGCGCAAAGTAGATCTGAATGCCCGTTGAATTGCCGAGGGGCCCTGTACCGCTGGCATTGGTCCCTATGTAATTCCCTTGAATAAAATTCCCAGAGGCTATGCTCCCGGTGACATACACACCATAGGAGTTGCTGGAAATCACGTTGCGCGCTCCCGCGATTGTGCCACCAACAACGTTGTTCGGTGCATCTTGCAGGTAAACGCCGATGAAACTGCCGAGAGAGGCTGTGCCGTTGACGTCAGTGCCAATATAGTTGCCCTGGATTGAATTCCCGGAGGCGGAGCCTCCATTTATGCTTACACCGTAGTTGAAGTTCCCGGTGATGACGTTGCGCGCTCCTGCGACCGTCCCGCCGATGGTGTTGTTGGGGCTCGCTAACGAAACACCGCCTGTGTTGTTGAAGAGAGCCAGGTTACCATTGACGTTCGTGCCGATGAAGTTGCCCTGAACGCTATTGTTAGAGCCTGAAACTATCCTAATTCCGTAGTCACCGTTTCCCGAGATGAGGTTTCGGGCGGATGTCGTTATTCCGCCGATCGTGTTTGTCCCTGAATCTACTACCCGTATACCGCTTCCTGAATTTCCTTGTGCCGCTAATCCGTTGACACTTGTCCCGATATAACAACCTTGAACCGAGTTCTCTGCTTTGGTCGAAAGGACTATGCCGTTACCGCTGAACCGGTTGATAACCAGGGCTTTTATCGTGCTACCTCCGCCGGGGATGTTAAGTCCGTCAGCCCCGGCGCCAGCTCCTGAGCCGTTCAGTTCAATGATTGGCACGCCCGAAAAGCCCGTCTGCGTGGTTCCATCAATGATCGCTGAATCATTGATTGGCGGCAGCGGAGAGAGCAGCGGAATTGAGTGCGGCGGGCTGCCCGGGATGTTGAAACCGATCGTGTCAGTGCCTGGGGTGGCATTTGCGTCAATGATCGCCTGTCTGAGAGACCCGACCCCGCTATCATTCGTGTTCGTGACATTAAACGTCACAGCCGGACCGAATTTCTGCGACAGCCAGGAAGTTGAGTAGGATCTAAACGCACGTATGGGTGCGATAAATAAGAACATGAGGATTAGCAGACCAAGGGTGAGCACTCTGACTTCTTTATCAAGGATAGGTCGCAGCTGCATCTTAGTCCTCCAAATGTGAAGTCTCACAGACAGGAGTGAAGAATCAGTGTTCTATTGCGCAGGCTTTGGCTCTGACTCGTCGTCGCTTCGAATCATGCGCAACCTTGTGGTTGTAGAACCGGGAATCAAACAGCCGAAATTGATTCGAGGCAAAAGGGTTCCTGATCGCTTTTCGGGGCCCGCGATCGACGGCGCGCCAAATCTATTGTTTTGGGCGACGAATTGTCAACTCATCAAAGAACGAGCTCGCGTTGTGTTCACCGCAGATTGAGGCCGATGCTCTTTCTTGCTTGTAGGTCATCTATCCGTTCGCGAACCCTCGCGACCTCTGGGTTGACGGGGTCGTCGTTGACCGCGGCCTGCAACTCACTGATAGCTTCAGCTAGATTGTCTTTTTGCTCGTACACGTCCGCTAACGCAATATGACAGTCAAAACAAGGCCCGCTAGATCTGCGAATGGCTCTCAAGATGACACGGCGGGCTTTCCCTAGATGACCCTGGTAAATCATCTCGCGGCCGCGTCTCAACAATTCGGTTGTTGTGCTCCGCTCAGTATTGAAGCCTCCGGCGCGTTCGAGAACCGAACGGGATTCGTTGGACGACGGATTTAAGCTCAACGCAATCCTCGCTTCCTCGATCGCCCCTTCAAAATTCCCCTCCGCTAGTCGTGTCTCAGCAAGAAGCCAGCGAGAGCCATAAAAGTGCGGATCAATTCTGCTTAATTCTTCCGCCGCTTTTCGCAAACGGCCGACATCGCCGTCCCGTAGGGCAAGAGTTCCCAACAACAGATATGCGGCGGTTGGCATCAGCGAATTCCTGACGGAGCGCTGGGCATGGTCAACGGCGAGATCGAGCGCTTGTTTGCGCAGTATGTGATCTGCGGGGTTTAGCTTCTGTTTGTCGCCTGCGGCCTGCGCCCTTTCGACAGACGAAGCCAGCGCACTAGCAACTTGAAGGTCGTAGTCTCCAGTCAGTGCAATCCCGTCGGTTAGTTCGTTTCCGCGGGAAATTACCGTGCCAATCGAACCGGAACGAGCGGCGTTAAACATCTGCCTCAGTTTGACGTCATCGTTCCAACTTTTCAGCGAGTACCAGACTCCCACCAAACTGAATAGCGACGCCAGCACAACTACCCCCCTGGCGCGAACTGAAGGCGGTAACGCATATGACTCTCGCGTTAGCCCACCGTTTGATACTTTTCGGTAAACTTCCCGACAGCACTGCGCGAGGGCACAGAACGCAAAGAAATATAGACCCGTCGCAATCTGATCGAAGATGAAAATGTTGTGCGCCAATACTGCAACGAAAGACGAAAGAAAGCCAGCAATTAGTAATCCTGATTCCGTCTTTTGGACATTGCGTCGGGCCCTGAGAAAGCTGGAGAGCGTCATAGCAATTAGAGCGACTAAGGCGATCAGGCCAGGTATACCGAACGAAATTGTCGCGTCGAGATACGAGTTATGTGAACTCTCGTTGACCGTCTGGGGCGCGAGTTTCGACAACTCCTCAGACCGATAAGCCAGGAAAGCGAGACGGAAAGCTTCCGGCCCACATCCGGGGAAGGCGTAAGCCGGTACCATCGGGATTGCATCTCCCCAAAGAAGCGTCCTACCCGATCCGCTCAGCCCCTCTGCAAAGGTCTCTTTCCCGCGCGAGACGACGTTGTGGAACCCGTCCGCCGAGCTTATCGCCCATACCGCGGCCGCAATCAACAGCACAATCGCCGTGTATGCAGCTGCCTTGCGGCCGCCGATGATGGACCGCGCCACTGTGCGACTCTTGAAAACAAGGACAACCAAACACAATAGGCCAACGAGGATGCCAACCCAGGCTCCTCGCGTACCACTGATAGCAATCGCGGAAAGCGAAGCTAACGCAGATCCGAACGTCAACCACTGAATATGACCCCGCACAGAGAGAGTCAGGGATACGCTTACAGGTGCCGTATAGAGAAGAAAGTTACCAAGATAGTCCGCGTGACCAAGAGAACTAGCGACGCGCGTAATCGGGCCGTACCTTGAACTGAAGGTGTAGATTTCACGAGACACGAATGGATCGAACCCAAAGAACTGGACGAGGGCGTACAACGAGAGCACAAGCGCGGTGAACGAGATGGTGATCGCCGTCGCTCGGAGTCTGCTTTCCTTTCCATCGATTCCCAGAACAAGACCTATGGAACAGATTAGAAAACAGAAATAGGTTATTAGACCCATTCGGTTTTCAAAGCTCCCAAAGAATGACGCGCGAGGGACGATGCCGAATACTGTGGATAGGACAATGGTTCCGACATAAGCGAACAAAAAGGTCCAGCATTTAAATCTCTTGAGAGTTGCGATTCGCCGATTTGCCGAACCGTCGCACAACACGAACGCGATCAGTGGAAGCAAAACCGAAGAACATAAGAGAAGGACTGTGAACTTAGGGATTGAGTAATACCGATGCACCCCCGTGCTGAAAGCCAATGGAACGACGGTAAGCGCGAGTAGAGTGACGCCAAGAATTGCCGTGCAGGACGCTGAAGTGAAGCTGCGCACACCACTTTTGCGGGTCAGCTTCTCGCGCTTTGACATACGATTGCCTTTGAAACGGTCTGGGATCGGCGTTCTGAGGGAAGCCGGTTCGAAGTATTCAAAAAACGGCAACCTTCTGTCAATGTTTTGAAGCAACCCGATAACGTAGGAATGACTCTTCCACCCACACAAAACGGAAACAGGCGGGAATCGGTAAAAATGATCGGAACCGTAAACTACTTCAGAAAGGGTTTGAAAGATGGCTGGGAGGCAGGGATTCGAACCCCGATAAGCAGAGTCAGAGTCTGCTGTCCTACCGTTGAACGACCTCCCAGCAAACGCCCAAACTATATCGGCCGGCTGATTTTATTGTCAAGTTTTTGAGCCTTCCGTAGCTGCATGAGCCATTGGTGGAGCCGGATTTCGAAGTCGGGTTCGCGCCAAGACGCCAAGATCCGCAAAGACGCGGAGAACCCCGCCCGCCTTCGACTTTGTCGCGTACTTTGTTAATGTATGTTGCTCTTGAGGCGTAATTGATCACGCGCTTTAGCATCGGAGGCCCCAAATGAACCCCTTTAGAACTTTGGTCGCTCTTGCGACTTCGCTCGCACTGCCCATTTCGATCTCGCTCGCTCTGCCAACTTCGAGCCGCGCTGTTGCTCTGCCTCAGGGCAATGGAGCCGCGATCGCTCCGCTCCCCAGCTTTGCCGAGCCGGCGTTGTCACCCGATCGCTCCGAAATAGCTTTTGCCTCAGGCGGAGACATCTGGACCGCGCCGGCAGCCGGAGGCGAAGCACGGTTGCTCCTCTCTCATCCGGCTAATGAATCGAGGCCGTTGTATTCCCCTGATGGCCGCAAGCTCGCTTTCAACTCCAACCGATCGGGCGGTGGCGATATCTACGTGCTCACGTTCGACACCGGCGATATCCGGAGGCTCACTTTCGACGACGGCAACGATCAACTCGACGCCTGGTCCCGAGACGGGCGATGGCTCTATTTCAGTTCCTCGAGCCGCGATATCGCAGGGATGAATGACGTCTATCGAGTAAGCGCCGACGGTGGCACGCCAATGCAAGTCAGCGCCGACCGATACGCGAGCGAGTATTTTTCAGCGCCGTCGCCCGACGGAAAGGATATCGCCGTGACCGCGCGCGGCAACCAGGCCGGGCAATGGTGGCGCAAGGGTCACTCACATCTCGATGAATGCGAGATCTGGCTGATCAAAGACGGGGCTACTCCCGGTTATGAACAGCTTACCGATCGAGGCGCGAAGAATATGTGGCCGATGTGGAGCGCCGATGGCGCAAACATTTTCTTCGTGTCCGATCGCAGCGGCGCACAAAACATCTGGAGAGTAACTTCCAAGACTTCAGGTTCATCGCAGAATAAAGGGCTCCCGCAGGCGCAGCAACTCTCTAAGTTCAAAGACGGTCGGGTGCTCTGGCCGAACATATCTTATGACGGCAAAGCTATTGTTTTTGAGCGCAACTTTGGGATCTGGAAACTGGACACCGCGACAGGCCAGACGAGCGAGATATCGATTACACGAAGAGGGGCACCGGCCGGGCCGTCGGTTGAGCACCTGCGACTCACAGATCAAATCCAGGAACTAGCGCTGTCTCCCGACGGCAAGAAGATTGCCTTTGTCGTTCGCGGAGAAGTTTACGCAGCCTCCGCTAAAGACGGAGGCGACGCGGCACGAGTCACCAACAGCCCGTCGAATGAATCGCAGATCGCATGGGCTTCCGACAGCCGAAAGCTGGCTTACGTATCCGAACGGAACGGCTCGGCGCAAATTTATCTTTACGAGTTCGGGTCAAACACCGAAACACAACTGACACGAGACACCCTGGGCGACGCGGCGCCGGTCTTCTCACCCGATGGGAAGATGCTGGCATTCCAAAGAGACGCTCGCGAGATGCGCGTAATCGATCTCGACTCAAAGCAAGAACGACTGCTCGCAAGCGGTGTGTTCGGGCGGCCGCCTATCGCATCTACTCGACCGTTTACCTGGTCGCCAGACAGTAAATGGATCGCATTTACTTCAGCCGGTGAAAAGACTTTCACAAACGCGCTGGTCGTTCCTGCCGCGGGAGGTAATGCCAAACCAATCAGCTTCCTGGCGAATGTATTCACCGATTCGATCTCGTGGAGTCCTGACGGCACGTTCATCTTATTCAGCACTGCGCAACGAACCGAAGATAGTCAGATCGCTCGGGTGGATTTGATTCCGCGCACCCCTCGCTTCCGCGAGGATCAGTTCCGCGATCTGTTCCGAGAAGAGTCGTTGCGACCGGCGCGCACCGCTCCGCCGCCCCAGGAGAATCGGCCCGCTCCAGCGGAGCAGATTGAGCCAACAGGAGCGTCCGGGCCTAATGAAAGGAACCGTTCGCCCAAATCGGTGGAGATCATCTTCGAGGATATCCGGAAACGCCTGACTTTGTTGCCCGTTGGAGTGGACGCCGGTTATCAGGAGATAAGCCCCGACGGCAAGTGGCTGTTGATGATCGCGGATGGCGCCGGCCAACAGAACTTGTACATCTACTCATTAGACCAACTGGCAAGGGAACCTGCCGTCGCCAGACAGCTCACTTCGACTCCCGGTTTCAAACGCGACGCGCAGTTCTCACCCGACAGCAAGGAGATTTTTTATTTAGAACAGGGGCGCATCAACGTCGTGGCTGTCGAAACGCGCACGCCGCCCAGACCGGTCGCGGTTACCGCGGAGATGGACGTGGACTTTGCGCGCGAAAAGATCGAAGTATTCAATCAGGCGTGGAGCTACTTGCGTGACGGTTTTTACGATCCGAAGTTTCACGGTGTCGACTGGCAAGCGGTGCGAGCCGAGTACGGGCCGCGCATAGCCGGCGCCCGGACTCCTGATGAGATGAGACGGGTGCTGTCGCTTATGGTTGGCGAGTTGAATGCGTCTCATTTAGGGGTGTCTGCGCCGTTCTCCGCAAATCAGGCTTCAGTAGGAAAGCTTGGGCTTCGATTCGATCGCATTGAATATGAGAGCGCCGGTCGCTTGCGGGTGACGGAAGTAATTCCACTCGGTCCCGGGGCGCTCGCCGGGATCAAAACCGGTGACTACCTTGTTGCTATCGATGGAGCACCGCTCGGCGCGCGCGTTAACCTCGATGAGCAGCTCGGCTTCAAAACCGGCAAGCGCGTTTCGCTGACTGTCTCAGCATCAAGCGACGGCTTGAACAAACGCGAAGTCGCGGTGAGACCGGTCAATACAGCAACAGAGAAAGGACTGCTTTACCGGAAGTGGGTGGAGGAGAAGCGCGAATATGTGGCCAAGGTCAGCGGCGGGCGGCTGGGATATGTTCATATGATCGATATGGGATCCGGCTCGCTCGCGCAATTGTTCGTCGATTTGGATACCGAGAACCATTCGCGGGAAGGAGTGGTGGTTGATGTTCGGAACAACAACGGCGGATTTGTTAACGCTTACGCAATCGATGTGTTCGCGCGTCGCGGCTATATGTTCATGACCCGACGCGGATTTCCTTCTTCGCCGGCACGAACACAATTGGGTCAGCGAGCTCTTGAAGCTCCGACGATTCTGGTGACCAATCAACACTCTCTCTCGGATGCCGAAGACTTCACCGAAGGCTATCGAGCTCTGAAGCTAGGCAAGGTGGTTGGTGAGCCGACAGCCGGCTGGATCATCTACACTTCAAATACGACATTGATCGACGGAACGAGCATACGCCTGCCTTTCATAAGGATCACCTCGAGCGATGGCAAGCTAATGGAATTGGCGCCGCGTCCGGTTGATGTGCCGGTCGTGCGCCCGATCGGTGAGAGTTACACTGGTCGCGATGTTCAGCTCGACACGGCAGTGCGAGAGCTAATAAAGCAGCTCGGTAGTCAATGAGCAGGTAGCATAGACTTTAGTCTGTGTCTAACAACTCAGAAGGTAGCCACGAGCAAGCTCGATCGCAGTCCGCCGCTTATCACTCGAATTCGGTTTGCCCCGGTGCGAAGATTCAGCGACGCGGCCGGAGCAACGATTGTTAGCTTCTTGCCATTCGGCGTCACTTCGACGCCCGCCGCCGGTGAAACAATAACGCTGTTGATCTCAACCTTAGCGTCACTCGTCAGCCGTTTGCCTTTTATCAACAGCCTTGTTCCGTTATGAGACGCCTGGCTGATCTTGACTGCGCCGGGATCTCCGCTGGTGAAGTCAGCCTCTACGGCCGAGCTGCGATTCCCCCGGCTGTCAATCAACACAATGCTGACCTGCGTCGCTTCCGCCGGTCCACCCATTCCTGTGAACCTCAAGCTAAGTGAAAGTTGAGGTGTAATCCCAAAGTCAGCTTCAAACGGGACACTATGCGCAACGGCCCGTCCCTTTACGTCTAGAAAGGCGGCTTCGATCTGCACGACGTCGCCATCGGCATCCGTCCCCGCGCCGGTAACAGTCAAAATGTCTCCGTTCAGATCCGCCTCGAGGCTGCTAATTGACGGGCGGTTGTTGCCAATCGGCTTCATTGTATACCCGAACAGATCAATCGCATTCAGGTCGTTGAAGGTAATCGTCTGTCTTGTCCCGGCCGGGAGAGTCGGGTCCATTATTCCAATGCGTTTACCCACTGCAGCGTCGTCCCGCCAGTGACTTGGTTGAAGCCCGTCGCCGCCCGTGCCGTCAGGCCTACCGGTCGAGAGTTGCAACTCAGAATCACCTTCAAAGAAAACCTGCGCGCCGCCGGACGATAGAATTCGGTTTGAAGTCGCAAGCCCGCCCATCGACACGCCCGGCCTCAGCCTGAACAGATCCCAAACAGTTACCGCCAACAAACAGTCGGGAGTGATCTCGCGTTGGCCGACCGCGGATATGAAACCCAAAATGTGTCCGATCTCGTGCGCGACAACGGCTTCGAAGTCATACTTGCCCGCATCGATCCCGTTACTCGAATCAAAGTCGAAACTCATCGCTGAGTTAAACCCGATCGCGGGAGGCGGTCCGTAAAACGGCGGATCCAGGGTTGGATCAGGATTGACCATACCGAGAGTGCGAAAGACTGCGGACGGCGCGAGAACGCTGATCGTAGGTCCGAGATCAGTTGGCACCGCCGTGGTAGCAGGCAACGCCCAGTAAAGCGAGAGTTCCTTCGAGTCGTTCGTGGAAGTCATCAATCTGGTCAACAGATTGAAGTAGGCGCCGGGCGCGATCAGGACTTGAGGATTGGTTATCCCTATCACATCTTGTGGAAATTCGTTGCCGAACCACTTAGTTCCAAAATCGGCATCGATCGTAACCGTGGTTGGACTCTGAATTCGCGAAGCCCATAGATCGGCGGCGCGTACGAAGGCTGCCTTCGCCTGGGGATTCGCATCGAGCGCTTCGGTGGCCTTCAAAATTATCTGCAAGCCGCCTGTGGCTTGGAGACTGGGAGGGGTTATCGTTCGAAGCTCGCTAGACACGTCGCGCCGTGCAATCGCCATCGACTCCTCGGGCGTCGAATTGCGGCATCCCGCAGCGCCGTCTTTCTGATATACGACCGAGCTTGAAAACTCAGGAACGGCGCTTAGGCCAAAATCGCTGGATGAGGGTGAATCCGCGCTCGATATCCCCAAACCGTTGTTGGCCAGCAGTACAAGTCCTATAACAAGGATGCACAATGTAATCCGACATGAATTGAGTTTGAAAAGCGTATGTTGCGCCATGCCCGTGTTACCTCCGAAGATGAGCTCAGGAGTTACCAGGTCAAAAAGACCGATATGTTTTTCTGAAGGGAGATGTAAGTTCCCTCTCTACATTGAGGCACTTAGGGGCATTGCAAGGAGAGATAGCAACCCGCGGCATGAGCCGCTTCTACGGTAGGATATAGCAAATCGCTGGAGACACAATAGTTTTCTTCACGACGAATTCGACACCCTATTTGGAGTGCGCCTCGCTCTTCCGCATTCAGTGAGGTTCGCATGCGTGGCGGCGCTTTCGTAGTGTGGTGTAAAAGACTCAGGAAGCGCTACGCGCGGGCATTTCGCGCAGTATAAAGTTCTGGGCTCGAAGGTGATTGGAAACAGGCGTAGTGCAGCGAACCGCTATAGAGGGTTCGTGGGCCCTTACACCACATTACGAAAGCGCCGCCACGCATGCGAATGTCCCTGAATGCGGAATAGGGCGGCGCACTCCAAATGAGGTATCGAATTCCCCCACTGTAGATTGAAATTGAAGCAGGCAGAGCCGCGAACGCTTGCCAGTGCAGCCTTTGAACAGTAGCATTGCTGCGAACTCATAGGGGGAAATTTGATGCCGGTGTCAGCGGGTCGCTGCGCAAAGCTCTCTGAAGCAATGTCCTGGCGGCGCCCCTTCTCCGGTTTCCTGCTGCGTGTTGACGCATGCTGCTTGAAGCTCTTCCAGGCAATGCCTTGCCGGCGCTGGCCATCGCGTGCGGTTCACCGCTTTATCATAGCGTCGATGATCGTGACTGGATGCCTCGCCTTTGGCTGTGGCGAATCGAAGGAAACCAACGCTAACTCAGCCAATTCAAATCAAAACGCGGGCAACAACGCAAATTCAAACGGCCGCTCGACTACTGCGAGCACCTCTTCGACGATCGACATACAAGAGCCCGAACGTTACAGCGTCGCAATGACGATGAGCATTCAGGAAACCGCTACTGAAGCGCCGTCACCGATGTTGACCCAGCAATTCGAGCTCGCAAAGTTGGAGGCTGATCGGCGATGGGCCTTCGTATTCCTCGCGCCTCTCGGGCAGATCGTATACCTGGAAAAATCCGGTTTGAGATATCTGGTGCTGTTTGATCGCAAACAGTATGCGGAGCTTGACCCTAACATCCTGGGCTTCGAGCTGAGCAGAGTGTTGATGCCCACCTCAATCGCCAACCGCCTGAGATCCTACCAGAATGAAAAGCTGGGTCTCGAACCAGTGAACGGACGTACGGCGGTGAAGTATCGTCTCACTGCGAGCGATGCCACAACGCACATGATTTTTGTCGACCAGGAAACCGGTCTGCCACTTAGATCGGAATTGACCGTATTGGCGCAATCGGGTACAAAGTCGCGGGTTATTGTCGAAGTGCGGGATGTTCAGCTTAACCCCGGCCGCGAGCAGTTTGATGTTCCGGCGGGAATGAAAAAAGTGGCGCAGCAGGACGTTAGACAGCAAATAGACGAGTTTGCAAACGCCCTTCGCCCTTTCGCTGACATCATAAGCGGCACGCAATCCGCCCCGGCGGGATTTGTCACACAGCCAGCCTCTAACAAGAACGCCGGTCGGAGCGCACGGTAACGGCAGATTAGCAACAGCCCTTCAGTCACCAGGTAGAGACGCTATGAAAAACAGGTTGAGATATTGCGTGGCACGCATGATTGTCATACTGGTGCTGTCTTGTGTGGCATCTTTAGTTGCCGGCTGCAAAGGGTCCGGCAGCAGGGCGAAAGAATTGACGCTGGCCGTCGTCTCGGGCGTCGAAGGAGACGCTCTCAAACAAGCCGCGCGTGATTATGAGACGCTCACTGGCGTTCATATCAACATCGCCGAGTTCCCCTATGACAACCTCTTCGAGAAGGAGCTGATTGATCTGACCGCGGCGACCGGCGCCTACGATCTAATAATGCTTGATGACCCGTGGTTTCCCAGATTCTCAACCCAGGACGTTCTCACTGATCTCTCGCCCTTCTACCAAAACCGGGGGAAGGCGGGGCCAGACGGAGACTTCGTGCCGTCATCGATCGCCTTGTGTAAGCATCCCTATGAGAGCGGACAGCTTTACGCCTTGCCCTACGTCGGTAATTCGCAATTGTTTTTCTACCGTAAGGACCTCTTCGAGAAGCACAACCTGAACGCGCCGGCTACGTGGGATGACGTTCTCACCGCGGCAAAGACCATTGATGAACGCGAGCGGACAGGGGCGCCGGGCGGAGGACGCGTCTACGGCTATGTGATGCGCGCCGCTCGAGGCAATTCCGCGGTTACTGATTTCATGCCGATCTTCTGGTCATTTGGCGCAGAGATGTTTGACGCCGACGGTCGCCCGACGGTCAACAGTCAGGAAGGAATCAACGCCCTCAAATTAATGATCGAGTTAGGAAAATACGCGCCTCCCGGTTATGCCAGCTTCAATGCAAGCGAAGTTTCCGCGCATCTTCTCCAGGGGACCGCCGCGATGTCTATCAACTGGCCGGCGTGGATCAGCTCGTTCAGCGACTCGGCAAAAACAAAAGTCCTCGGCAAGATGATGTTTAGCACAATGCCCGGCGCAAAAGCTGAAGGGCGTGCGGAGATCGGCAATTGGCTTATCGCAATCCCAAGAGCCTCACGAAACGCAGAAGCAGCGTTTGAGTTCCTGCTGTGGGCCACCGAGGCCGAGCAGATGAAAAAATCGGCTCTCGCCGGCAACCCGCCAACGCGCCGTTCGGTCTTCAATGATCCCGAGTTGCTTGCTAAGTTTCCGGCTTACCCGGCGCAGCTTCGCTCGCTCGAGACCTCAAAACCGCGGCCGCGTACTCCGCTTTGGAACGAGGTCGAAAATGCGTTCGGTATATTCCTCTCGCGAGCAAACAGTGGTGAACTGACGCCCGAAGAGGCGATGAATCAGGCGAATGCGGAGATCGCAAGAATTGTGGAGCGAAACGAATAAGACCGTCGAAACAGCACGATTGTATTTGCGCCGGTTCGATTCCGGCGATCTCGATGCATTCGCAGTTCTGAACGGGGACGCGGATGTAGTTCGATATATCGGCGACGGCAAACCTCAGACAAGGTCGCAAACACAAATGCGGCTCAACGCGGTCCTCGATCATTGGGAACAACACGGTTTCGGTTTGTGTGCAGTCATCGCTAAGGCCGGCGGCGCTTTTATCGGTTTCTGTGGGTTGCAATATCTGGATGGCACATCTGAAATCGAGGTGGGATATCGATTAGCAAAGCGATTCTGGGGGCAGGGCCTTGCCACGGAGGCGGCAAGCGCCAGCTTGGAATACGGCTTCGATGAACTGGGGCTCGATCGCATCGTCGCCGTCGTGCACCCCGAAAATGTCGCTTCACAAATGGTGATTCAGAAGATTGGGCTCCAGTACGAGAAAGACGCGCAGTTTTATGGCAGCGAGCTTGAGTACTACGCCATCACGCGGGCAGAGTTCAAGCTAAGTCAGAGATAAATAATCGCATGCGAACCTGGGTTGGGCGGCGACTTGTTAGAAATTGAAGCGGCAACCACACATGTCGAGTGCCAATAAAAGCGAGCGCTTACTGCCGTACTTGTTGATCGCGCCTACTATCGCCGTTCTCGTTTCACTCTCAATTTATCCTCTTATCTACGCAGTGAGGATCAGTCTTCAAACCGGGTCGGGAGGAGCCGCGCGATGGAGCTTTGCAAACTTCACGCGGCTGGCGACTGACCACTTCTTTCTTGAAGCGCTGGCTCATACATTTATCTACGCCGCGGTCGCGCTTACATTTGAGTTCCTGCTCGGGCTAGGGCTCGCCGTCATGCTCGACCGTCCGCTGCGGGGGCGCTCGCTGTTTCGAAGCGCCCTGCTCATCCCGATGATGCTCCCGCCGGTCGTGGTCGGGATCGTCTGGCGATTGATGCTGAATCCGGACTTCGGCGCGGTCAACGGCACGTTAAAGGGCGCCGGAGTGAACACCGACGCTTTGACCTGGACCGCATCGCCGGCGCTCGCGCTCGCGTCGGTTATTGCCGTGGACGTCTGGCAGTGGACCCCCTTCATTTTCCTGGTGCTGCTTGCCGGGCTGCAAGCGATTCCGCAAGAGCCGTATGAAGCAGCGGTCATCGATGGGTCGAGCGCCTGGCAGACTTTTCGTCACGTGACGCTTCCGTTGCTCAAGCCGGCAATTCTAATTGCGCTGCTGCTTCGGACGATGGACCTGCTGAGGGTGTTCGATCAGATATTCATACTGACCGAGGGCGGACCGGGATTCGCGACCGAAACGGTTAGCCTGTACATTTATCGCACCGCATTTCGTTTCTCGGATTTTGGTTATGCGGCGGCGATGTCGTTTGTCCTGCTTATTCTGACCAACATCGTAAGCGTGGGCTACATAAGACTGCTTCAAAAACAGGAGGCAGCTTGACGGCGCATCTCTCCTCAAACAGCGGCGCAAAGCCGCGAAGTCTCGCTCGAAGCGCGCGGGGCATTGCCCAATCAAAGCTCGCGCGACTATCAAAGTACATTCTGCTTTGCGTGTCGGTGTTGGCGGCAGTCGTGCCGGTCTATTGGATGGTGACTATCTCGCTTAAGAGCGAAGTAGATCAGTTTGCGACGCCACCTCGATGGCTGCAGTTCTATCCGACGTTAGCTCACTACTCCGACGCCTTCCTTACGAGATCGTTCGGGCAATACCTGTTAACAAGCATTACGGTTGCGGTCCTATCGACAATCTGTGCGGTGACCCTTGGGACGCTGGCAGCTTATGGGCTTGCGCGGTTCAGACTGCGCGCCAGACTCGATCAGCGGTTGTCGATGTGGATTTTGTCGACTCGGATGTTTCCGCCGATCGTTACGGCGGTTCCGTTGTTTCTGATGATGCGCGATCTGAGGTTGCTCAACACGCTAACGTCATTGGTGATTGTATACACGGCGCTAAACCTTCCTTTTGTAGTGTGGATGATGCGAGGCTTTTTCCGCGAGCTTCCGCGTGAGCTGGAGGAAGCGGCGATGGTGGATGGTGACTCGCGTTTGGGCGCGCTGGTGCGTGTTATTCTGCCGCTGGTAACTCCGGGGTTGGCCGCGACCGCGGTGTTTTGCCTGATCGTGTCGTGGAACGAATTTTTGCTGGCGCTTGTATTAACGCAGACGGATGCCGCAATGACGCTCCCGGTGGGGATTGCGGGAAGGGTCACTCAGTACGAGATCAAATGGGGCGTGATGAGCGCGGCCGGTGTAGTAGCTATGATTCCGATTTTGGTATTTGCAATGGCAGTTCAGCGGTACCTTGTGAGAGGGTTGTCGCTCGGAGCGGTAAAGGGATGAGAATTAAACGTTTCAATCTCCTATGGACGTCAGATACGACAAAGTAAGGAAGCTGTTCGGTGGTTCCACCGTGGTGGATCAACTTGATCTCCTCGTTGAAGACGGCGAGCTGGTCGTGTTGCTTGGACCATCGGGGTGCGGCAAGACCACGACGCTTCGGATGCTCGCCGGGCTCGAAGACGCTACGTCTGGTGATATCTTTATCGGAAGCGAACGAGTTAACGACGTGCCTACTCGCTACCGAGACATTGCGATGGTCTTTCAAAACTACGCGCTATATCCGCACATGACCATTGCGCAGAACATCGCCTATCCGTTGCGGGTTCGAAAGATCGCGAGGAACGAGATCGACCAGCGTGTGAGTCGAGTCGCCGAAATGCTCGAAATCGGCCGCCTGCTGGGACGAAGACCGCGCGAGTTGTCGGGAGGCGAACGCCAGCGGGTCGCGCTTGCACGAGCCATAATTCGCGAGCCTCGGGTCTATTTGATGGACGAGCCTCTGTCGAACCTCGATGCAAAGCTACGGGTTCAGATGCGCGGAGAATTGAAGCGCTTGCAACACGAGTTGGGCACCACGACGATCTATGTGACACACGATCAGGCGGAAGCAATGACGCTGGCAAACCGAGTGGCGATAATGCGCAACGGTAAGCTCCAGCAGTTTGATACGCCGATGAAAATCTACAACCACCCCGCGAATCGCTTTGTCGCCGAGTTCGTCGGCAGCCCGGGGATGAACTTCATCGACGGTCGGTTAGACGCCGCTGCGCGCAGATTCTCCAGCGATGCGTTGTCGATCAGATTGGAAGATTCGCAGCTCGCCAACCTTAACGGCCATGAACGAGTCACCTTCGGAATCCGCCCTGAACACATAAATGTCGCAACCACCGAGCGCGAGGGCGGGTTGCCGGCAAATGTCTACGTGACTGAGTTGATGGGGAATGAAACGTTCGTGTTCTTGAGGTTGGGGAGTGAGAGGATTATTGCTCGCGCTCCTGCAGATTTCCGGGCCGAGATTGAAAGCCAGGTGTGGATAGAGATCGATGTACAGAAAGCGCGTTTCTTCGATTCCGACACGGGAGAAGCAATCAATCGCGTCAGAACTTGATGCAGATCTTCCCAAAGTGCGAGCCGCTGGCCATGTGTTCGAATGCCTGGCGAGCTTCATCGAACGCAAAGACACGATCGATCACCGGCCGCATCTCGTGTAGAGCGACCGCGCGATTCATCGATTCGAAAGTGTCGCGGCTCCCGACCATCACACCCTGTATGCGCAGGTTCTGCATCAGAATCTGAACAAGGTTCACTTCGGTCGCGTTTCCGGATAGGTTGCCGATCAATCCGATGTGCCCGCCGATCTTGATCGCGCGAAGGGATTTTCCGAACGTTCCGGCTCCGCCGACTTCGACGATGTGATCCACACCGATCCCTGCGGTTAGTTCCTTTGCTCGCTTATCCCAATCTGGAGTTGTCGTGTAGTTGACGCCGAAATCCGCGCCCAGCTTCTTTGCGCGTTCGAGCTTTTCGTCGCTGCTCGAGGTGACAATCACCCGGGCGCCTGCGAGCTTCGCAAACTGCAAAGCAAAGATCGATACGCCGCCGGTACCCTGCACGAGCACCGTCTCACCAGTCGACAGCCCGCCCATATTGATCAATGAATTCCAGGCGGTCACTGCGGCGCACGGCAGGGTTGCAGCTTCTTCATCGGTTAAGTGACCCGGCACATGAACGAGTCCTTCTTCGTGAAGAGCTCGATACTCTGTGAGCATTCCATCGAGCGGCCCGCCAAGCGATGCTCCGAGCTTAGCTCGCGCCGGCTCGCCGCCAAGCCATTTCTGCGAGAAGTTTGCCGCCACACGATCGCCTGGCTTCACCCGGGTCACGCCCTCGCCGACAGCGACCACTTCGCCAACGCCGTCGGACAACGGAACCAGCGGCAACCGCAAACGGGGATTGTACTTGCCCTCGACGGTGAGCAGGTCGCGATAGTTCAGCGACGCGGCGCGCATCTTGATGACCGCGTGATATGGTCCGGCGGATGGGTCCGGACGCTCGACTTGAACGAGCGACTCCAAGCCGAACTTGTTTTGAATCTCGTATGCTCTCATCGATTCCTCATCAATGTATCACTGAAAATTCGAACTCGCCGGTTCGTGTTCTGTACAGGCTCGGCGTAATATACCTGCTGATTGAATGCAAATAAAGGTTCAGAGTTCAGGGTTTCTGGTTTAGGGTTTCTCGTTTCTGGTTCAAGTCTAACCAGAAACTAGAAACTCTGAACTCTGAACTCTGAACTCTGAACCCTGAACAGGAATTCTATGGAAATAGCGCTCAATGGTGCCACGACTATGAAAGCGGATCTTGAGACCGACATTCGCGCGGCCGGCGAAGCCGGCTTCGATTGCCTCGAGATCTGGGCTTCAAAGCTCCGCAACTTTCTCCGTTCGCAAAGCCCCGACGATCTGAGAGACCTATTTGCGACACACAAAATCAAACCATACAGCATCAACTCGATCGAACGAATCACTTTCAGGGACGACGCGACGCATAAAAGCTTGCTTGCGGAATGCGAAGAACTCTGCCGGATCGCCGAGCGAATTCGTTGTCCGTACATCGTCGTCGTTCCTTCGCCGCAGCCGCCGGGCATGAGCCGATCCAAGGTCATCGAGGCATCCGCTCTTGTGCTAAACGAGCTTGCAGAGATTGCGGCAAGGCACGGGGTTGGACTTGGGTTCGAATTCCTGGGCCAACCCGACTGCAGCGTGCAGACGCTGGCGTTTGCGAATGAGATTGTTGGCCAAGTAGGCCGGCCAAACGTCGGGCTGGTGATTGACAGTTTTCATTTTTACGCGGGCGGCTCGACCATCGAATCGCTCGAGGTGCTCGATGCCGAACGCATTTTCATCTTTCATATCAATGATGCCGAGGATCGTCCGCGCGACCAGCTCGAGGATCGTCATCGGTTGTTGCCCGGGCTCGGTATCCTTCCCCTCAAACAGATCGTCGGAGCATTGAGGCGCATTGGCTATGATCGCACCGTGAGCGTAGAGATTTTTAGACCCGAATACTGGGAGCGGGATCCGTTCGAACTGGCTCGCGATGCGCGCGCCTCCGTCGAGCAGGCGATCCACGGCTAAACGCAAGAGGATACTGGAGGGACGCAGAGGATGGAGCAGATCAAGGTTGGAATAATCGGGGCAGGATATGTTGGCGGGGTTCACGGCGCGTTGCTTGCGCGAGACCGGCGGGTGAGAATCGTAGCGGTTAATGATTTGATACCCGAAGCTGCTGCACGGCTTGCGCGATCAGCGGGCGCCGAGATCGCGAACACGGCGGATGACCTGATCAACGGCGTCGATGCGGTCTACATAACTACACCCAATACCAATCACACGGCGGTTGTGTTAGCGGCAATCGCCGCGGGAAAGCACGTGTTTTGCGAAAAGCCAATGACCACGTCGCTGTCGGATGCTCGCGATGTTCTCGACGCCGCGTCTCGGAGCGACGCTGTATTTCAAGTCGGCCACAATCGCCGATTCGCCCCGGTGTATGCAGCGCTAAAACGATTGGTCGTCGAATCGGGGCCCGCGCATTCGGCTCACGTAAAGATGAACCGTGGTGAGCTCATCAATCCGAAGTGGGTCGGCGATCCTCAGATCACCGGCGGGTTCCTCTTTGAAACAACGATACACATGTTTGACATGATGCGATTTTTGTTTGGAGAGGTCGCAAGTCTCGATGCCGTCGGATCGTTACACGAGTATCCTGAGGTGGATGATTTTTCGATATTGTTTCGATTCGACAGCGGCATGCACGCAACGCTGGCATCGTCCGCCGACGCCGGTTGGTTGTTTCCATTCGAGCGCGTCGAAGTGTTTTGTCACCACCGAACGCTTGTGACGCGCGAAATGGAGAGTCTCACTCACAGCGACGGGCTGGAAGGAAAACATTTCACACAATCAATGCAGCAATTGTCGAAGGAAGAAAAATGGGGTTACGCGCAGGAGGATATTGCGTTTGTGGACTCGATTGTTGCGGGAGCGCCGGCGGCAGTGACCGCGTTGGATGGCTTTAAGTCGGTCGAGCTTGTGGACGCGTGTTACCGCTCAATCCAAAGCGGTGAGCGCGTTCGCATCAACGCCGATCGCTGAGCACCGCATCTGGTGGGGTAAAGTCTTGCTACTTGCCGGAGCGCGCCGCTTCGCCGCTGGAGGAAGTAAATCGAATGATCTGATTATAGCTGGGGTTCTTTTCGCCCGGTTGTTCGGGAGGTTTGATTGCTTCAACTGCAGGCGCGGCGGGAAGAGAACCAAGGTGTATATTGCTGTAGCGCGAATAGATAATACGAACGTAGTTTTGGGTTTCGAGAAATGGCGGGATCCGATAGCCGTAAAACTCAACCGCCCCCTCACCCGCGTTGTAACCTGCGAGCGCGAGCCTCACATCCCCGCTGAAACGATCGAGCAGCCATCGAAGATATCGAGTTCCGCCAAGGACATTCTCCCGGGGATCGAAAATGTTCCTTACACCAAATCTGGTTGCTGTTGCGGGCATAAGCTGCATTAAACCAGAAGCGCCCTTAACCGACACTGCGTTGCGATTGAAGGAAGACTCCGCCCGCATAAGCGATAGCACAAGGCAAGGATCCAATCCATTCAGGCTGGCAGCTTCATAAACCAGCGCATCAATCGCAGGATTGCCCGAGGAAATGTGATGGCCGGCGAGCATGGCAGGCACCTTGATCGGCGTAGCTTTCTGAACCGCCGCGGCGTCGGCAACCTTCTTCTTCTTGTTCAGTTCTTCAATGCGTATTCGATCCTGGTCCTCATTAGTGAGCGGGACCGGGGTACGTTCGGGCGGAGACAGCGGACGCTGCTGCGCCGACGCGGTGATCGCCGTTAGTGCAAGAAAGATGATTGCCGTCAACTTTTTCAACATCATTGCTGGATTGTAACGTGAGCGAGTTCGGTGCTGTCTTCGCCGCGGACGAAAAGCGTGAGCCTTTGCTTGGCGGCAACCTGCTTTGGATCGAATACAATGACGCCGGTCAGCGACTCGCCCGGCGCAACCAGATTCTCGGGCTTGCTTTGGTTCACCACGGCGGTGAGCGGTTTCACTTCTTTCCCTTCACTTACTTCGAGCGATATCGCAGTAAAAGAAAAGTCCTGCTCACCCGTATTCTGAATTGTGTATCGCAGGTAAGCCTTGTCGTCAAACAGCAGCATTCGTTGATCGAGTGTAATCACGACTTTTTTGGCCATTGCCCGGGTGTTGCTGACTTTGGCCTCGCGCAAGCCCAACATCAATGCCTGCATGAACCGCCGTTCGATTTCCTGATCTGCCCGCTGCGGCGCCTGACGCTCTGCTTCCGCGATCTTGGCGTCGGCTTCGGCAATCTTCCGATCGGCCTGCTGTTGCGCGCTACGGATAATTTCGGCCGCTTTTTGACGAGCCTGTTGTTCAGCTTCCGCCTTCAGCCGTTCAAAGTCTGGAGACGCTTTTTCAGGTTCCGAAGGCCGCGTATCACCTGCGGGCGGGGCTGGATTGGTTGACGGCGCCATGTCGGTAATGTTCACCATCCGGTGCGCCTGGTTGGTGGCAACGATTGTCAGGTCAAAGCTATAGGTATGTTTGGCGTCAGTTTTTACGAACATGTTGCTGGCGCCCTTTGACGATACCGGCTTAATAAACACTTCGTTGCCGGGCCGTTCGCTTGTCCCGCTGCGTTGGACTACAAAGGTACCTTTTCCAGTCCCCGCGTCATAAAGATCCCCACAGATGATCTCCTGAACCGCCTCAGGGAAGCGGATCATTGTTGTGATCCCCTGGGCGGTTCTTATTTCTCCGATACGATCTGTGCCGAGTGCAATAGTCGCGACGGGCGACTGCGCCGGCGCGCTCAGGGCCGCGGAGAACCAAACCAACAGGATTGCCAACGATGACACTACTTTCAATCTTGCCTCCTAGGCTTGAAAACAGCGCTGGGAAAACGAAAGCTTGCAGTCGAGTATTGTTACAAACAAGGAGCGAACGAATCAAGCGTTAAAGTTCAGCGGCCCAACGCGATCAGCATTGTTCGGTCTAGGGAGTCGTCTGTTGCTCGAAATCCGTATTCGGAACAGGCGGGCCCAGTTTGCTGACAACATACAGCGCGAGCAGTGTTGTAATAACTAGTGTCAGCAAAACGCTGATGATTGTGCGAAGTGTCTGACGCCGCTTCGACGGATCGCCCGTCCGAAGCCAGCCACGCCAACCACATTCGTGGCAGCGATAGGTCTTGTGCGAGGTCAGGGCCTTGACGAGCTTCTCGCCGAATCCACGCGTATGAGATCTGTGGGTAACGCCCCCGCAGCGGGGACAAAGCATACCGGCCAAGAATCCTCCTTTTTCGGAGGCAAGAAAACGCCCCGGCTTTCTATAGCCGGGGCGCTCCTAAACTAATATTTGAGTGACCTAGAATTGCCGAAGACCAGGATTCAGTTATCGAATCGGGCTGCTCGGCGAAACGCCGTCCTCGTCGCCGAGTGCGATCCCGATGGCGACCGCCGCTCCAACGCCGATCAGCGCCAACAGACCCAGCAGGCCAGCTCCCACAAACGGTCCAGCACCAGCTCTGCGTCCTTCGCACTCGACCTTTACGTCGATCGCGCCTGTCGAATTCGCCTCGATACCACCTGTGAATGTTTCGTCGCTCCCCGCGGCGACCGTTTTAGCTGTCGGCGCAGTCACGTTGAGCGAACCGCTTTTCACATCGACTTCGGTCCTGACGCAAGTGGTTCGTATTTGAAGCGATCCTCCAACACAGGTCAGGGTAACGGTAGAGCCTTCTCCTATTTCAACGCGGCCCAGGGGGCCGAGATCAACGACCGCTTTTCCATTTGAACTGGTGGAGATGGTGCTTCCGCTCATCACCGTTGCTCCGGTTTGAGCGGCGTTGCCGTTGATTGTGATCGTGCCTGACTTCACCGAGAGGGTTCCAGTGCACTCCTGCCCCAGCATCGGATCAACCAAGGGCGTAACGATCTCCGGGGCTGCAAATGAGCGCAGCGTAAAAACCATCATGATCGCCACCGCAAGTACTACGCTGATCGAAGCTCGCTGGAAACTCTGACGCAGTTTCATGGTTCCTCCAGTCACGCGGGAAAGGCACTAACACCGTTATTCTTCAAAGCTAAGCAGCCTCAGAATATGAAATCGATGGGCAAAAGTCAACAGCTTTCTGCCCTTTTTGGGGGCGAGATTGCCGGTCTCACCGGGATTCGGGAAGATCCTTCTTAGCGATTGCGGCAAGAAGCGGGTTGCGGCGATCCTTATCCGACAAGATCGGGGAGTCTATTCCCCAATTAATCCCGATCTCCGGGTCATTCCAAAGCACCCCTCGTTCGTACTCGGGATAGTAAAAATCGTCACATTTGTAAAGGAACTCGGCAGTTTCACTCAAAACCACATAACCATGGGCGAACCCGGGCGGCACATAAATCTGGCGCCTGTTAGCCGCGGAAAGCCTGGCGCTTTCCCATTTACCGAAATCAGCGGAGTCAGGCCGGATGTCAACGACAACGTCAAGCACTTCTCCCTGGATTACTCGGCACAGTTTCGCTTGGGCGTGTTTGACTTGATAGTGTAGTCCCCGCAGTGTGTGTTTTACGGATCTCGCGTGATTGTCCTGTACGAAATGGTTCTTGATGCCCAGCTCGGCGAATTTGATTTCGTGATAGCTTTCAAAGAAGAATCCTCGTTCATCCTCGAACACCGAGGGCTCTATCAAACACACACCCGAAAGTGCCGTATCGATACGTTTCATGCTGGAGCCGTGCCGCTATCTCCCGCAACCCGAGCGCGTTCGGGCGAAGATTCTTTGATTAGCTCGTGCGCCCAACCGTTCCTTCTCGGGATCAAGCGCGAAGCCCCTTCATCACCAAGAAACTTTACGTTGCTGTACTTCGCCTCTTGATAGTCCTTCACCCGACCGGTCTCGATCGCGTCAATTACCTGCTTGACGCCCTGTTCGATGCTCCATCGCGGCGTGAAAGCGAGTGTCTTACTCAGCTTACCAAAGCTCACCCTGTAGTCTCGCGGGTCGGTGTCGGATCCCTCGCTTACGAGTTCCGCGCCAGGCACCAGCCGCGCAATGATTTCACCCGCTTGCTGGATAGTGTAGTTCTGCTCATCTGAGCCGACGTTGAAGATTTGATTTCCCACCAGAGAGAGCGGCGCCTCGAGCGTTTTTAGAACAACCTCCGCTGCGTCATCTACGTGGACAAACGGCCGCCACTGATCTCCGCCGAAGATAGTAATCCGTCCGTCAACTACGGCCTTGGCTGTGAGAAGGTTAACTACCAGATCAAAGCGAGTCCTACCCGACAGGCCATAGATGGTTCCAAATCGCAACGATGTCGGTCCGAATTGCGAGGTCGCCATGCTGGTCAGCACCTGTTCGGACGCGATCTTGCTGCGAGCATAAATCGACACGGGATGCAGCGATGAACGTTCGTCGAGCGTAGCAGGATTGGCCCCATACACCGAACAGGTGCTGGCGAAAATGAATCGGCTGACGTTGGTGCCCTTAGCTACCTCAGCGATCATCCGCGTCGCCATCAGGTTAACTTCGATTGTCAGTTCCTCATCCAGGGCGCAAGCCGGGTCGCCGACGATTGCTCCGAGATGCACGACAGCATCGACGTTGCGCATCGCCTCGACTACCTTGTCGACCTGTCGGAAGTCGGCCTGCATGATTTCGAGATTGGGGTGATCGACTACATCACCAATTGGCTCGGTGCCGTAGATCAGCAGATCGAGCAGCCTGACGTGGTAACCCTTCGAAAGGAGCTTGGGTAAGAGCGCCGATCCGATGTATCCGGCTCCGCCGATCACCAGCACCCGCGACACGGTTAGCGGGGCGGGCTTCTCGAGATTGATTTCTGCTCGAATCACGTTCGACCAGAGAAGCGCCCACAGTCTCGATAGGAC
>DASRIZ010000559.1:0-3363 GCA_035649735.1 Blastocatellia bacterium | reverse complement strand
TTTGGGTGAGAGCGCTGGTACTGGCAGAGTTCAGGGACCCGAAAGTAATAGCGATCTCGTCGTCGGCTCTGAACTCGACGGTGGTGACCGACTCGATGGCCAGATGCGAAACGACGATATTCTGCGATCCCTGCACGCCCGATGGCTGATGACGTCTCGTGATGACTTAGGAGGCCGGACTCCCCGCGCAGTGATTCTTGAGAAGCAGGATTTCATCGATTCCGACATCGACTCTCGCGGATGGCAATGGTCGCTGCTAAGGGAAGCACCCACGCCGCTTTCGCGCGACTCAAAGGCATATCGCTTCGGAGGATTCGGCACTCACGAGTATGTGACTTATTACTATTTTGTGCGTCAAGTGTTGACCCAGTGTTGGGAGCGAGTTAACCACGAACTCGACGACAGCAAGACGAGAATACCCGGTATGGATGCTCTCGTCCGAGCCGAAGCGGGCTCAGCGACCGCCGCATATTCAGCGCGACCAGTCAATCAAGTTGACGCGCTACTGGAGTGGTTGGAGCAAGTCGGGCAGACCTGGCTGAATTGCCCAAGCGAGGAGTTCGATGGGCGAATTCCCGCGGCTATTATTGAAAGCGAACGCCGGCGCATCCCTTTAGTTGTGTCGGCGAAAGACATCATGATCGATGAGAACTGCGAGTTGTGCCGGATGATGGCAGACGAGACTAACGACTTCGGTCCGACGTTCTGGCATCTTGACGGCTGCAATATGGATGAGGGGTTCGAGTTTTCGGCTTATCAAACTCGCGAGGAGTGGGAGGCCGAGCAGCGCCGTTGGGAGGAATTCACCGAAGAGTTCGAGCGAAAATGGACTGCAGAGCACCCGACAACAGGGAACGAAGCCAGTTTTCTTGATCAAATTGATGAAGGATAACCGCGTAGCGGTGTCCTATCGATAGTTGCGAGATCGGCAACGCCCGCTGGCCGCGTAGCGGTTTCCTCTTCGCACTGCAGATCGATTCGGCAGCAGGAAAACGCTACGCGGCTCACGGACAACGCCAACCTCGTAGCTGATCGATAGGACACCGCTACGCGGTTGCACGCTTCCGATCGCAAATCGTTAACGTGCCCGTGGGCCGATCTTCTAGTTTTGTGTCTGGTCTGCAGCGAGACAGACGATATAAGGCGGCGGAGGTTGGCGATCCTTTCAAGCACCGCCTACAATGATCAACTGAGTACGTTGAGAGAGGTGTCACGGATGTCTTGCATCGGGGCTCAACAAGCGCGTCGGTTTTGTAGATGTGTGCTAGCTCTTTGTTTGCTAATGCTTCTTGCGGCGACAAGTACCAACGCGTCTCCCAGCGATCCAATCTGGGCCGCCAAACTCGACGAGGACCTGCGCTTCTATCAGACGACTGAGATGGGGGTTTTGATCGCCGGGACCGAAAAATCGCTTTATGCCGTGGACAGCGAGACCGGCGAAGTGCTGTGGCGACGCCGCAACATGCGGCTCGATCAAACAGACCTCGCGCCGGTTGTGGGCACTGACTTACTCCTTCTCACCTACGAAAAATCCGGCAAGACTCGCATGGAGGCGGTCGACATAATGACCGGCAATCCTCTCTGGCAAAGCGAGAAGGTCAAAGGGAGCATCATGCATCTCGCCGTCGATCCGGAGTACGAGCTAATCGCTCTTGTACTTGTGCGAGACACAAAGGGGCGGGTCCGGGAGGGATTTAAACGCCAGCCGACAATCTATCTGTTGAGCCTCACAGACGGAAACGAGCTCTGGAAACGTGAGCTCGGGAGTGAAGTCGAGATGACGCCGGCGCGTTGGGGCGCGAAGGAAGATGAAGATACGGTTTACACGCTCGACAACTACCGCCCGCCGCTATTTCTCGAAGGCCGGGTCTATTTCTTCTATGACGGTGTTACCTCGCTCGATTCGCGGACGGGGCGGGATCGCATTCGCGAAGAGTTCCGTGTCAACGAAGAAGGCCTGGCATTGACTGAAGCGGATCCGGTCTGGAATGACCAGTATCTTTATACTTCGGGGCGAGGGCGAGTGCGGGCAATCTTGCGCGCGACCGGGCGGGTTGTTTGGGAAGCAAAAGATCTGGGGCTCACGCCTGAATTGGTCCTGGCAGAAGGCGTATTGTACGTGCGGACCGGAGGGCAGTTCACACGATTGAAGGATGGCGAGGTCATCGCCCGCGGTCCTTATGGCGTGAGTGCGATCGATCCGAATAATGGCAAAGTGTTGTGGCGCTATCGCGGCGCCGACAAGGGCAACACTAATATTGCACTGGCCGATTCGACGACAGTGCTAATCGCCGACCGCGATGATCTAATAATGATCGACTCGCAGACGGGAAAAGCGGGTTCGCGCACCAAGCACAAAATCGAGCGGGCTGCGTTCGTGCTGATCAACGAAATGGGGCAGGCGGTCGTAGGCGGCCGGAGTGAAGTCGCCGCGTTCGATTTGAAGCGTTTGAATGAGGCGGCGTGGCGTGTGCGTCACGAGCCGCCCGGTCGCGGTCTTCTGCGGACTGTAATCGCCATAGCTGCGCGCACGGCTGCGATCTATTTCCGCTACGGTGGAGTGGCAACAGCGGTGTTTCGTGCTGGCGCCGTAGCCGCCAGGGTGTACCCGCTTCGGTGGTCCGGACTGGCCTCGCGTGCAGCATTGCCAAATCTGACCGAGTTAGCCAGCGGAGCTGCGCGCGAGTACGCAGGATCGCGGTTTAAGCTCTACGGCGCCGCGACGCGTGCTGAGCGCGCCAGACGCATTCTCGAGCAGCCGCGGCTTCCGAACATCTCGCCCGGCGTCTCAGTTGATATCGAAGAGAGGTTGCTTGATCGTTTGGATCCGGCGGTGCAGCTCGACCGGCTCGCGAGGTTTCTCTGGCGGCGACAGCGGCTGGCTGTGTTGCGAGGTGAATTCATGTACTTCTACACGGAGCTGGAGAGCGGGCGCGGCCTGGCTGGCGTGAATCTGAACAATGGGAGAACGGGACGGGTGATCAAGCTGAATGATCCGGATTACCGCCTGACGACTGATGAAGCGTCGGGCCGCCTTTTTGTCGCGAAAGGTAATCGTTTGCTGGCATACCTTCTGACTGGGGGATGAGCTCGCATTCACCCGGCGTCTCGCTACTTTTCAGTCCGCTACTGCAGACAACCGGACCCAATGGAGGACGCCCGGGATTCGCTGCTATCAGCTACAGGATTACGTCCGTGCCCACCGAATTGGATCATGATTGGCTCAAACGGCTCATCGGGACACAACACATGGGACTCTCCATCGTGGGTTTTAGAGGTCCTTCTTTGGCTCGAATAATTTAAGTTACTAAAGGGGGCCTAGGGCAGAAACTTTGAAGCTGCAACCTTGAGTGCATCATCCCA
>DASRIZ010000558.1:0-4560 GCA_035649735.1 Blastocatellia bacterium | reverse complement strand
CGCCCGTCAGGTTCTTAACGGCCGATTCTGCGGCAACCTTCTGGTACTGCCATTCAACATCACCTTCAAGGGTGATCCACCGATTCTTGACAGTTACCTTGATCCTGTTGTCGGGCACGTTCGTCCAGGTTTCGAGCGCGGTTATAGCATTCCGGGCTAACTCCGGATCGCTCACCTCAATCCCCAGTTTGACCTCGATGTCATTAGCAACGCCCTTGACTCCGTAGATTCGCTTTGCGTCCCGCTCGGCTGCAAGCTTTTCCGCATAGTTGTGAACGAATCCGGTTAACGCAGCAACAGCGTCGTCAACCATCACAGCTATGTCGGTAGAGGTTATCTCCGGATCCCAATCAATCTCGCGCATCACACGCTCGCGAAGTTGCGAATCCGGCACCATCTGCACTTTGGCTACCATAAGCACACCTCCCTGGATGGGCAGTTGATCGCCCATCCGTCTAAATTTCTCTGAGCTACCCGCGAATCAGAGCTCGATCGCGTGACGGCCAACGTCACTTGACCTTGATCTCAACTTCTTTGGGCTTAGCCGCTTCGCTCTTCGGCAGTTTCATTTCAAGCAGCCCGTCCTTGAATTCCGCGCTGATCTTAGTTGCATCAACGTAGGCCGGAAGAGTGAAGCTGCGCGTGAAGCTGCCATAACCACGCTCCACTCGCACGTAGTTCTCTTTCTTCGTCTCCTCTTCGAACTTGCGTTCTCCGCTGAGTGTGAGGACGTTGTCCTGCACGCTGAGCTTGACGTCCTCTTTCTTGAGTCCGGGAATCTCTGCCTTAACGACGATCTCATTTTCCGTTTCGTAGATGTCGCAGGATGGAGACCACGCGGCCATTGAAAAGGGCTCCGCCCCCAGCGGAAGAAACGTGTCCTCGAAGAGACGATTGAGCCTTTGCTGTAGTGTAAAGACCGGTTCCGGTGCCAACAGATTGCGAATGGCCTTAAACGGAGCTAGTCCGGTTCCTGTTGCCATGATTCGTACCTCCTTTGAATATTTCGGAATCTCTGCGTGCGTCCACAGAGACAAAGTGGGTCGCGGCTGACGCAGACCCCGAGTCGATGTGTCACACCGTGTTACCCGCCGCAGTTCCAGTTCCTGGCGCTCTACGATCTTCCCGCATGCTTTTCAATTCCCCTTTTGCCTTACTCATGACTTTCTCCCGTCAGCGCGAGACCTAATCCACGCTCGTATCGTTTAGTCGCGATGCCAATACACCCGGGCGAGTTTGTTCTCGTGCGAAAAGTCGTAACGAACCTCGCCGTCGAAAGCCTTCTCCAGCGCATGGCCTAACCGCTGAGCAAAATGTTCTGTGGTTGTGGAGATGACCAGTCGCCCATTTTCATCCGTCTCGCGTCCCATTATCTGTGCGAGCGGATTGTCAATGACTGCGCGCTCGGCTTCATTGGTTAGAAGACGTTCGATCTCCGGGCGATGAGATGGCAGAAAATCGCCAGAGAGGTAGACTAATCCCGCAGCAAGTCCCTCCTGCTTTTTCAAGCAGCCGGGGCATACCGTGATCGCCTGCGGCTGCCAGTGTCTATGCTTGCCACTTTTGCTTTTTGGCGTGCCCGCGACGGTCCAGCGCCGATCAGCGTAAACCGCTCCGCACGTAACGCATTTTGCTGGTTCGCTCGGCGCTTGCGGGCCGCGGTGCCTGCCGGCGTCGTGGTCAACGCGCTTGGAAAAGGTGGTATTCGAGTAACGCTTTTGGCTTTTCATAATTGATCTCTTTCTCAGTCCTCAACTGAGATGTGACCCCCATCACCTATCTCAAGGAATGATTGCACTTCATCAACGTTAGGTACGCAACGAGTGTGCCCGCGCCGAATGCTCGATCTGCGTCAAAAGTGATTCGTGATTGGATTACTTGAGTAAACTTGCGCATCTTATTGTGTGAAAGCCCGCACTCTAGCAGCGGCCGTTACACCTCGATCAGCCAACTTCAACATAACCGCGGATCAATCATTGGCATACTGGTTGCGCCTCGGATAATTGGTTCATCTGGCGATCCGTTGCCAGATCCGATCACGGTGAATGTCGGACGGCGACTCGCGAGACACGTTGCTAAATAGAGGGGGACCGAGACTCCCACAGAGCCGGTCTCGTTGACCACAGATACGGCAACCGTCCGGATGGAGAAGAGGCCATGAGAAAATTACGAATCAGAAAAAACCCCGAACCGACGGACACCTCTGACCAGCGCTCGCAACAAGAACTGGCGGCTGCTGAACCCGATATGCTCCGCGATTCAGTGCAGAAAGGCTTGTCGGAGCTCCCCGAGGAGGACCGCCCGCACGTTTATGCGAGGCTGCTCACGACCCTCAACAAAGTGAAACAAGGATGATCGCGAATCTGGGTGTCAGATACGGAGCGAAGGATGTCCCGCGGAGCGAATGTCGCTGCAGGCCCGGTAGCTCACAGAGAAAACTATGAAGACGTTAATTGCAACGGACGGATCGCAGGAAGCGACGACTGCGCTGCGCACAGCAAGTCGTCTGCTCCGCAAGAGCAAAAACGAATTCGAAGTCTTATGCGTCGCTCCGAAACTAGTTCGGCCTACGGGTCGAGGAAAAGAAACCCGGGCGAAAGCGAACCCAGCCGGTGAAGAGTACCATCGGCGAATCACCCAGGAAACCAGTTTGATTCTGGATGAAGCGGCGAAGATTCTCCGCGCCGAAGGGATCGAAGCGAGGCTTTTCTCCGAGATCGGGTCGCCCACCGATGTTATTTTGAAGCTGGCTGAAGGCTATGATGTGACGGTTGTCGGCGCCGCGGGCCGTAATCACCCGGCATTCGCTGGATTGGGCTCCGTGGCCAGTCGAGTAGTCGAGCATGCAGCAGGCATGGTGTTAGTCGCCAGGGAGCCCGCCAGTAGTGACAGGCTTCGGGTGCTTGTCGGGCTGGACGGCTCGCTTGCGTCTCGGCACGGATTGAGCGCAATGACCGCTTACTTCGATATCGATTCGGCTGAGATCACTTTGTTGCATGTAAAGGAAACACCCTGGATTCACCTTGGTCTCGATCGCGAGTGGTTTGATTCTCCCGGAGACGTCTTCGATCGAGTCGATCCGGAGATTCAGCTCGAGGGGGAGTTGGAGCGCGAGGGCGAAGACTTGCTCGAAGATGCACAAGCCAGGTTGGCCAAATATAACTATTCAGTGTTGACCCGGATCGAAGAGGGAAATCCGGCGACCGAGATTCTGGGCGAAGCGGAAGGCGGGCAGTACGACCTAATCGTCCTGGGAGCGACTGACGCGTTGGACTCAAAGCACACTATGATCGGCAGTGTCTCAGCCAAGGTGGCGTGGCAGGCGCCCTGTTCGGTCGCAGTCGTAAAGAACGCCCGATAAAAGACAGTGTATAGCGCGTCCGGCGAAAGTTTGGGCGTCAAACTGATCGATGTTAGCGATGGTGATTACCGTCACGTTGACAGGTGACGGCTGTCATAGCTTGGGTTTCCTGGATAGTGATACATTTAAGGCGCTCGGTTGGAGACAACCGGGTACGGCTCCAAGAGGTTTTGGTTGAAGTCATCTGGTTCGCGTTTGGAATTAGTGCTCCGCAAGGGACATTGACAAGAGCGCGAAACCTCAACGCGAGGTTGAGGCTCGCAAGAGTTTCAGTCATTAGCGCGAAGGGCCGGGAGACGAATGCCGGGATCACTTGGGGCCGTTTCCTTTAGGAGTTCATAGTGAACGTCAAAGCGAGATCACTGCGCCAAAGCAATATCAAAGTCAAAGGCGTTTTGACTGTGATGTGTATTCTCGTTTGTACTTGCTCCTTCACAATGGCGCAAGCTGACCGCGAATTCATAGATAAAGAGAACGGTTTCCAGATCACACTGGTCGGGAACTGGCGAGCTGTACCGTACACGGATGCCGTTGGTCGCCAAAAAACCGAATTCGTCTGTGAGAATCGAGATCAGGGATTGCTGAGGATCACCAGAGACAATCTCAGGGGCAGCGCCCTGCAGGATATCGTTCGCCGCGAAATGGACGACTTCGCGCTTTGTAACTCTTGTGTATTCGCCGGTCAGGAAGCATTCGCCGGGAGCTCTCTCAGCGGCATCCGAGTCGCGCTTTACTACGTTGACGGCGCCCGCAGAATAGTCGGCACATTCTATTTTCTGCAGGAGCAAGAAGCTGTATGGATCCTGCGCTTCAACGGGCAAGCCGGTTCTCCTGGGATGGCCCGCGAGATCACCGATGCTATGGCCCGCAGTTTTTGCTCGATACGCGTTCTCTACTAGAGGGCGGCAGCACTAATCGTGACGCCGGACTGTCGTGTAGCCATGCCCCTCAAAGGCCCCTCAGGATGTCCTCCGTCAGGTATGAATCAGTCACCGCGGCTTTCGAATGGCGGCCGAGAGCTTGTTTTGCTCCGGCAAAAGAATAGAACTTCGTTGAAAGTCTTGAGGTCTAAGACCGTGCCAGCACCAAAGAGGAAGCGGAAGAGCCAAGGGGAAGCCGCGCGGACAGGTCGCCACGCTAGCACAATTCCCGGAGAAGTGTACCTTACGACCCTTGGGGATCGCGCGCTCGCTTGCTGT
>DASRIZ010000557.1:0-14863 GCA_035649735.1 Blastocatellia bacterium | reverse complement strand
TGTTCGCCCAAAGCGCCGGCAAAGGGGCTTTGACAGGCACCGTAACCGACTCAACTGGAAGTGTGGTAATCGCCGCCAAGGTTTCCGCAAAAAACCTGCAGACGAACGTGTCTTACGACACGCAAACCACCGATGCTGGATTATATGTTCTCCCCGATCTTCCAGTAGGAACCTATTTGGTCTCGATAGAGGCCGCGAGTTTCAAATCCGCGAAGATTGAAAATTTGGTTGTGACTGTAGGGCAAACCGTCACTCAAAACGTAACGCTCGAAGCTGGGGCGCCGACTGAGAGTATTACAGTCACAGCTTCCGGTGAACAGCTGGTCCAGTCTTCGGGCGCTAGCTTGTCTACGCTTCTGAATCGCAAGGTCTGGGAAAGCTATCCGCTTGAAAACCGTGACTCAAACGAGTTCATAAACCTGCTTCCGGGTGCGGTGTCTGATGATATCGCCGGCACAACCCGCGGCGCGGCTGTCAACGGAGCGCGACCCGGAATGGGCAATTTCATGGTGGACGGCTACGACAACAACGACCAGGGTCAAGGTGGTCGAGGATCCACGATTGCAGGCGGCATCACTAGTATTTCGCCTGAAGCGATTCAAGAGTATCGCATCGTTACTAACACGTATGCCGCGCAGTACGGGAAGGCCGGCGGTTTTGTCGCCGACACAGTACTAAAGTCCGGCGGCAACAAGTATCACGGCTCTCTTTTCGAGTACAACCGCGTACAGGCGCTGGCGGCAAACGATTTCTTCTCCAACAGAGACGGAATCAAAGATTCGCTGGTTCGAAATCAATTTGGCGGTTCGTTTGGCGGGCCGATACGAAAAGACAAAACTTTCTTCTTCGCGACGACTGAGTGGCACAAGCTGAGGCAGGGTGCTCCACTCACGACAACGAGCTTTACCGAGCAGTTCTTCAATTTCGTAAACAGCGGAGACTTTGCCAGATTCATGGAAGGGGACGGGCTTTGTGGCGGCACCTGTCCCGGGGCATTCTCAAATTCCCGCACGGTTGGTCCCCTGTTTAAGCAGGTGGCTGCTGCAACCTATCCGGGCGGCATTCCTTTCGCAACCAGTCAGTTCAGCAATGTGGGCGCGGGGTTGTTCACCGAGGGAATAGTCTATCCCGTGCCTATTTACGGGCAAGTATCAGTTACCGCGCAGACCATCTTTGATCAGTATCGAGTCAGCACCAAGGTCGATCACACGTTCTCGGATACTGACCGTATAAACGGAACATTCCTGATCGAGAACCCGGATACCACGAACACCTTCATCGGTGGCGATGGCGCAGGTGGATTTGGACCGCCGATTGTCACTGACGCCCGCCGGATAAACATTGGCATTACGTGGGGACACAATTTCAGCCCCACTATGCTCAACGAGGGGAAGATCAGCTATTTGCGCAACCGCGCAGACTTCCCTCAGTTGGAAGGCTTGGACAAGATCCCCTCGGTAGTGACCGGGATTGATCCTTTGGGAATCTCGTTCGGTCAATCCAGTGCTCTGCCACAGTTCTTTACAGATAGGCAATTCCAGATTCAAGATCACCTATCAGTCATAAGAGGCGCCCACAGCTTTAGGGCTGGTGGCGAGTACCGCCGAACCTTTAACGCCTCTGCCTTCGAGGCCACCAAGAACGGCTTGTTCCTTCCGCACGGAGTAGAAGAGTTGCTGACCGACGGCTTCTTCGGAGATGAAGCTGATGCCGTGTTCGGAACAGAATTCGGTGGCTTTACGTTCGCGCAAGCGTCGGTTAATCCGATCACCAGCGACTTGCCGGAGTTCTATCGAGGTTACAGGGCGAATGAGATGGCCTTTTACTTTCAGGATGACTGGAAGTTCAGGCATAACATTACTCTCAATCTGGGCGTCCGCTGGGAGTACTTCGGGCCGCCACACAATTTCCGGAAAGGAATCGACTCCAATTTCTATTTCGGCGTTGGAGTAACTCCCGTACCCAATCCATCAAGCAATGTCTTCTTCCCTTCGGACAGCCCACTGATTGCACGGCTGGTTACCGGTGACTTCCAGCAGCGCGATCACAGCATTTGGGAAAAGGACAACAACAATTTTGCGCCTCGCATCGGTGTTGCCTGGGATGTTTTCGACGATCAGAAACTCGTCGTTCGCGCCGGCGGCGGAATGTTCTATGATCGCATCTGGAACAACTTGTTCGAGAACATTCGATTCAACGCACCGTTCTTTAACTTCAGCACGATCGGGGCGTTCGGCAACGGTGTTCCGGCAGGACCGATATCGACACCTGGACTCTTCACGGTGCCGTTTACGAGTACAAGCTTGTTCGCTGACCCCGCTAATCTTCCGGCCCCTTCCCCTCGCCATATGGACCAGAATCTGGTGACGCCGTTCAATTACCAGGCGTTCGTGGGTGTGCAACGGGAGATTGCCCAGTCAACGGTCGTCGAAGTCAACTACATAACGACGCTGGGGCGTCAGTTGACCGGCGTTGTCAACATTAACACTTTCAACGGGCGTTCAGGTGGCACGTTAGCGACTACGGGCAGGTCACACGGAAGTACGCGACGTCCAAATCCCGCAATCGCCAGCGACAACTTCCGCACCAACGGGTTCACCTCAAGCTACCACGGCGGGCAGGTGATTTTGCGTCACCGCGCGCGGTTCGGCTTGCAGTTGAACGGCAGCTACACTTTTTCCAAAGCGATCGACACAATTAGCGACGCATTCAACGCTCGCCTGGGCTTGAATCCTACAAACAATTTCAACATCAACCACGATCGAGGGCGAGCCGACTTCGATGTCACCCACAAGTTTGTAACCGATTTCAATTACGAGATCCCCTTCTTTAGAGCGAATCGGTGGCTGGGTGGATGGGAAGCGACTGGAATCGTTACGGTCCAGTCAGGTGCGCCTTTCAGCGTGTTCCATGGCAGTTCTAATGAAGACGCAAATGCCGACGGAATCTTCACCGATCGCGCCGTCTTCATTGGTAGCGGGCCGATCAAAGACGTGATTGACCACAGCGCGAGCCCGGCTGACGGCTTCTTCGACCATACACAGTTCGTCGGCATGGTTACGCGCGCAAAGGACATTGGTCCTGCGGCAGCCTGCGGTGCCGGCAACGGTGTTATCACCAGCAACACCCAGTGGTGGTGCGATGGTACGACGGGGCGAAACATTCTGACCGGACCAGGCTTCGTCAATTTTGACTTCGGACTACACAAGAAATTCAAGGTGACTGAGAACAGCGCGCTGCAGTTCCAGGCGAACGCTTTCAACGTGTTCAATCACCCGAATTTTGGGCGTCCGAATGGCAACTTAAACAGCGCCGCCACCGTCGGCAAGTCAACCTTTACGATAAATGGTGCGAGAGTGATGCAGCTTGCACTACGATTCGACTTCTGATCGGTAGGATGATTAGGAAACACTATTGGGGCGGCGCGAGCCGCCCCTGTTTTTTGTCACAGCTCATTACCGCAATTTGCGGGCGCTCTCCTCAAGAACCTTGCTCAAGGTAATCACGTTGCTCAGACTGACGCTGGCCTCGCGACGCAAGTCCCTGCCAGCTTCGTTCATCTGCTGGAATAGTGGATTAGTCACAAACGTCTTTATGTTGGTATCGAGTTCCTTAATCCGGTTCAGGAATTCATCGGTCGATGCTGACGCTGTCATTCCGTTCTTAACTTCGTCCTTTGGAGGGGACGGCAAAGAAAGGCTCGTCTTGAGGCGTTTCGCCCTGATGCTGACTTCCTTGGCCGCCGCGGCAATTCCTTCCAGCTCCAGCGGATTTTGCTTTGCAATGTCCTGGATCTGCCGGTTGACCTTCTGTAATTGCAAGAAATCTTCTATAGCCTGCTTCGTTGTCGGCGAGTTTGCCGGAGCGCGCCGATCACCCACAGTCTCTTTCGTAACACCATCTTTTCGGAACCCCACCGCATCAGGTCCAGTCAAATCGCCCACAGTGTCGGGACGACGCGCTTGACCTCCACTAACGACAGCGATGACCAGGATTGCGACGCAACCAGCGATAGCACGGTAGATCATGGTGTCCCTCCTGATCTCAGATATTTCGGGGTTCCGAACTGCATTCTAATAGCAGCTGCTATAGCGCGCAAATAGATAGCGTCCTGAACTGGCGTTGCTGAGCTTGAGGACACTATTCGCGTTTATCGAAGACTAAATCGAAGCCTCAACGCGTCTTTTATTAACTGATCAAACGCCAGGAAGATTCGCCGGCAAATGGAAGAACGCGATAGCAAAAATCACGTAGACCGCCAGCAATAACACTCCTTCCATCCAGTTCGCCTCGCCATCGGCCGCCACCAAACTCACGATCGCTACCGCCAACCCGACTGTTATCACCTCAAATGTGGTAAACAGCAAATCCATTGGCTGGCCCAGGGCGTAGCTCAAGAACACCAGCACCGGCGCTACAAACAACGCGATCTGCATACTGGACCCAACAGCTATGTGATAAGAAAGATCCATCTGGTTCTTCAGCGCGACCAGGATGGCCGTGCTGTGCTCGGCAGCATTCCCGATGATAGCTACAACAATGACTCCGACAAAGACCTCGGTCATCCCGAGCGACTTCGACGCCGGCTCGACAGCGTGCACCAGCAATTCGCTCATCCACGCGATTAACGCAGTCGCTCCAAGCAACAACAGTCCGGCGGTCTTCGAGCTCATAGTCGAGGCTTCTTTGTGCGGCGCACTTGTTCCCAGATAAAGGTCCTTGTGAGTGACCAACGTGAAGACCAGGCTGAGGACATAAGTCAGAAACAATACGATGGAAATCTCGAGACTTATGTTTCTCTCGGCGCTGCCCTGCTCTCCTCTCGTAACCCAGTGAAACATCGCCGGCACAAGCAATCCAATTGCGCTCAATGCCATCAGAGTCGCGCTCATTGTCGCGGCCGTTCGGTTGAACTTCTGTTCCCGGTACTTGAACCCGCCCGCCACAATGCTCAGACCGAGCACCAGCAGAATATTCCCGAGGATTGAACCGGTGAGCGATGCTTTGACTACCTCACTCAGACCAGCGCGCAATCCCTGAAACGCGATGATCATCTCTGCCGCGTTTCCAAACGTCGCATTCAACAGTCCGCCGATTCCCGCTCCCAGGCGCTCAGCCAGACTCTCGGTCGCCTTTCCCATCCATCCAGCAAGCGGAATGATCGCCACGCCCGACGCAAGAAACGTCCACAGCGCGGGCGCGTGGGAGTAGTGAAGAACAGCGGCAATAGGTACGAATATCAGCAGCCCGTCGAGGGCGTGTTCAATAAGGAATTGATACGTCGTCCGTTTTTTCACAGTCTCGTGCTCCCTGTCGAGAATTCCGATGCGTAGTCTACTTTCTTGCTTTCTCTATCGCCGCGGCCATCTGATCCATCATCTCGCGCTCGCTGAAAGCCATCCAACCGTGCCCTTTCCCAGGACCGTAGATGATCTTTCCTTCGTACGGTGGATCGGCCCTGGACAAGAATGCATCCAGCAGATGCACCGCGTTGTTCAAAAAATATTCATCGGCTTCACCCACCCAAATAGTCAACTTCCCGCGAAGCTTGGGGCCAAGCGTCTTCCAATTCTGCTCAAGCACCATCCGCAGGTCGTATCGCTTCCAATGCTCGACAAGCGAGCGATTGATCTCACCACTCTTCGGATCCCAGAGCGGAGCCGGCCGGCCATCGGCCGCGCGAGGACCATAAGTAGCGTTCCACGCACCCCACTGTTCGCCGGACATCGCATAGCTGTCGCCGAGCCCCATCACGTTTTCCATCTGACATTCGTGACGAATCGTAAATCGCACATCCCCGTTCAGGTCGCGCGCGCTGGGACGCTCAAATCCTCGTTTGTTGACGTATGCGTTTTGATCTTCGTAGATGTTAACCAGCTGAAACGCACGAAAGTCCACGCCGTCCGGAAAACCGGACCACGTCCCGTTGAAAAAATCCGGATAGAACACCTGAAGCGCAAGCGACACCCATCCCCCGGTCGATCCGCCATCCAGCACTCGCGCCCAAGGTTGTCCAATGCATCGAAACTTCTCCTCGACGTACGGAATCAATTCCTGGGTAATCGCATCTCCGTAGGGTCCGTTGTTGTCCGAATTTACCTGGTAACAGTCTCCGTACGGTCCATCGCCGTCCAGATGCAGCAAGACCATTCGAGGCGTAGTAGCTGACTCCCACATTGACCGAAAGCTGGCGCCCTCCCGCATCATTCGCTGAACGCCGGTGTAGCGAGCGCCGTAGCCGCCAATGCGCACCCGTAACGGGTACCGCTTCGCCTGCTCGACTGCGAAGTCTTTCGGCACAATCACGCCTGCTCGCAAATAAATCGGGCGCTTGTGAAACTTCGTGAGGATGTTCGATTGTATCTTTACGTACTTTACGTATTCAGATTCCGCAGGCGGCTGTTCCTCCGCTATCCTCTGGGTCAACTCGAGTTTCACGGCGCCGCCCTGAGATGGATCGACACGGATCTTCCTGGGAACGCTGTAGAGATTTCCAGGCGCGTTCACCGATTTCAGATCGATGTTGGAATCGAACACCGCCTGAACAAAATAGTCACCAGCCGGCAGCCGTGACAGTCTATCGAGTGGAAAAATCGCGCTCTTTTCGTCCAGCGACCCGGTGACCCCGGGCCCAAAGTCGTTGACGTCCCTGCCCAATACCGTTGAAGCATCCATCCCGGTCTGGCCGATCGCGAGGCGGGGTTCCGGCTGGCTCCTGGAACTCAACACTACAAAAAGACGCCCGGACTTTGGAGATGAACTCAATCCTGAAGCGATGGTGACTTCAAACTTAACGGAGGTTGATTGGTAACTTCTGGCCGGCGTATGAAGGGAAACCAGAAACAGCAGAGCGACTCCGAGGATTTGTGAGGTTTTGATTCGTCGCAGTCTGAATCCCATATTTTTGATCCGTGTGAATTGGGTGGGCTTGATACATATTGCCCTGCTCTTCTTCGATTCTTGCGCCTGAGCCCAGCGGAACCGCGTCTGACTTCTGACCTCGGACTCACTCAATCCGGGCCAGCGATCCGGGATCAAGCAGCGAAAGCAATTGATCGCGAGCGCGTTCGACCGCGGCTTCCTCTTTTGACTCAAGCGTTATCTTTACGCGATAGTCCTCGCGCGTAAAAGTCGGATACGATCCGATTTCAACGTCCGGGTGTTTTGCTGCGATATCATCCAGCCGCGGCGCGATATCGAATTCGTCTTCGCGGGTGTAAATTGCGTGCGCAAAAAACGGAGCGGCGCGAAACCGTTCTCTAATCGCCTCGAACTTCTTGCGAAACAATTCCGGGACGCCCGGGAGCACGATGACGTTTTGCACTGCCAGGACCGGCCAACGCAGATCACTGTCGTGGATAAGCTCCGAACCGGCCGGCGTATCCGCCATTCGCAGCCTGGCCGCGTCGATACCCTCTCCGAAATAACCGCGAAGCATCGTTTCGAGCTCCGGGTGTCGTACGACCTCGCGATCAAAAGCGCGCGCGACGCCTTCGATAGTCACATCATCGTGCGTTGGACCTACACCGCCCGATGTGAAGACGTAATCAAATTCAGCGGCACATTCGCGAACCGCGGTAGCGATGACGTCAGCGTCATCCGGAATGATCAGGATTCGCCGGAGGGCCACTCCAAGGTTGTACATTTCCCCGATAAGAAAGCTGGCGTTCTTGTCCTCGGATTTTCCTGTCAGAATCTCGTTGCCGATGACTACGATGGCCGCGGTCTTCTGTCGCATAGCAGACATATTAAGTGGTCGTTTGTCATTTGTCATTGGTCATTGAAGGGCAAAGAGCAAAGGGCAAAGGGCAAAGGGCAAAGGGCAAGGGGCAAGGGGCAAAGAGCAAATAGTCTTTCCCTTCTCTTCCTTCGCTCTCTTCGTCCTTTGCTCTTTGCTCTTTGCCCTTTGCCCTTTGCCCTTCAATGACCAATGACAAATGACAAATAACATTTATCCGTTTAGAATCACTTCAAATCTTTTTGGCCCAGTGGAAATTGAAAGGAGCATTGATGCGTCTTAAAACTAGCCTCTTAGCGGGCATAATCGTGCTGTCCATTATGATCGTCACGCTTGCAGCGGCACAATCTTCGCGCGGTCCGGCGAAGACGATAGCAGGCAGAAACGGAGCCGGTACCGCTGATTGGCCGATGTATGGCCGAGATCTGGAAGGCTCGCATTACAACCCGAACGAAAAACAGCTTACCCCGGCAACGGTCGGCAGTCTCAAACCGAAGTGGGTCTTTGAAACTGCCGGCGACGTGTCAGCTCAACCCACTGTTGTTGGCGGCGTAGTTTATTTTGGGTCCTGGGACGGAAAAGAATACGCCGTCGACGCCAAAACCGGCGCCAAAATCTGGGACTACGACTGCGGCAGTCCCTCGCGCAGCGGCGCCGCTTATGGCGACGGTGTCCTGTTCTTCGCTGACCTTGCGGGTTCCCTGCACGCGCTAGACGCCAAAACAGGCGCGCTCAAATGGAAAGTAAAAGTCGATACGCACAAGGAAACTGTCGGAACGGCGTCGCCGATCTACCACAACGGGCGTGTGTATATCGGAGTGGCCTCCCACGAAGAAGGCGCAATCCTGAAGTACGGTCCAAAGTATGAGTGCTGCACCTTCCGAGGCGGAGTTGTCGCTTTCGACGCAAAGACCGGCGCACAGATTTGGCGCTGGTACACCATACCTGAAACGCCAACCGCCCAGGGCAAAGACAAAAAAGGAGTGACGATCATCGGACCTGCCGGCGGCGCCGTCTGGTCGACTGTCACCGTTCATCCTCAAACTAATCGCTTGTACGTCACCACCGGCAATCAATACACACCGCCGGCCTCCAAGTTTCCAAATGCAATTGTCGCCCTCGAGCTGTCTACCGGAAAACTCGTATGGTCATATCAAGCAACCCCGGGCGACATTTGGACGTTTGGCTGCGCCAATCTCGCCGAGTGCAGCGATCTGGATGTTGACTTCGGTTCGACGCCGATGGTTTTCAAGGGGCCCGGTGGAAAACCGGCAATCGGCGCGGGTCAAAAAAGTGGTTGGTTCTACGCGCTCGATCCAAAAGACGGCAAGCTTCTGTGGAAGACCGAAGTCGGGCCGGGCGGCAAGCTTGGCGGTATCGAGTTTGGCGATGCAACTGATGGCGAGCGCGTCTACGCTGCGATATCAAACTTTCCAGGGCAAGGATCGGTATCCGCTCTCGATGGCGCTACTGGGAAGATACTGTGGCAAACCAAATCGCCAGATAAAGGTTCGAACTTCGGTCCGATAACCGTGACTGGAACGGGCGACAACAGGCTTGTGTTCGCCGGGTCAAACAAGAATTTCATCCGCGCTTACGACGCTAAGGATGGAAAGATACTGTGGGAGTTTGACACTGGCGGAGCAGTCGCGGGCGGTCCAACGGTGGTCGACGGAGTGGTTTATATCGGCTCGGGCTATCAGTTCTTGCGGATCGGGAAGCCCAACAAAAAGCTGTATGCGTTTTCGATTGATGGTAAGTAATACCTGCACCGTTCGCGGCGAGCGACCTAATGCTGGCGCACATTGCGGGTAGCGGCTTTCAAGTTCGCGTTCGAAGAAGGTAGCGGCGCTCCCAGTTCCCAGAACTGGGAGCGCCGTTCTGTTTTCTTAAGCTCGCCGTTACGCAAGCAGCCGCCCATTACCGCAGGTGTTTGTTGAAAAACTCAAGCGTGCGCGTCCACGCCAGTTTGGCGGCGGGTTCGTCATAACGCGGCGTCGTGTCGTTATGGAAGCCGTGCTGTTTGCCGTCATACATGTGCACCGCGTACACCTTGTTGTTGGCCTTAAGCGCCGCCTCATAAGCCGGGATTCCGTCGTTGATGCGCTGGTCATTGCCCGCATATTGGAGCAACAACGGTGCGGAAATCTTAGGAACATCCTCGACGCCGGCCTGGCGTCCATAGAACGCAACCCCGGCATTCAGATCCTTGCCCAGCATCACCGCCAGTTGATTTACAATCCCACCGCCAAAACAGAATCCGACCGCGCCGAGTTTGCCGGTTGAGTCGGGGCGTGCTTTGAGCCACCTGGCCGCCGCGACGAAATCTTCAGTCATCTTCTTTCCATCCACCGTGCGAAAGGCAGCGGCGCCTTTCTCATCATTGCCCGGATAGCCGCCTACCGAGGTCAATCCGTCGGGCGCGAAGGCGATGAAATTTTCGAGCGCGAGGCGACGCGCTACGTCCTCGATATAGGGATTAAGTCCTCGGTTTTCGTGAATGACGAGCACGACAGGCATTTTCCCACTCTTTGCCGGGCGGGCCAGATAGCCCTTGATCGATCCGTTTCCTGCCGGTGATTGCACGGTTTCGTAGCCAACCTTGATGCGCTTGTCATCGGCTGGCACTTGTTGCGCCCAGGCATAGTTCGGCTTCAGACTCTCAAAAATCGCCATCGCGGTAAGCCCGCCGGTAGCGAACTTGCCAAGACGATCAAGAAAGGTACGACGGTCCATATCGCCGTGTTGGTATTCGTGAAACAGGTCTAATAACTCCTGCGGATAGTCGGATGCTTGATTTCGCTCCATTCCTTCTCCTTTGCAGTCAATCTGGTGAGTTACACATCCTAAGACGCACGCAGGGCTGCGCCGGTTTCAACGCACTGCCGAACTTTTCTCCTGTTCTGACTGTCCGGAAGCTGTACGTTCCGCCTTCGCTGGCTCGCCCACTTGCTCTTGGGCTTCTCTAGAAATTGAGTTGCAAGAAGTCTCTCTGCTGATCGTTCGTTGCCCAGGACTGAAGGCTCTCCCCTGGTTTATCGAAGGACGATTCAAACTATCAAACAAGAGGTCGAAAAGATGAGAAGAAGTGTGTCTGTTGCCATAATCTGCGCGATTCTCGGTCTCGCTAGCGTGCCGGCGATGCCGCAAGCCGCACGCGAAGCCACAATCGAGTCCGAAACCAGGGCGCGCGTTGTCTTGCAGTCTCAAATCAGCTCGAAGCTAAACGAATCTGGCGATCACCTTTCCGCCGTACTGGACGAGTCGATTTATGTTGGGGGCGAGCTCGTCTTGCCACGGGGCACCGAGTTTCACGGTCGGGTCACTCAAGCAAAGCCGGCGGGACGAGGACAGAAGAACGGTGAGATCGGGATAATCTTTGAGCAGCTTCGGATGCCGTGGGGGGACTTGCCGGTGTCGGTCGCGATCACTGCGATTGATGATTGGGATAAAAACGAAAAGATGAAGGCCAATGATGAAGGCAAAGTCAGCGGCAACCGTAGCGGTGACCGAACCGCTAAGAACGTCGAGCGCGGGGCGACCATCGGCGGCGCAGGCGCGCTGGCAACGATCCTAATGGGCGGGGGAGGCGCCGCGGGCGGGGCAGCAATTGGCGGAGGCCTGCTTGGTGGACTGTTGCTCACTAAAGGCGGCGATGTGCGAGTTGGTCCTGGAGCGATATTTCGCGTTAAGTTCGTCAAGCCAATCACCCTGCCTGTGATTCAGCAGCGCGACGCCCCGCCAAAACCGATAACAAACGACTCACCCGGTACGACCGCCAAGCCCTGACGCTTTCTGCTCTGGATCAATGCCGCGGGTCTGTTCTCACCGGAAGCGCAATCAAAAACGAATTCTGCTGGTCAGGCTCATTGCCTGCCAGCAGAATTGACCTTCCTTTGCGCAAAAAGCAGCGCGATACAATTTCATTGACTAGGATTCATCCGCGCTGGGACCGTAGATCGAAGGCACTGTCGAACCCATCGGCCTGAGATAAGTCGAAAGCTGTCCCCGATGATGTACTGAATCGAAGAGAAACTCCCAGGCAAAATGGTAGCCCGTGCCCTTCGATATCTCATAATCGCCATACATAAATCTGAATTCTTTTTCCCAGGTCGACGGATCGATCCCGTAAAGCCTCTTTGTGAAATCCTCGTGAGTACGATCGTAAGTTGCAAGAATCTCTTCGACTGTCGCAGGGGTCGGGAATTCCGCCCAATCTATGGTTCCCTTTTCGAGCCCCTCGGTTAACACCTTTTCTTCCATTACGATCAGCCACGCGATCTCGCGAGCGTTTCGAGATTTCGGTTCGGGTTTGTAGTCGGACTTGTCCTCCGGAATGCGAGAGATAACTTTTCGGGTGGCCGGCGCCTCCCTCTCCCAAAACTTCAAGAACAGTGCTTTCTCATCCACCGTTATGTCTCCTGGACTATTTGATCTTCTTGCCCTTCATCTCCTGACCGCCGAGGCTCACGACGATTTCGATAACTTTACCTTTGTCATCGCGAACAAACGTGACCTTAGCGTTCACGTTGGTAACCAAAAATGATCCGTCATCTTGCGGTTGCAATTCTTCTTTTTGGTCCCCGGGCGGCTGGCCGAACAGCTTGTCGCCTTCGTGAGTCAGAACGAGATTGAATTGCGGAAGCTGATATTCGCCAACATAATCGTCGAAAGTCTTCGGGTCGGGCTTTCCTGCGGCCGGCTTTTTATCATCTGCTTTCGCGGGCGTTTTGGCGGCATCCGCGGGCTTCTGAGCTTCGACTTGCCCAGGTTTGTAGTTTGCGAGCCACTCTACATCAACAGTGTCAGCGCCACGACGCTCCTTCTCTTTTACCAGCCATTGACCGCGCTCATTCCACGGCGGCCCTCCATCGGGATCGACGTGACAGAACGTGCAGTCCTTGGCGCCGAACTTCTTCGCCTTGACCAGCAGCGGCGGATAACCAAACGTTTGACCGGCAAGCGCGGCTATGATGCCCGCGACGAATAACAGTGAGATTCCGACCTTGATTCTCCTCAATTTCGTTCTCCTATTGATTGATTTCGTACAAGAAGGATAGTGCCCTAAGAGCACCTCTACCGCAACTTGTTAATTGAATCCAGAATCAACTCTTCAACCTTCGCCCAAACGGCAGGATCATACTCCATTCGGGTGTGAGCGACTCTAAATGCCTTTTTTATAAACGGAACTTTTGAAATATCGATTCGCTTCTGACTGTAGTCAAACTTGAAGGTCAGCCAGATCAACCCAAGCACCAGCACACTATTGCGTTGCCCAATCCGAATAGCCATCCCCGCCCTCAACGTCAGAGATCAGAAGTCAGAACGTGCCGATTTATTCGGAGTGCGCCGCCTTTATTTGGAGTGCGCCGCCTTTATTTGGAGACACGTATGTTGAATGTCATGTTGATTAATCTAAAATAGCCAAGCAGAAAAGTGGCTAAGGAGGAATCGACAATGACACATCAGAACCAAGAGTCTCAGTTTACGCCGCGCGACTACGACATCTTCGCGGGGATGGATGTGGATAAGCGAAGCATCGCAATCACTTTTGCAGATCACGGAAAATTGATGGAATCGCTGCGGCTGCCTTATAGTTCGGAGCACCTGTTGAAATATGTGCGAAAGCATTTTCCAGGGCAACGGATTGCCTTTGTTTATGAAGCCGGACCGACGGGGTTTGGTCTTTACGATGACGTTATTGCCGAGGGACATCCTTGCTTGGTAGTAGCGCCATCGATGGTGCCAAGGGCGCCGGGGCAGCGAGTGAAGACAAATCGGCTGGACAGCAAGAATCTTTCTAAGGGGCTGCGAGGGGGAGAGCTCGAGAGCATCCATGTACCTTCGCCTACCTATCGCGAACTGCGCCATCTCGTGCAGCTGCGCGACACTCATGCACGACAGTTGACCGCGACAAAATGCCGGATCAAGTCGCTGCTGCTCTATCAAGGCATCAGCTTTCCGGCCGCCGACGGTAAGTGGTCGGCCCGAGTGTTGCGGGAATTGCAGGCATTGCCTTGCAGCGGAGCAGTGCACTTCAAACTGGACAATCTGATTACCACGCTGCAATTTCATTATAAGTCCGCATCGACTGTGCAGAAGGAAATTCGGCGTTTCTGCCAACAGGACCCGGAGCTGCGACGCTCGATTAGTTTGCTCACCAGCATACCTGGAATCGGGTGGATTGTAGCGACGCACCTTGTCGCACGGCTGGGAGATTGGCGTGAGATCAGAAACGTGCGGCAAATTGCCGGGTTCCTGGGATTGGTCTCCAGTGAACACTCTACGGGCGATCACGAAAATCGAGGTCCTATCACACGTTCTGGGGACAGCCGATTGCGCAATAAACTGATTCAAGGCGCCTGGGTGGCGATCCGTCGTGATCCGGAACTGCGAGAATTCTACCGGCGGATCTATAATCGGCAGCCAAAGAAGGAGGCCGCCAAAAAAGCAATAGTTGCGGTAGCAAGAAAGTTGACGACCCGGATATACGCAGTATTGAAACAACAACGACCGTATGTTTTTCGAGCCGATAGTTCAACAGCTCCTTTGACCGCAGAGGAGACCGCCGGCCCCAGGGAACGCCTCGACGGCGCACAGAGCGAACAGCCTTAACAAGGCTGGAAGATTCGCTTCTGGAGACAGAGGACCCGGGGCTTTCGGGATCGCCCTAGAGAGGGCCGCATCCACGAGAGTGTGACGATCATCTGAGTCGTGCCACGCATAGCAGTCAGTCTCTCTTTCGGTTGAAGAAACAGAACTTTCGGTTGGCGAACCACAGGACTCAATGCAATGGCGCAAGGGCTGTGGAAACTGTGGAAAAGTGGAAAACTCTCCATTCCACTCCGTTCCATTCCGAGTTTCCCACTTTTCCACGAGTTCCCACAGCCCCTACTACTAGTCTTATCTTCTTCCAAACAAGAAGAAGATCAATTTTGCCGCGCACCTTGACATTCACATAGCAGTGCGCCGCCCATTTTCGAATTCAAAGACTATCGCATGCGTGGCGGCGCTTTTGTAGTGGTCCGAAGGCCATGGAAAGTCATGGCTGCGGCGCTTTTGTTGTAAGGTGTAAGCCACATAACGTAATGAGCGACCGGTGCGAGAAGGCCGAGGCCCTTCCAC
>DASRIZ010000556.1:0-2847 GCA_035649735.1 Blastocatellia bacterium | reverse complement strand
CAGGCGAATAATCAGTGAATCTAACCCGCTTTTAAACGTTGGCACTATTTTTCCGTGACAGTGCTCGATCTGTAGGGCAGCATCGCTGGCTGCGAATCAAACCCGGTTGGAGGAGAAGGTGGCATGAGGCAAGTATCGAATCTCTGGACGAAGCTGTCGTTCGCGCAGTTATCAACCTCGAGTTTGATGGTGGCTGCACTTGCGTTCATCTCTGTGATCGTCACGCCGGCCCAAGCGCAGAACGATAAGATGACTCCCATCGCTACGCCTTCGCAGCCCAATGCGATCGGCCTCGGGACCGGTCTGCTGCCCGCTGCGAAGAACCCGGAGTCCTGGCATATCCAGTACGGCAGCCGGTTTACGCGCAATGTAAGTATTGCGACGTTGACACCCTTTCTGCCGGAACCAGCCAAGGCAAGCGGTGCGGCAGTCATCGTCGCGCCCGGTGGCGGTTTTCGCACCTTGTCCATGGAAAATGAAGGCTGGAATGTCGCGCGTGCACTCGCGGAAAAGGGTGTCGCCGCGTTCGTCCTTAAGTATCGCCTGAACCAGACCCCCGCGGCTATCGCGGAGTTCGAGCAGTCCATGCGGGAAATGTTTTCGGGAACGGCGCGACGCCCGCGCCCCAACCCTGAGCAGGCGATGGCCGGTCTCGCGACCCAGATCGCCGACGCCCGCGCTGCGTTTGCACTGATCCGGAAGCGTTCTGTCGAGTGGCGCGTCGATCCTCACCGGATTGGCATGGTTGGCTTTTCCGCCGGCGCAATGTTAACAATGGCGACTACGCTTGCAGGCGAGGATGCGAAGCCAGCCTTTATCGGCAACATCTACGGTCCTCTCGCGCCGCTTACAGTTCCGGCCGACGCGCCGCCTCTGTTCATCGCCCTTGCTGCCGACGATCCTTTCTTCGCGAACGGTGGCTATGGCCTCATCGATAGCTGGAGGGCAGCGAAGCACCCCGTCGAATTCCATCTTTATGAACAGGGTGGCCACGGCTTCGGGATGTACCCGAAGGAAACGACGAGCACGGGTTGGTTCGAAGCCTTTGTGCGCTGGATCGGGATGCACGGAATGCTTAAGCCGGGAGTATCAGGCTCCGGCGGCGCCGCAAACTAGACGGCAAACGCCAAACTTGAATTATCGGCTCGGAACCCGCATGCAAGCCTTTCGCGACCGCGCTTCTTGAAGTTTCTCTCTGAGTGGAGAAACCGATTGCTCACCCGTGTGGGTTAAAATACGGGCCGTAAGATATGAAATGCGTCGTGTCGTATACAGAGTGTTGGCCCACTTTAATGCCTTTCGCATGCCACTGAAAGAAGCCAGATATCCGGTTGATGCGCGGGGCCAACCCGACCTTCGCTATTACACGGACCCGCTGGAATACTACGTTGCGATGTACGAGCAGCATCTCGGTGCGTTGGAGGGAAAGAAGGGCGTCGGGTACGAGATCGAACTTGCTTTCAGCCGCCGTGTTCACGCGATGTGGGGACTCATCGCAAAAGGTGCGGTTGCGGCTCCCTACGCGCTCAGCCTGCTCGGACGCTCTATTCCTGAGGCGCGCGAAGATGGCGCCGCGATTCTGGCAGAGTTGGGCCGAGACGAGGCGGTGGCAGAGAAACTGATCGAAAGCCTCAAGTCGGAGACCGACACCACCGCAAGGGACTCAATCATCTTGGCCCTGGGCCGGCTTAAGAACCAAAAAGCGATACCGTCGTTGGCGGCCATCATCCGTGATCCCGCTACCAATGGCGATACCAAATGGACGGCCGTCGAGAGTTTGGGGCTGATCGTTCGCAAGCGGTTCTTGAAGCAAGATAATCCGGTTCAAGCTGCGATAACGTGGATCGATAGTCACCCAGAGTTGGTGGTCTAACCACCGGTTTGCAACGCTCATCTGGTTACCTCGGGCAGAGTCCGCAAAGTATACAAATCGTCATCACTTCTCTGTCCCACTAGCTCTGGCCTTCTTCAAGCAAACGCCAGCCAATATCAAGGCAACAAGCGCGATCAAGAGCTGCACAGGCAGTATGCCGGCGCCAGACATCAGCCGCTCAACAGTGCGAAGCACAGCCAAAATGCCGAACAACCCAAGAACGGCTGTGAGAACGTAAAATAGAACCTTCATGCGTGGTGCCTCTGTGTGCCTAAACGTCTCAGTTGACGCGGCGGCCCGATTTCATTCAAGCATCGCTCATTCTAATCGGTTTCTTCAATTCGGCTTGCCAACTCACGAAAATCTCGTCGAATATAGAGTTCATCACGTTAACTCGTAGTGAATGGTCGTGTTCTTTGCCGTCTTTGTTTACCTACTCGGGAAACTTTGAACACTCCCAACTCGGAACTTGCTTCAATGAAAATAGAAACTAAAGCTGTCCATGCAGGTCGTCGCCGCGACCGGGCCACCGGAGCAGTCACGCCGCCTATTAATTTATCGACCACGTTTGAACGCGAAGCGGATGGAAGTTATCCGACTGGCTTCGAATACTCACGCGACGGTAATCCTAACCGCAATGCGTTGGAAGAATGTGTATCCGCATTAGAAGATGGTCACGAGGCGGCGGCGTTCTCGTCAGGCTCAGTGGCCACGATGACGGTGTTCCAGGCTCTCTCACCGGGCGACCACGTCATTGCGTCGGAGGATCTGTATTTCGGTGTCAGGAAACTACTGAGAGATACATTCGTTCCCTGGGGCCTGGAAGTGAGCTTCGTCGATATGACTGACGTCTCTCAAACAAAGAACGCTGTGCGGCGTAACACGAGGCTCGTTCTGGCAGAGACTCCTTCGAACCCTCTGATCAAAGTGACCGACATCCGGAAGACGGCCGAAATCGCGCACGACGCCGGCGC
>DASRIZ010000555.1:0-11140 GCA_035649735.1 Blastocatellia bacterium | reverse complement strand
GCACGCAACCGCAAAGTCCCGGCGGCGATGTCCTTGGCGTCCGGCGAGTGGTTGCCGTCTCCAGTAGCTTCCTCGTCGTTCTCGTCACCAAAGACCGCAACAGAAGTGGTCACTCCGGGACAATTGTCAGCGGCAGACACGGACAGCCCGACGTTGATCAGAAGGTGGTCAGGAGGCCACAGCGTTGTTGTCGTTACGTTGCACGTGACAACCGGCGCCTCGGTGTCATTGACGGTGACCGTGAACATGCAGGTAGCAGTGTTACCGGACGCATCCGTCGCCTGGCAGGTAACGGTCGTCGTCCCAACCGGGAAGAACGAACCCGAGGCCGGCGTGCATGCCACCGACACACCAGGACAGTTGTCCGCGGTGGTTGCAACAAAATTCACGACTGCCCCGCACTGACCGGGGTCGTTGCTCACCGTAATATTCGCTGGGCATGTTACCGTGGGCGCCTGGACATCGTTGACTGTGACATTAAACGAGGAGCTGCCTCCCGCGGTGTTGGTGCATGTCACAGTGGTCGTTCCCACAGGGAAGAACGACCCGGATGTTGGGGAACAGGTGATCGTCCCGCAGCCTCCGCCCGTAGTTGGAGTTGTATAAGTCACTATTGCGCCGCATTGATTCGGGTCGTTACCCACCACGATATCGGCTTGAGCGCTGATGGTGCTGATGGCATTGACTCGGGCCCACCAGGTTCCCCACTTGCTGGTACTGCCTCCCACGGTGGGCGGCGCCTGAAACTTCGCGTATTCCTGGATGGTCCAGAAACTGCAGTCGTTTGAGGGATCAACCATTGTGTGGCTGTAGTCACCCCATCGGTTTCGGCCAGTGCTAAAGTCTTTGCTGTAACAGTCTTCGCCGGCTTTGAATATCACCGGGTCTCGCATCGTGCCTGCGGCATCAGTGTGATCCTTGTACGTGTAACCGGCGGAGGCGAACTGGGTTGACGAGCACTGTGAGAAGCCGAGCAGCACATCGTTCGTGGCGTTCACGGCGATCGAGGGGTATGCATACCACTTGCCGCCGTTGGTAGCGGTCGCGGTTGGATCGTCGACGCGACCGCCCTGCAGGACATTGCCCGCTGTATCCAGTTGCGTCCACTGCGCGGCGGTGTGGGTAAGCCCACCCGCAGGTAGACCTACCGTCTGCGGATACCAGATAGTGCCGTTGCGGAACACTACGTTCGACCGAACAAAGCTGTCACCCACATCAAGTCTCATGGGAGTCGTTGTGCACGTCCCCATGGCTTGGGGCAGAATGTTACCGCCAGGCTGGGTCCATCCACCTCCGGGCCGAACCTTTAGCGCTCCGATGGTGAATACCGGAGCCGCGGGCGTTCCGGTGATTGTATGTAGTCTGTAAGTGGCGCCCGCACTGGCTTGGTGTGCCGCCAGATACTCGGTCGCTTCAGTGGCAGAGTATGTCGTCGCCGGGTGCATACAAAACCCAGCGTTTGCTGCGCTAACACCAGTGAAATAAGTAGAGACTAGTGTGCCGTTCGTCCGGAGGTTTGGGTAGTCAATGACCAATGCGCGCCCGTTGCTAAACGCGCCGGCGCTCGTGAACATATTGATTGAGACGACAATCCAGTTCTTGTTAAAACCAAGCATCGGGAAGTCGGCGAAGTTGAGGTTCGCGGGGTCTCCGACGATGCGCGCTGAGACCTTGAAAATCAGGTAAGTACCGCTCGGATCGTTGGTTGTCGATATCCCGACTAGAATTGACGTTGTAGCAGTCGCCGCCTCAGTCACTCCGGCAAGAATCCAGCGGTCGTTGTACGGATCATACTGGATGCGCGGATCAAATGCGCTTGTCGCGCCGGCTGGAGCCCAAAAATTCCTCATTGAAACATCGGTGCCGATCTGTGCTCCGGTAGTTTTGTTCTGTACTCGATAGTTATTGTTGAGGTTCACAAAAACTTTGTTCACCGCGTCTGTTCCCACCGCACCCATAGTGTCAGGTGGGATTGTAAAGAACGCAGTCCCTGGCGGCGCGAAAGGAATGTCGCCGAGAGCCGCAAAATTATTCGCCGGAGCAGGTGACGGAATCAAAGGCCCTGGAGCATCTACTCTCGCAAACGGATTCGGAGCTTCCGCCTCCCCCTTCTCGCCATCTACTTCTTCAATCGTGCGAGGCGGTGTTATAGGCAGCGGAGTCGGTTCGGAATCGTCCGGATTCAGCGCTTGTTGTTTCGCGAGTTCTCGGAAATTGACGACTGCGGACGAGACTGCCTGGACGCGGGAGCCTTGCACCGCACTATCGCCCCCCTTTGACTGAGGACGGGCTTTGCTGCCTTGAACTGCAAACGGATGGATCGTGTAGAGCAACCCAAGACAAACAAAGGCGAGCGATATGGCCGACCGCTTAGCGATCTTTGTAGCGGTCCGTGCGTTTGTGGAATGCCCGGCTGTATTGAACTTGAGATTATTCTGTTGCTTTCCTTGTTTCATAGTGAGGTCCCCTCATTTTTCTCGTGAGAAGCGCAGTCACGCCTCTCTCGTGTCGGCTCGCAATGATTTCGTTGACGCTGCGCCTTAATCGACGCGCAGCGAGTGTCTTACACGCCTCAGAACGTTAACTCCAAGCGGCGAAAGATCTAAAAGCATCTTTTCAATTCTGGCCGTTCTCCGTAGGTCAGTGAGAACGACCCTACAGATTCATTTGTGTCGATCAGGGTTACCGTGAGAGTCATTCTTGCGTCCTGAACCCTCCCCCGATAGCGGGCTCGCTTGCGGTCAGGTTTTTCGTCCGAGCGGACCGGGCCGCCGATATGTCTAGTGTGTGTGCCTGTGACATCAAAACGACCGTTGTCATCTATTTTTATCGATTGTTCGATCCGGCCGTCGGCGCAGTCATAGGTGATCGTCGCGCCGCTATCCGTCACCTCAATGATTATGCTCTCGCCTCCCCATACTCCGTTTTTGAGCTTCCGAGTGGTTTCCATTGTTGGGTTTCTAGGTTCCAAGGCAAAACCTTCATATGAGTTGGACACAACAACAAGAAAGGGCGAACAGGTGATTAGCGCCGCCGCTACCCTGAGGCGCCGCGCGCATCTGACCAGCGTTATGTCTCGACACGTTATCTGCATTCGTTGAACATTATCTCTATTGTGTTGGAGCCGGAATTTGCGATCGCTAGGTCGGGCTTTCCGTCTCCATTAAAATCGGCAGTTGCGATGCCACGCGGAAAGCTCCCGCAGGGGATGCGAATTGCGGGCGCATAACTGGTCTTGCTCTCGCGTATTAAAACCGAGACATCACTCGAGCCTGCATTAGCCACTGCAACATCGCTCAAACCATCACCATTGAAATCTGCCAACGCGAGAGCGTAGGGATTGTGGCCGGCACGAAAACTGCTCGCCGCGGCAAAACCTCCCGTTCCATCTCCAAACAACACTGAGACGCCACCGGAACCATAGTTGGTGAAGACCAGATCGGCGCGCTTATCGCCGTTGAAGTCTCCAGTAGCAACCGAAGCGGCAGTAGCTCCCGACTTGAATGACTTCGCCTCTGTAAAACTGCCCCTGCCATCTCCGATAAGAATTGACGTCGTTCCAGACTTTGAATCGGCTGTCGCCAGATCGATCTTGCCATCCGCGTTGAAATCACCCGCGACGATCCACAACGGTCTTGAGCCGACAGAGTAGCTTTTCGACTCTGTCAAAGCACCCTTTCTAGTTCCAAGGAATATAGTGACGTTGTTGGGGCCATCATTTGCAACGGCCAGATCAGTTCTGCCATCCGCGTTGAAATCACCGACAGTGACCGCGCGGGGTCCACGCTCGCCCACCAGAAAGGCGGGCTTGGCAAATCCACCTTTGCCGTCTCCGGCCAGAATCGAGAGATTGCCTGCTCTCGAATTCGTGGTTACGACATCCAGTCTGCCATCGCCGTTGAGATCGGCAATCGCAACACTAACCGGTTCTGCTCCGACGCTGAAACTCCGGGCTTTTGCAAAGCGGCCCTGGCCGACTCCAAGGAGCACGGAGACCGTGCGAGAGACGAGATTCGGAACGACAAGGTCAACAAGACCGTCGCTGTCGAGATCATCAACCGCAACAAAACGTGGTCCAGCTCCCACTTCGTAGTTCACGGCCTTCTCGAAACCACCCTTTCCATTTCCGCTAAGGATCGAAATGTTGTTCGAGTTGTAGTTCGCCACCGCGATGTCGGTTCTACCGTCGGTATTAAAATCGCGAGCGGTGACTGAAAGAGGACCGGCGCCGACTTCGACGTTTCCAGCACTCTCGAACCCGTTGGGTTCGGCTCCGAGGAGAATAGACACGTTGCCGGAGTCTTGATTTGTCACAGCCAGATCGAGACGGGCATCGCCGTTGAAGTCGGCGACTGCAGCGTGCTCAGGGCGGTCACCGGTTGGAAAAGTCCTTGCCGCTGAAGAGTCACCTTTCATATTCCTGAGAATGAGCGAGAGATCATCTGAACCAAAATTCGCTATCAGCAAATCGCCGCCACCATTGCCGTCAAAGTCAGCGATGACCAACGCAGCAGGCGATGCACCAGCCGCGTAATTGCCGGCTGGACGGAAGTGACCCGCACCATCGCCGAACAACATGGAAACGTTGTTGAGGGCGGAGTTCGTCGTGGCCAGATCAATTTTGCCGTCGGCATTCAGGTCGCCCGCCGCGACTGAAAAAGGGCTTCGCCCTACACTCAAATAGGTTGCGGGGCCGAATCCGCCGGACGCATCCGCAATCAACACCGCGACATTGCCGGATTTCTTGTTTGCAGTTGCGAGATCCACCCGGCCATCCCCGTTTAGGTCGCAGGCGGCCAAGGAGACCGGTTCGAGCCCAACCGGACAAAGAGTTCCCTTGCGGAACCTGCCTATCCCATCACCTAAAAGAATCAGGACATCGTTCGATAGACTGTTGGCGACAGCCAAATCAACGGCGCCGTCGGAGTTAAAGTCGGCTGCAGCAATTGAGCGTGGGCCATCACCAGCGACATACCTGGTTGCGGACGTTAGATCACCCGTGACTTTCAGAATCACGGACACGTCATTTGAACCGCTATTAGCGACCGCTAGATCCTTTTGCCCGTCCCCGTCAAAATCGGCCGCAACCAGTGACACCGGGTTGTTGCCGACATTAATCTTCGGTCCGTTGCGGAAGGCTGAGACGTTGCACAACATAGAAGCACTGGAAGCTGGCAACAAGAGAGACCCGGCCAAAAAGAGCACGCAGAAGGATTCGAGTCCTCTATGACGATAATTCTTTAGACCGGTTGCTTTTCCCATACCAGTGTGGATGTGAGTCCGTCGTGTTTGAAATCTCAAGCGAACACTCTGGTTTTTGTTCACGAGAATCGCGGCACAAAGTTCGCCTCCGCGTCCGTTCGAGGCGGGTTGATACAGGCGCGATACTATCACAAGTGAATTTTTCGTCAAAGCTGAGGGAAGGAAAAAGGAATATTATTTGTTAGCGTAACGAAATTGGGTGTTGCAAGCCATGACGAGAAGCCTTTTCTTGACCATGCAATAACACTCGTGTACTATCCGGTCAGGCTGAGGGCTTCTGCAAAGTTGGTGATTGACTTGCTAATTTTTTACCAACGCTAACGAAACGGGGGCCGGGATACGCTGGCAGGCGCGATGCCCCACACTTGTCGGGGATGTAAATGCCAGCGACTTGGTCACCCACCTGTTTAACAACAGGTTCAAAGTTAGTAGGTCACACGGCTGCGCGGTTGCCCTCCAGCGTTTTATCGACAATCCGCGAGCTTCCGCACCTTTGAATATCCCACGATTATTCTCATAATAGGAACCGGAGCATCTTCAAATCATGGCTTTTTGGAAACGTAAGAAAGAACCCGAATTCATTTCTCTCGGGCTGAACCGGGCAGCAACCGCCGAAGAAGAAGCGATCGCCGCGCGACGGGACGAAGGTCCCGAACCCGAGTTCTTCGAGAAGTTCGCCGAAGCAGTGGCCTCGACGCGAGAAAACCTCGCCGATCGGATCGATTCGGTGATCGGAACGCGGCGCGAGATCGACGCCACGGTCTTAGATCAGTTGGAGGAGGCGTTGATTGGAGCGGACATCGGCGCGCAGACGTCGCTCGGGATTATTGAAAAGGCTCGGCAGCAGGTCAATCGTAAACAGCTCAGCGACGCCGGCGAGTTGAAACGGTTGATCAAGTCAGAGCTCCTTGGGATTCTGGAGACCGCCGAGCAGAACCGCCAGCGCGGCACAGTCGCGTCGGAAACCGAAGTGCCGCTGGAAATCAGACCTTACATCGTGATGGTGGTCGGTGTAAACGGAGTTGGCAAGACCACCACAATCGGCAAGCTCGCTCACCGGATCAAAAGTGAAGGCAACGACGTGCTGATCTGCGCCGCCGATACGTTTCGTGCCGCCGCTAACGATCAACTAGCGATTTGGGCCGAGCGTTCAGGTGTGCCGCTTATTCAGCAAAAGCCGGGAACCGACCCGTCGGCGGTGCTGTTTGATTCAATACAATCGGCTAAGTCTCGCAACGCCGATGTGCTGATCATCGATACCGCCGGGAGACTACACACTAAAATGAATCTTATGCAGGAGCTGGAAAAGATGCGGCGAATTGCCGGTCGCGAAGTCGAGGGTGCTCCTCACGAAGTGCTTCTGATAATGGACGCGGTAACCGGGCAGAACGGTCTCGAGCAGGCGCGCCAGTTTGCAAAAGCAGTTCCGGTGACTGGTCTGGTGCTGACAAAGCTCGATGGAACCGCGAAGGGCGGAATCGTGATCGCGATTGCCAAGGAGCTGGGCATTCCGATCCGTTATGTGGGCGTTGGCGAACAGATGAACGACCTGATCGAGTTCTCGCCTGAGGCCTATGTTAACGGGTTATTTAATTGATCACTTATTTGTCGCGTTCCGCATCTCGCGCAATCTCTTCTCGCCCAGTGGCCCGTCACCCGCCGGTATCTTGAAGCTTGCTTTCATCTCTTGCCAGAAGTCCGGTTGGTACCTGAGGTTGATCAGCGCGATGATCACCATAGCCAGCAGCGCACCGAGTCCTGCAAGGGTCATGTCCTTTTGAGCATCCCAAATATCGCCTTGCGAACCGAGAAATGCGAGTCCCGCCGCCGGGTCCACGTTCGCCGCGGCGATCCATTCAATGATCTCGTATGCCGCTGAGTACGCAAGCGTCACGTCGAACGGAAGATAGTATCCCCAGAAACCTTTGACACGGGTGACACGAATAAACACCTCGCGAATCGGGTAGGCCAGCAAGAACCCAAACGAAAAGTGAACAAGCCGGTCATACATGTTACGGCTCGCACCCAGCCAGGTCTGCAGCGTGTCTCCAAACGGAACTTCGGCGTACGTGTAATGCGACCCGATCACGTGCAGGATCATAAACACGGTGATCAACGTGTAGGACACGTCAGACAATCTGAAATATCGGCCTGTCAATACGATGATCGGAACAAAGATAAAAACGAGATAGTTCTCGAGCAGCCAATCGTGACGGTAGAGCGGGTTGATTGCCGCCCATATCCAGACAGCAACGAAGACTACAAGCAGGGCCTTGAGATATCGGGTCATAAGCGTCCTCTGATGGAAGACTGACTGCTGCTCAGTCTGGTTTGTGTTGCTGGTGTGAAGAGTGGTGGAAACTCAAGCAGAGATCCGGTTAGCTTCAACGTTACGATTCTTGTCAGCGAGCGTTGGTTCTCGAGGCTCAACGACCATCCGCATGCCGTACTTCGGCCGCAAGGTAACCATTGCCTTCGGCTCAACCCGCTGACCTGGCGCGAGGCTCATCCTCCATCGCTGCGCGAGAGTCGCGATCAGCAAGACCCCTTCCATCCACGCGAACTGCTCGCCGATGCAAACTCGAGGACCACCGCCAAACGGGAAGTAAGAGAACTTCGGCCGAGACTCTTTCGCCTCGGGGGTCCACCGCTCGGGGTCGAACTTGAAAGGCTCAGGAAAGAATCTCGGATCGTGATGCATAACCCAGGGGCTCATCAGAACGATCGCTCCAGCGGGAACGACATAGGCTCCGATCGGATAATCGGATAAGACTCGGCGGCCCAGAGTCCAGGCCGGCGGGTACATTCGCATCGATTCCGCGAAAACCATCTCGATATAGGGCAGGCGGGCGAAATCGGCAGGCGTTGGAGGAGCTCCAGCCAGGACCGAATCAATTTCCTTGAGCAATCTTTTTTCGACTTCCGGATGTTGTGAAATCAGATACCAGGTCCAGGTGAGTGCGTTCGCGGTGGTTTCGTGACCGGCCACAAACAGAGTCATAGCTTCGTTGCGAAGCTGCTCGTCAGTCATCGTACCGCCGTCGCCTTCTTCATCCTGAGCGAGCAACAACATTGAGAGCAGATCGCCGCGGTCCTCACCCGAACGCCGCCGCTCATTGATCAAACGATAGATCGTCGCGTCGAGCCTGGCTTTTGCCTTGAGCCACCGGATGTTGGCAGGCAGCGGCAGCTTGTCGAGTAACGCGCCAAACGGGTTCGTCACCCTCTCGAAGAGCTGCATTACGTCGGTTAGCGCTTTACCGATCTCCGGGGCCTCGGATTCGACATCGGCGTCAAACAGCGTCTTGCCGACAATTGCAAGAGTGAGCCGCATCATCTCTTGCCACATGTCGACGGTTTCACCATCGCGCCAGCGTTCGCGAGTTCGAACCGCGTGATCGATCATTACCTCGGCATAAGCGTTGATTCGCTGGCGATGAAACGCCGGCTGCGCAAGCCTCCTTTGTCGCCGGTGAAACTCGCCTTCGCTGGTTAGCAGGCTCTCGCCGAGAAACTTCTTAGCCATCTCGAGTCCGCGGCTCTTGACGAAGTTGCGATTGTGAGTGACCAGCACATCCCTAATGTAGTCGGGATGATTGAGCAGATAGATATCCTGAGGCCCAAGCTTGAAGTGAACGATATCGCCGTGCGCGCGAGCGAGTTCGCTAAGCAGCTTTGGCGGGTCGCGTCGAAAGTCGAACAGGTGACCGACAAACGGCTTCCCTGGTGGACTCGGCGGACTGGCGACGGTCTGGATCATAAAAGGTTTTCGAATCTACTCCCTGAAGATTATGCACGCGGCGTGAGCGCCAGGGCCAGCGCGTACCGTAGTCCGCGGTCCGCAGTCCGTGGTCCGTAGTCCGCGGTCCGTAGTCCGTGGTCCGTAGTCCGTGGTCCGTAGTCCGTGGTCCGTAGTCCGTGGTCCGTGGTCCGTAGCCGTAGTGATAGTGATCAATGACCAATGACAAATGACCAATGACAAATGACCAATGACAAATGACCAATGACAAAATGACCAATAACTACGGACTACGGACTACGGACTACGGACTGTTTATCTGTTAACTCGCATAACGCTCTTCGACCGTAACCGCAAACACCAACGCACCGATCAGTCCTACAATCCCCGCCGTTATGAACGGAGTTTCCGGTGCGATCCTCCAGAGCAGCCCGCCGATAGCAGCGGCGGGTGTGATCGAAAGACTGCGAATCAAATAGTAAAGGCCAACCGTCCGCGCGCGCAGATGGGAAACCGCAAAATCGACGATCATAGCCTTGCGTGAAGGCTCGCCGATCTCGCGCAACCCGCCGACGATGAATGCAAAAACCAGCGATCCAAACCCCGACGAAAGAACGATGGCGACAGGGAAGAGCGCGAAACAGACAAACGTTGCGATGACAAACGGCTTGCGCCCGATGCGATCGGCGATCTTTGCCGCCGGAAGATAAACCAGAATCGAGGTCACCAGTTGTATGGCAACGAGGACTCCGTATTGCGCGACATTGATCCCTATAACATTGGTCACATAAAGAATAATCAGCACATCGGGCAAGCCTTCGCACATTCTGATGATGATGTCCGATATCAGGAGCCGCTTTAGCGCCGCGTGGAAGCTGCGCCAAACACCTTTAATGTTTGCAGGCTCTCCGGGAACGATTGGTATGTTGATAGTCAGCACAATCAGGACAGTGATGGCCGCAAGAATAAGGGTTATGACCAGCCCGACTCTAATACCGCTTTGAATTCCAAGCGAGGCAATCATCGCGCCTCCGACCAGCGGAGCGACGGCCATCGGCAGACGCTTGATTAGCGATTGAAAGGTGAAACCGATCGCTCGGCGGTTTTGCGGGAGCGCGTCCCCGATAACCGCGAAGATCGCAGGAGAGGCCATGCTCGCCCATCCCATTGCGAACGCAAGCCCCAAGAACAGAAACGGCCACGAAGGACTGAACAGGTAGACTAGATAACCGGTGGATGCCAGCGCGATGAACACCAGAAAGGCTCGGCGGCGGCCGACTCGATCGGCAAGCCAACCGCCGGGGTATTGATAGATCGCATCGAAAAAGTCTTTGGCGGTGCCGAACAACCCGATGACCGCGGTTCCCGCGCCAAGCGATTCGAGATACTTGGGGAGGAACTTCTTCCAAAGTTCTTCACCCATGCTAAACAGAAAAACCGCGGCCGAAGCGGCCACAACGTTGCGCTCGAGACCAAGCGAATCACGCAACCGGTTCTTCACGTTCGCTTCTGGTGTAGCGGCTTCTTCAGTCATAAATCATTCGAGAAGCGCTACTTCTGTTTGGTCCCTTTCAACTCCTTGTACATATCTTCGATGTTTGGTTGCGCGAAATTCTGAAATGCGAAGCTTTTATACTTGTCGGGCAACTTCAACTCTTCCTTTGCTTTCTCGACGGTCAGCCCATCGGCGATTCCTTTCTTTACCCGGCTCCGTAGATCGTCCAGATAGTCTTTGAAATCCCGGATCTCGGCCGCGGTCGCGACATCGCCGTGGCCCGGTACGAATTGCGTGTTCGGATGGTTGGTGAGAATCTTCTCCAACGATGGAATCCAGTCGTTCACAGTCGCATCGACGAGATTCGGGAGCGTTTTTGCCCAGCCCATATCACCGGTGAACATCACATTGGCGTCCGGCACAAACACCAGAACATCGCCGCCAGTATGTCCCGGCAGCGAGAACAGAACGACCTCACGAGTGCCCAGGTACAGATGAGTGGTGCCGGTGCTAAATGTCAAAGACGGGTTGGTCAGCTTTATGGTCATCATCACATCTAGCCGGCGCAGTTGCCGCTCGAATTGCGCTCGTTTGTCCTTTTGTTCTTCGGGCGTCTCGCTGAGTTGCTTTGCCAGGTCAGCCTT
>DASRIZ010000554.1:0-27714 GCA_035649735.1 Blastocatellia bacterium | reverse complement strand
AGCGTCCGGCTCCACGTTCGCGAAAGGTACGACAACCGTTACATGCACGGTCAGCGACGCGTCGGGCAATTCGGCCAGCTGCACGTTCACGGTTACCGTCAATGACACGCAGCCGCCGGCGATCACTTGTCCGGCGAATGTGACCGCTTCTGCTGACCCGAACCAGTGCTCGGCAGTAGTAACCTACTCGAACGCGACCGCGACCGATAACTGCCCGGGTGTTGGCACGCCGTCGTGTACTCCGGCCTCCGGCTCCACGTTCCCGACGGGTACGACTACGGTTACATGTACGGTCAGCGACGCGTCGGGCAATTCGGCCAACTGCACGTTCACGGTTAGCGTCAACGACAATCAACCTCCGACGATAACTTGCCCAAGCAACATCGTCACTAATACAGCGCCTGGTCAGTGCGCGCAGGTTGTGACCTTCTCGGCCTCAGCATCCGACAATTGCCCGGGCGTAACGACCAGCTGTACTCCTCCATCTGGCTCGACCTTCCCGAAGGGTACGACGCCGGTCAGTTGCACGGCGACGGATGCATCGGGCAACACTGCCACGTGCAGCTTCAACGTGACGGTCAACGACAACGAAATCCCGATGATAAACTGTCCTGCGAATATAACCACGCCGGCAGGACAATTGGTTTGCTATGCCGTTGTGACGTACACGGCAACGGCGACCGACAATTGTCCGGGAGTCACGGTTTCGTGCGCTCCGCCTTCGGGGTCTCAATTCCCGATCGGCACGACTTCAGTCGCTTGTACCGCGACCGATACCTCGGGGAATACGAATAGCTGCGGCTTCACCGTGACTGTGACCAATCCAGACCCGGTGGTTACGATAACCGGCCCGCCGAGTGGTTCAGTTTATGCGGTGGGACAGAACATCAACTTCACCGGTACGTTTACGGATGCCGGAGGTGGGACGCACACCGCGGTCTGGACCTTCACCAGCGCGAATCCGACGATAAATCAGCCGGGCGTCGTTGTCGAAGGGACTGGATCGGTGAGCCTTACCTACTCGTTTAGCGCCGCGGGAGTTTACTTCGTCAAGCTGACAGTGAACGACAGCTGTGGCGGTTCAGGGTTCTCAACGACCGTCGATGGTCTCGACGCGATGGTCGTGATCTTCGATTCTGAGAGCTTTGTGACCGGCGGGGGCTGGATCAATTCGCCTGCGGGCGCGTTCATCGCTAACCCGTCGTTAACCGGGAGAGCAAGCTTCGGCTTCAACGCGAAGTATCACAATGGCCTTCCGACCGGCCAGACGGAATTTAAGTTCAAGGAAGGTGACCTTAATTTCCATAGCACCTCCTACGATTGGCTGGTCGTAACCGGGGCGCGGGCGCAATACCAGGGCTCGGGCACGATTAACGGCAGCGGGAATTACGGATTTATGGTGACCGTTATCGATGGTCAGGCGCCTGGCGGCGGGGGCGTTGACAGGTTCCGTATCAAGATATGGGACAAGAACAACGGAAACGCCGTTGTCTACGATACGCAGCCGGGTGATCCGGACAGCGCTAACCCAACGCTTGCGCTGGGCAGCGGCAGCATCGTCATCCACTAACAGAATGAGCACTCGGAAGCGTCCGACCTCGGAGCGCAGGCATCCTGTCTGCTCCGAGCGTCGGGCGCTGCTCGTTTTGCATCGGACAGTCCCATTAAATAAATTGCAGAGTAGCGAGATTCGAAAGGGAGTTGTAAAGCAAGCTACCGCTTTTTGATGGTGATTTATCGCTCATTTCATGGTAAGGTGTGGCCCGAAAGCGTCTCTGAAGTGGTGTTCAACCACACGTGGACTCCGAACGACGAAGGAGGATTACCGATGTTTTCCAAGCCCAATATCAAGCGCTGGACTGTCTTCTTTTCTTGCCTGGTCGCACTTTTGGGATTTCAACTTGTACGAGGGAGCATAGCCGGCGCCGGTTCAAACCGCGCAGCGGTTGCTTCGGTTGCTACAGCCTCGATCAAAACTACTTCGACGAAGAGGATTAATCCACGAACGACTGTCACTTATCAGGAACTGCCTGGTGGAGGCAATTCGGTAACGGTGTCGGGGTGCTTCCCGGATACATTGGGCAATTCAAGCGGACTCCTCTTCAATCGGGCGAACACTACCACAACCGGAAGCGGGGTATCGAGCCCATGCACCCTAAGCGGGACTGCGACAGCGGTCCGTTATGATGTTTATCAATTCAATCTAACTGGCTGCACCACTCTTCCCACGGCAGTGACGATTAGCAACTGCGGTGGTTCTATCGGGGGCAGCGGGTGTGCTACCGCCAATATTGATACAGTAATCTACATTTACCGCTCAGGTGGAACCCTAACAACTAACGGATCAACGGCAGGCGCTTTCAATCCAGCGAGTCCCTGCACTAATCTAGTTGCGGCAAACGATGACCTCAGCACAACGCCTACCAGCGCCGGAGGCTCGTCGTGTAATCAACTCGCAACCTCGACTTGCCACCCTTTATGCAGCCCTACTAGTAATTCCGGGCTAATCAGAAGCTTTGGTTCGGGCTTTTTTACAATAGTCGTGGCTGGGTTCGGCAACACTACCACTGGCACCTACAATCTCTTCGTAAACGCTCCCGGCGCTGGCTGCGCTCTGTCGAATCCTTCCGCTGTAAAGCTCGAATTGGCGAAAGCCACAACCTACCAGGACGGAACTCTGATCGAATGGCAAACCGGCGACGAAGTCGACAACCTCGGTTTCAATGTCTATCGAGACGACTCCGGCAATCGCACAAAGCTGAATCAACAGTTGCTTGCCGGCTCCGGCCTTCTTGTAGCGCCCAGCGTAAGACTCGCATCAGGTAACTCTTATTCCTGGGTGGATAACAACCGGGTACGAAAGAACACTCAATACTGGGTGGAAGATCTCGGAATGGATGGGCAGAGCAGCTGGCACGGCCCGTTTGCGGCGAACCGTTCTGCTTCTGGAGACCGGCTGCCTGCGCGGTCTCGAGGAAGAGCACAGCTGCTGAGTAAACTCGGATCTACTCCATCCAGCGGAGAGACGACGCCGCTCCCGCGGACAGCAAATTCGGCTGAGATGTCCGCTTTGGCCTTTACCGCACAACCCGGCCCGGCGCAGGACCCTGCGGCGAAGCTCTCTGTCAAACAGGAAGGCTGGTACCGCGTAAACGCTTCTGAACTTAGAGCTGCCGGCTTTGATACAGGAACTGATCCGCGAATGCTGCAAATGATAGTCGATGGGCGGCAGCAGGCGATCAACGTCGTCGGTGAACAGGACGGACGCTTTGATTCGTCTGACACCGTCGAGTTTTATGGTGTTGGAACCGACTCGGCTTACACCGGCTCGCGCACCTATTGGCTTACCTCGGGTTCACAGCCGGGCCTTCGTATCCAGAGCGTAAAGGGAAAAGGTTATCGCGCGGCGCCCGGCAGCTTCCCGTACACAGTCGAACGACGAGACCGTAGCGTCTACTTTGCGGGCTTGCGAAACGGAGACGCGGAGAATTTCTTCGGCGCGGTGGTGGCGCGCGAAGCTGTCGAACAATCGATCAACGTGCAGCATCTTGACCCGTCCGGCTCGGGCACCGAACTGGAGGTTGCGCTCCAGGGCGTTACCGAACTCACGCATCGGGTCAGAATTGAGTTGAACGGAGTCGAAGTCGGAGCGATGGGCTTTGAGGGGCGAGACGCTGGAACAACAAAGATACCGATCGGACGAAGCTCTCTTAAACAGGGACAGAACATCGTCCGGCTCACCTCGTTCGGCGGTGAAGCCGATGTCAGCCTGGTCGCATACATTCGCATCACCTATCCGCATACCTACACCGCTGATAATGATGTGCTGCGATTCAGCGACTCGGGCAAACAGCTGACCATAGGGGGGTTCAGCAGTTCGGCGATTCGAGTGATGGATATCACGGATGCCGCCTCGGTCCGTGAGCTATCCGGGCAAGTGCAGCCTCAAAAGGGCAGTTTCGCAGTCACGGTGAGTGGCGCCGAGGGCGGAGGTGAGCGCCTGCTTTTGGCGTTTGCCGAGGGGCGATCGCGTGGAGTGGACGACATTACTTTGAATCGGCCTTCCAACCTCCGCGACCCAAGACTCGGGGCCGATCTGGTCATCATCACCCATCGGGACTTCCTGGACGCCGTGGGTCCGCTCCAAAAGGCGCGTGAGAAACAAGGATTCAGCGTAGCCGTTGTTGATGTGGAAGACGTTTACGACGAATTCAGTTTTGGACAACAGACCCCTCAGGCGGTGAGGGCGTTCCTCGCTTACGCAAAGTCGACCTGGCAAACTCCGCCAGGCTTCGCGTTGCTGGTTGGCGATGCCAGCCTTGATCCCAAGGGTTATCTCGGATTGGGAGATTCAGACTTCCTTCCGACCAGGCTGATCGATACCAAACAGATGGAGACCGCGAGCGACGATTGGTTCGCGGACTTCGATGACGATGGGACTGTTGAAATGTCGATTGGTCGTCTGCCGGTGCGAACGCCGCAAGAAGCTTCCGATATGATCGCGAAGATCCTCGGATACGATCAGTCCGAGGCGGTTGATCGCATCATGCTGGTGTCTGACAGCAGCGAGGACTTTAATTTTGACTCGATCACCTCGGGTCTTCGAACGGCAGTGCCTCAGAACATCCTTGTTCGGGAAATTGACCGGGGCCTCATGGATCCATCGTCGGTCGAAGCAGAGTTTATTGCCGGGCTGGATCAGGGTCAGAAGATTGTGAATTACCTCGGACACGGAAACGTCGACCAATGGAGGGGCCGTTTGCTTACCTCGGCCAGCGCAGGCAGATTGACCAACTCCAAGCACCTGCCGTTGTTTGTGATGATGACCTGCCTCAACGGCTACTTCCAGGATACTTCGCTGGAGAGCCTCGCCGAGTCACTTATGAAGAGCAGGGGCGGGGCGGTCGCGGTGTGGGCTTCGTCGGGAATGACAGCGCCCACAGAGCAAACCGTCTTGAACCAGCAGATATTGAAATTGATCCTGGACATCGGATCTTCGTCGACGCTGGGAGACGCTACGGTTAAGGCCAAGTCAGCCGTCAGCGACCCCGATGTTCGCCGAACCTGGATACTATTTGGCGACCCGACAATGAAGCTCAGGTAATGCGAGACTGCGGGGCTCGCAAAGGCTCGGGCCCGATCTATTCGGGCCCGGCTAGCTCTTTGCTCAGTGAACGGCTGTGATCAGAGAACAGGCAATGGAGTTACTAATGAAAAGAGAAAAGGACCAATTGATACCCGAAGCGCGCAGAGACGGTCTGGTTGTGAGAGATCTGGAAGATGAAGTTCTCGTTTATGACCGCGGGCGGAACAGGGCCCACTGCCTGAACCGGACGGCAGCCCTAGTGTGGAGTTATTGCGACGGGAAACGGTCGGCTGACGATATAGCGCGCGCGATCGCCACAGAAACCCGAGTACAGATCAATGAGGATCTAGTCTGGATTGGCGTTGAGCAACTGAGCAAGTCTCACTTACTACGAGAGCGTGCAACGTTGCCGGAACTCAAACCCGGTTTATCGAGACGCGAAGTAATAAGGCGAATCGGTCTGACGGCGGCAGTGGCCCTGCCAGCTGTGACTTCGATCGTCGCGCCATCAGCATCACAGGCGGCGAATTGCCTCCCGTCGGGACAAACCTGCACGTCAAGCGCTCAATGCTGCTCGCAAGTGTGTAGCGGCGGCATGTGCGCATAGGTGTTGTTGACAATTAACACCCCTCACGTAGTAACGAATTTATTTGTTTCTTACGCAGCGAAGACGGAACGAATGAATTCATCACTACGAGGAGGGTGAACGATCTCATAGGCGATTGGGACCTCTCCACAAAGACAAATCGACATCTCGTCCTTGCAACTGCTAATTCGGCTGATATTTCAAAACGGCTCCGGTCAAACCAACAGCCCAACCCATACGCCCGTTTACAAAGATCACATCCCTGAGCTTCGCGGAAATCGGCGCCCCTATGTCTAGCCAGCTCACACCCGCATCCGACGTATAAAGTATCGCGCCGTCGTCTCCCACCGCCCAACCGTGATCACGATCGCTGAAAAAGATGTCATACATCTTGAACTCGTCCTTGATCTCATACATCTTTCTCCACGTTCGCCCTCCGTCGGTTGTTTTTGCTATCCGCCCGCTCCGGCCTACTACCCAACCGTCGTTTGCCGAGGTAAAGAATATCGCTCTGAATACATCCTCGGGCAGCTTTGTTTGAAACTTTGTCCAGTTGAGTCCTCCGTCCTCAGTCCTGTAAAAGCTTGCGCCCATTGTGCTGGCCCATCCGTGTTCAGCATCGAGGAAAAAGATGGTCGAGGTGTTTTGATCAAACGGGTACTGAATCTGATTCCAGTTCCGGCCGCCATCTACAGTCGTTAGCAAGATGCCCGGCTGCTCGGTGGTCTCATCCTTACGACCGCCGCCCCAGGCCCAACCGTGTGTGCGGTCGACGAACAGCAGCTGATCGATCTGTTCAGGCTGTTCCAATTCGGGCTCTCGTTTGTTGCCAACCAATTTGAGTTTGATCTTTCCTGCCTTGCGCTGAATTGCCCAGGTGGCGCCCCCATCGGTCGTCCCCAATATGTTCCGATCGATTGACAACGCCCAGCCGTTTTGAGGATCCGCAAACCAAACCGACCGAATCTTGTTCTTGAACTGATCGGGAATCTGTCGCCAGGTTTGTCCGCCGTCGGTAGTTTGAAGGACTTCGAATCCCTGATTCGCCTGAAGCGGGTCTTCGACTTTTTCGCCCGGCTTCTTGGGCTTCGGCTTTTTGTTTGCGTTTTCGTTTCCCTCAATCTCCTCGGGACCACGAAGGCTGACCGCGTTGAGCCATCCGGTGTTCTCGTCGACAAAGTTCACGCTGAAAAAGGTATCGCTGGTGCCTGTATCTTGAGTCACCCAGGCTCCTGGAGCCTTTGCGGCCGAGCACCCAGCTCCTAACACGATCGATGCGCCGAGAAGATAGAAGACGATTGTTTTTGTTTGCATTCGAATTCCTTTGAACGATTCGTTCACAAAGGAATTCTATCATCGCGATGTTTGATGGATAAACCTGAACACTTACTCACTTGACCTTCAACTTCACGATGTTCGAACGCCCGCCGTCGGGATGACGCGCTTGAAGCGTCAACACGCCGGGCTGGCTCGTCAGATCTGCCGGTATACGCGCGGTTAGAGTGCTGTCGTTGACAAAGGTTGTGCTGAGCGCAGTGTCATTCGCAAACAAAATCACCCCCGGCTTGAATGCGACGCCCCCGACGGTCAACTCGAATACACCGCTGCCCGCTCTGATCCTGCCGCGTGAAAGACGAGTGATCAGCGGGCCGTTTTCAACTGTCAGAATAGCGATGTTTGATATATTGCCGTCGGTGTTTAGCACTGACAGCGGAAGCTCTGCAGCTTTCCCAAACAGCGCGCCTGGCAGCGTCGCCATGAGCGAAGTCGAAGACACGAATCGTGTCTCGACCGGCTCACCTTGAATCCGGACCTGCGCACCCTGTTGAAAGCGTTTACCGGAGACCTCGACTTCAAGGTTCTGAGCGCCGGTTCCGGCCGAGTTAGGTGTGACTCCGGAAACATTGGGCGGATCGTCGACGATCAATAAACGCACGCTTCCCGAAAGCTCGCCTCTTGGGTTCTTAACATAAACATCGGCGGCGCCACCCTGCGAAACCAGGTTCGCCGGCACTTGAGCCTCAAGCTGCGTCTCCGCGCGGAACGTAGTTGGCAGAGGCGAGTCGCCAAACAAAACAACCGCGCCCGGCAGGAACTTGCTTCCCGAAACGGTCAACGAAACCCCGAGCGCGCCGACTCGGATTGCGGCCGGCGTAATGTGGCTGAGTACCGGTTTGATCGTAAATGTTTGGCCCCCAGCTCTCGATCCCGGCGAAAACAGGCTGCCATCGGCGGAAACAATCATGTGAAGCGAGAACGTTGCGCCATCACCATCGGGATCACGATTGATCGACTGACCCGCGCCGCCCTCCGTAGTGCCGAACGTGATCGACTGCACAATTCGTCCCCGCGCGTCGTGCAAACTGATCGTGTCTCCTCCGTTGTTGAGCGACAGCCCGCCGCTCGACGCCTTAAATACCAGGTGGTTGTCCGTCGCGTTGCCAAAGGAGCCCGTAGGCGTTCCGCCACCGAAGACCACCGCGGCTTCGAACGGCGGCAGAATGGTGCCGGCCGCAAAGACGTGCCTGACGGAGTCGGCGTCCAAGACTTTGTATTCAGATATGTCGAGCGGTTCTCCCGAGCGGTTTAGTATTTCAACGAACTCATCCGCTGATGCGCTTCGAGTGCCGTCGCCGTTGGCGTCCCCCGCAAGACCCTCGGCAGGACTCGCGAGATATTCATTGATGACCAGCGGGTCCTTGATTAGGACCTTGAGCGTGACACTGTTTGATAGCCCCAGATCGGGATTCTCTACCGCCAGCAAAACGGAGCCGGGGGCGTGAGTCAACACGCTCGGGACCCTTGCTTGTAGCCTCTCGGCGCTGAGAAACAATGTGTCGAGCGCCGCGCCACGGTTTGTGGCCTCGATCACCCGAACCACCGCGCCCTGCTGAAACTTCTGACCGCCGATTGTAACCATCACTTCTTCACTGCCCGCTATAACCGTCGACGGGTCAAGCGATCCGATGAGCGGGGACTCGGGGAAAACGCGGAACACCGAATCGTTAGATTGTGCCTCGTCGCTGTTCCGAACCGATACCGAGTGAATCCCTGGTTTGGCAATCAGCGATGCCGGCACCTGGGCGACCAGCTCGGCCGGGCTCTTGAAGGTCGTCGCCAAATCCGTTCGGTCGAACAACACCGACGCGCCGGTCTTGAAGTTTTTTCCCGCCACCAGCATCTCAAAGCTCGGTCCGCCCGCTACAACATTGGTTGGTGAGATGGACGTAACGATCGTCGCCGGCGGAACCACCTCGAATGCGGCTGAGTTAGACTGCTTCCCGTCGCTGTTCCGCACTATGACGGCGCGAACCCCGGTGGTCGCGGTGAAGGAAGGCGTTACTAGCGCGCTCAGGTCGAAGCTGCTGAAGAATGTAGTAGCGATAGGTGTTCCATCAATCAACACCTGCGCGCCGGGCGCAAAATTCAAACCCGTCAAAAACATTGAGTACGGACCAGCGCCGACAAGAACGATCCTTGGGCTAATCGATTGCAGTATTGGCGGAGGCGGGACGATCGTCAGGATTAATGAGTTGGAGCGGTTCCCCCCTTCGTTGCGTACGTGAACGACGTGAGGCCCGGTTCCGGCGGTTACGTTCGAAGTTACCCGCGACATAAGAAGCTCGGGGTCAACAAACACCGTTATCAGAGGTTGACCATCAATAAGAACAGTCGAGCTATTTTCAAACCCACTGCCTTTGACCGTCATGTCAAACGGCGAAGCGTCTTTGTTGGCGCTGTCGGGTGCGATTGAAGCTAATCGAGGGCCTATCGTAAATGCCGAACCATTGACAAGAGTGCCGGGAGAGAACAACCGGCCGGCGCCTCCTGGCACGGCTGAGTGGGTTGTGAAGCGAATCCCCGATACATCAGGGTTGCGATTGATCGATTGGTTCGCGCCGCCTTCGATTGCTCCAAAGGTTATGGATTCGATCGTCACGCCTGATAGGTTTCTTAGCTCGAGTGTGTCGCCGCTGTTATTGAGCGACAGCGGCGCCGTGAACACGAGTCCGTTCACCCGCGCGTTACCGAAGTCAGCTTGTGGGCTGCCGCCGCCAAAAACAACCGCGGCTTCGCCGGCGGGCAGGATAGTCCCGGGCGGGAACGAGAATCGCTGGGCGTCGGCGTCTCGAAGCGCGAACCCGCTGACGTCAATCGGAGAACCGGTTCTGTTGACGATCTCTACAAACTCATCCTGCGCCGAATCGCGGATTCCATCGCCGTTAGCGTCGCCGGTCGGCCCGTCGGGAGGATCGGCCATATACTCGTTGATCCCAATCTGGCCAAGCACGATAAATGAAACCGCATTTGAAATCGCGCCGCCGGGATTCTGAACCGTGATGAGATAGGTGCCAGCAGCGTCGGTCACCGAGGACGGGATTTGTGCTTCGAGTTCGCCTGGACTCGAGAAGCTTGTGAAAACCGGCGATCCGTTTACACGGAGCGAAGAGCCGCTCTGGAAGTTCAGGCCGGTGACGGTCATCGTCAACTCTCCGCTTCCTGCAATCGCACCCTCGGGTGATATAGACGCAATAACCGGGTCGGTGGTGGTGAACGGGGCGCCGTTCACACGCGCGCCGGGCGAGAAGAGAGCGCCGTTGCTACCTGGCGCCGTCGCGTGGGTAACGAACGATCCGGTTACGTCAGGACTCCGGGTGATTGACTGATTGGCGCCGCCTTCAGCTGCACCGAACGTGACCGAAACCACCGTCGCCCCTAGATTGTCCTTTATGGTAATCGTATCGCCTCCGTTGTTTAGCGAGAGCCCTCCGGCGCCTGCCGTAAACACTAATCCGTTGGCACCAGCATTGCCGAATGCTCCGGTCGGCGTGCCGCCGCCAAACACAACGGCCGATTCACCGGGCGGAATCACCCTGCCCGCGGGAAATGTGAACCGAACCTGGGTTGCGTCGCTTATTGTGAAGAGCCCTACATTGAGCGGAGCGGCGCCGTTATTCACTACTTCGATGAATTCATCGTCGGCCGAGTCGCGTGTGCCGTCGCCGTTGGCATCGCCTGTCAGATCAGCGGAAGCGCTTCCGGCCGGGTCCGCAAGGTACTCGTTAATGATCAGCGGGACTATTTGGGGCGTTAACGAGTCGGCTGAAGAGCGATTTGAGTTCCTCAAACTGGAGGCTGAGAACAGAAAGCTTAGGGCGAGCACAAATATGCACAAAGGGGTAACTGCTAGCTTGATAGACATGGCTTGCTTCCACCAAAGTGATTTGATTAAACCAGCGTTGAATCGAATTGGGAGGAAGGCACCCGGGTCGATCGTCGAAGGTACCCAGTGGCACCGATGCTACCTCAAGAATCAGCGGAATGTCTATGCCAATAATCGATTTCAATGTGCGATGGCGGCAATAGTTGCTCTTGTCAGAGAGGCCGACTTTGAGCTCTGATTGACAGTTCCTAAATCCTTCTCGTCGTGATAGTAGTGCGGTTTGACACCAACCCTGGCTGACAGTAGGATGGCCCGCAAATACAAAAGGTCTTTATTCAAGGATAAACATGAAATCAAAAGAGCAAGCACGTCCTCGCGCAAGGACTCAGGGGCTGCTGGTTCAGGAGCTGGACGGCGAAGTGCTCGTTTACGATCGTCTTCGTCACAAAGCGCACTGTCTGAACCAAACGGCTGCTCTGGTTTGGCTTCGTTGTGATGGGAATACCAACGCGGACCAAATCGCACTGCTTTTGTCGAAAAAGACCGACTCAACAGTTGACCAGATCGTTGTTTGGATGGCGTTGAAGCAACTCGCAACGGCTGACTTGTTGGAAAGCGATGCACCCGAGTGGCGGGAGCAATCTGGTATCACGCGCCGCGAGGTTATTCGTCGTATTGGCGCCTCGGCGGCTATAGTATTGCCCGTGGTCTCTACCATCGTAGCGCCGCGCGCGATTCAAGCCGCGACCTGTGGAGCTACGGGGATACCGTGCATATCCCCCTCGATGTGCTGTTCATTCCTCTGCAATATGGGTACTTGCGCATAGGGTTGAGCAGGACAACCGGAAACCCGATCAAAGAGTCTTCAACGTCTATGGTCGCAACGATCTAGACCTGCTTCAGCATAGAAATAATTCACTCCCGCTTGTGATAGAATGCGGTCCATCCCACTGGGAAGCTTTTCAAATCTCGAGGTGGGGTTTTGTTAGTCCATTTTCTTTATAAGCGCACTTTTGCGCTCGAATACCGGAGGACTTCCAATGAAAGAAAGAAAGATGGAGCACGAGCTGGGACTCGACTTCTTGCGAGTCGTTGAAGCGGCGGGAATCGCTTCGGCGCAGACTATGGGTCAGGGCGATCGCAAGTATTCCGATCACGTTGCTGTTGAAGCCATGCGGGAAGTAATGGACACGGTCCCAATGCGCGGCGAGATTGTGATTGGAGAGGGCGAGCGAGACGATGCTCCGATGCTTTACATCGGCGAGAAGGTTGGGCTCGGCCATCGCGCGGAGGCCAATGACGTCGATCGATATCCTGAGGTAGACATCGCTGTCGATCCGCTTGAAGGCACCAACCTTTGCGCTACCGGATCATCAAACGCCATAGCCGTGATGGCCTGCTCGGAAAAGGGCGGCCTGCTGCACGCGCCTGATCTCTACATGCAGAAGCTAATCGTCGGACCGTCCTCAAAGGGGGCGGTCGATCTTGATGCCCCAACCAAGGATAACCTCCGGAGCATCGCCCGCAGGCTCAACCGCGACATTGAAGACCTTGTGGTCATAGTCCTGGACAGGCCGCGCCATAAGAAGTTGATTGGCGAGATACGCGAGGCGGGAGCGCGGATAAAGTTGATTTCTGACGGCGACCTTTCGGCGGGCATCTCCGCAGCCGTCGCCGGCTCTGGCATTCATGCGGTTATGGGAACGGGCGGGGCGCCAGAAGGTGTTTTGACCGCGGCGGCGATGAAATGTCTGAATGGCCAGATACTCGCCCGATTTGTGCTTAAGGAGCAACTCGAGGACGTCGAAGATCGGAACAGGATCGCTGAAGACGCAGTCGAGAGGATGAAGGACATGGGTATCGTCGATCCGCGGCGTATCTATGACACCGACGACCTCGCGCCAGGGAGGAAGATAATTTTCGCTGCAACCGGAGTGACCGATGGAACGATACTCCGCGGAGTTCGCTTCTTTGGAACAGGCGTGCGCACTTCTTCGATTATCATGGCCACCGAACGCACCAAGCGCGTGCGGTTTATCGATACAGTTCACATTGAAGGCGGCCCGGATACCGTGGTGAGGTTTTAGGCAGTAGTCAGTAGTCCGTAGTCAGTAGTCCGTAGTCAGTGGTCCGTAGTCAGTAGTCCGTAGTCAGTAGTCCATAGTCAGTAGTCCGTCAGTAGTTGTTAAGTGTCAACGATGTCATGGCACTTTTCGGTGTCAACGATGTATTGGCACTTAATACGTAGTGTTAGCCAGGGACTACGGACTACGGACTAAAGACCAGGAAGGAAAATATGACTGAAAAACCCTCGAAGATGCAGCCAGCTCTTTTGGGCGGACTTGTCATCGGACTGTTTTGGTCAGTGCCCTTTTTGAACCTGATCAATTTCTGTTGTTGTGTGGGAGTGATCGCGGGCGGCGCGTTAGCGGGATGGATGTTGATCAAACGCTCGCCAACGCTTCCGGTGACCAATGGTGATGGCGCGGTGGTTGGGATGCTGGCTGGGTTGGTTGGTGCAGTTGTCTATCTGGTGCTTGGCATCCCGATAGGGCTCGTCTTTAGCGACTCCGGAGTGGCCGTAATAAAAACGCTTTTCGAGTCAATGAATAACCCTGAGATAAATCGGGCGTTGGAGGAGGCGATCAAGACTTCGCAGAATCGTTCGCTTGGTGCGCGGATCCTGGAATCCCTGTTGAGCTGGTTTATCGTATCGGTGATCTCGATTGGTTTCTCTACGGTCGGCGGTTTGATTGGCGTTTCGATGTTTGAAAAGCGCAAAGGCCAGTATCCGCCTCCAGCGCCGCCGCCGAGCTATGGTGCCCAGTATTAACGACCGCGTTGTATAGGTCCTATAAGTCCTATAGGTCCTATACCCTCTCTCTTCAAATGTGGCCTGCCCTTCTGGCCGCGAGGCTGGCGATCATAACAGCCAACTCAGCCGGTTCGGCAGGCTTTGCAATGTGCATCTGATATCCCGCGGCTAACGCGCGCACTCTGTCTTCCACTCTACCGTAGGCCGTTAACGCAATTGCCGGTACATTACGACCGCCGCCGTTCGCCTCTCCCCGTCTCACTTTGCGCATGAGCTCATAACCATCTTCATCGGGCATTTCTATGTCGCTCACGATTACGTCCGGTTTCCAATCGGCCAACCGTTTTAGCGCATCTTTGCTTGAGGCACATGCATTAACCTCCGCGCCAAGCTGCCCGATCATTATCCGCAACATCTCGCGGGTATCCGGTTCATCGTCGATCACCATCACCCGTAAGCCGTCGAGTCGTGGTGAAGGCTCCATAGAGATGGTTGCCGCAGGCGCCGGGTGAGGGCGATCCCGGTCGGGGCGGTCAATGCGTGGAGCAATCAGCGGCAGCCTCACGATAAAGTTCGCTCCCAGGGCTTCTCCGGGACTGCTGGCATCGACGGTCCCGCCGTGCATCTCTACAAGGTGTCGCACAATCGCCAGCCCCAGACCGAGGCCGCCGTGGTGTCGAGTGCTGGTTGCATCAGCCTGCCGAAAGCGATCGAACACAAAGGGGAGGAACTCGGCGCTGATTCCCTGTCCGGTGTCTCTAACTTCGATCTGCACATAAGAAGCAACACGATGGAGCTGGATCTGAACGCGGCCACCCTTGCCGGTGAACTTGACCGCATTCGCCACCAGGTTCCAAATGATTTGCTGCAAACGGTTCGGGTCACCAGAGACCGGCCCTGTGCGAGGATCCAGGTTTGTCTCGATTAGAATTCCCTTTGCGTCCGCGGCCGGTCGCACCGCATCAACTGCGGCATCCACTACCGCAGCCAGTTCGACCGGGCGAACGTCAATCCTGAGCTTGCCGGTGACTATGCGCGAGACATCTAGAATATCCTCGATCAATTGGGCCTGTGACTTCGCGTTGCGCTCGATTGTCTCGAGTGCTCGAGTCTGCGTGGTGGGATCCAGTTGGCTGGCACGCAGCATATGAGCCCAACCAAGTATCGCGTTGAGTGGAGTCCGGAGTTCGTGTGAAACGGTTGCCAGGAATTCGTCTTTGGAACGGTTCGCCGACTCGGCCTCTTCCCGGGCGATATGCTCTCGTTTTAACAGCTCATCACGGACGCTGAGCGCCTCTTCCCGCGCGGTAACCGCGTCCTGAGCTTCGCGGTACAATCTTGCGTTATCGACCGCGAGCGCGATTCGGTGAGCGACGTCGTCGGCGAGCGCCAGGTCGTTGGCATCGTAAAAACGGTTGGATTCCGCGGTCGCCAGGGTGATCGTGCCAAGAGTCCGATTGCGTGCAACCAGCGGCACTATCATGCACGACTTCAGATCGAGCTCGCTAAGTACGTTGGCCACTTCTGGATTTCGCGCGGCCTGCGCGAGCCTCTCAGGATTGACGAGTGGATAGAATTCGGCCCTCCCGGTTTTCAGAACGTTGGGGACTCCGATGGATAATTCAGCCAACGGATAACGTTCTCGCAGCTTGCGCGCCAATTCTTCTTTGGCCGGGTCGCTATGGACCACCGCGAGCTGTCGGAGCTTACCGTTGTCCCCTATTATGTGGACCACGCACCAGTCCGCGAGATTGGGAACCGCAATCTTTGCAACGCTTGCAACAGTCGTCTCGTAGTCAAGTGAACTGGCTAGCAACCCGCTCGCTTCAGCCAGAAACCGCTGCGCGTCTTCGGCGCGCTTGCGCTCGGTGATGTCCATCGTGACGCCGCGCATTCCGATTGGCGTTTCGTTGTCATCGCAGACCACTACTGACTGCGATTCCACCCATACCGCCCGCCCATCCTTCGCCAGCCATCTAAAGCGGCTCGCGCCGCCCTTGCGCGAGGCGAAGATTGCGGCGGATTCTTGAGCAGCGCGCTCGGCGTCGTCCGGGTGGACGATTGACAGCCAAAAGTTAGGAGTGGACAGCCATTCCTCGGTCCCGTAGCCCAGCATTTTCTCAACGTAATCGCTGACGAAGTTGATCCGTTGCGTAGCATTGTCCGGATCTCCCCATGCCTCCCACACGACTCCCGGAACGGTTGCTACGACTGTATCCAGGCGCTGCCGCTCGTTTTCAATTTGCGCGGCCATCGACGCTCTTTCCACGTCGGCTCGCTTACGCTCTGTGATATCCCGCGCGATCGCCGAAGCGCCTGTAATGTGCCCTGCTTCGTCGCGCGTGGGGGAGATCGTCAGCGCTACATCTATCAACCGGCCGTCCTTCGTTCGACGCACGGTCTCCAGGTGAGGGATCGACTCGCCGTGTTTGAGCGTGTCAAAGATTCCTGCCAGCTCATCACGTCGATCTTCTGGAGCCAGAATACTGATGTTCTTGCCCTTCATTTCATCGGACGTGTAGCCGTAAATTCGCTCCGCTGCCGCGTTCCAGCTTATGATCGAACCATCCAGACTCTTGCTTATTATCGCGTCCTCGGATGATTCGACGATCGAGGCGAGCGAGTGAGCCACCTGCTCGGCTTTCTTGCGATCCGCTATGTCAATACACGAACCGGCAAATCCGATAAACTCGCCTTCTTTTGTGCGTCGAGGAACGACGTTGCTCAACACCCACCGATACTCGCCGTCAAAGCGCCTCAGGTGAAACTCGATAGTAAAAGCAGCGCGGGCTTCGAGTGCTGACATATAGGCGTCCAGGCAACGACGTAGATCGTCCGGGTGAACGTTGTCGGCCCATCCATACCCGATCTCCTGCTCCATCGTCCGTCCGGTGAAGTCGAGCCACGACTGATTAAAGAAGGTGCATAAGCCGTCCCGGCCCGAAAGCCACAACATCACCGGCGTCGAGTCGGCCATCGTCCGGAAGCGCTCTTCCTTTTCGCGTAGTGCTTGTTCGGCCTGCTTGCGTTGAGTGATATCACGAAAGACGAGGACCACGCCGGTTGTTTTTCCGCTATCGTTCTTGATTGCTGAGCTGTTGTCTTCGACTGGAACTTCTTTTCCACCCCTGGAAATAAGCAGCGCGGGCCGGGTTGAGCCGTCCGGGTTATCTTCGCGTAACACCCGTTCCACCGGGCAGTCAAGTTCGTGAGATTCTTCGTTTACAAGTTTGAAAAGTTCTTGGATCGGCTTTCCGCTCGCTTCATCCTGGGACCATCCGGTTAGCGCCTGGGCGATGCCGTTCATGAATGTCACCCGGCCGTCCAGGTCTGTTGCAATCACTGCATCGCCAATGCTCGCGAGGATCGTTGCGAGCCGTTCGCGGCTTTCGCTGAGCGCAAGGGCGTTTTGATCAGCTTTCCTTCCAGCGTCCTGGATAATTTTGATTAGTACCGAGAGTACTGCGGTCAGCACACCATAAGCAGAAAGTTGGAGAATGCCCGAGGACCCGGATACCAGTAGCGAGTACCTTGGGGACATAAACAGATAGCTGCCGATCAACGCGCCGAGCGCCGCACTAAACAGACCGGGTCCAAAACCGACGTATATTGCGATTAGGATGGTGGTTATGAAGAAAGTAGTGAATGGAAGGCGATCACCTAAGGCGGGGTCGAGCAGGAGTCGGATGATTGTCGCGAGGGCCACGCCGATCACCGCTACTCCATAGCGCACAATTTCGGAGGAGTCTTTTAGGCGTGCCTTGGTTGACATAAATATCAGCCGGCGTTAGCGGCTTTGTGACTGCGGATCGGGGGTTCGATCACCGCGAAGATGGGGATTCTCCAGATCAGCAAGTCTCGCTAGAATGCCCCGAAGCCCCTGCGTGGGACGTCCAACAATCGAAAGATTAACAAATCAGCGGCATTTCTTTCAATGAGCAGTACGGCGCTAGTCTCGGGGCGCGGAAGCACGCCTGAGCTTGCCCGAGCGACCAGGCCTAGTAATACTTCGATCCGAGATCATCTTGCCAATTCTTGTAGTCGACAACGTGCATAGAACCTACGACGGCGATGGCCGGGCGGTGTCGGCCGTGCGCGGCGTTAGCTTTGACGCGGAAACAGGCAGCTTCATATCGTTAATGGGACCGTCGGGGTGTGGCAAGTCAACCTTGCTTCACATCATAGGAGCTATGGACCGCCCAACGCGCGGCTCGGTCTCGCTTGGCGGTGTAACCTTTGACTCGCTCTCCGAAGAGGCGCTGGCGAGTCTCCGAAGAAAAAAGATCGGCTTCGTATTCCAATTCTTCAACCTGTTGCCGACTCTAACGGTTGCTGAAAATGTTGCGCTGCCGTTGATGCTCGACGGAGCGAGGCACTCCCAGGCAAGACTGCGCGCGGGCGAGATGCTCGCGCGTGTCGGTCTTTCCGGCCGAACTACACATTTTCCCGCTGAGCTTTCAGGGGGAGAGATGCAACGGGTCGCGGTAGCTCGCGCGGTCGTCACTCAACCCGAATTGATTCTCGCCGACGAGCCCACCGGTAATCTGGACACAGACAACGGAACCGAGATCATGAATCTGCTTGCCGAGTTGAACCGCGAGTTGGGTCTCACCATCATCCTTGCTACGCACTCTTCTGACGCCGCGCGATATGCGAGCCGAACGCTTCAAATGCGAGACGGTTTGATTGAACACCCGGAATGACAGCGTACCTGGCGATTTTCAAGCAGTTTATTCTTCGAGCGCTGGCTCGAGAAAAGTTGCGCGCGTCGATAACCGTTCTCGGCATTAGCCTCGGGGTCGGAGTCGCCATAGCGATCAGGCTTGCGAATGCGAGCGCTCTCGAGTCATTTCGCGCGGCGACCGACTCAATTGCGGGCGAGACGTCAATTCAGATCGCCGGCACCGCGGGCCGCTTTGACGAAATGTTACTCGCCGATCTCGGCTGGCTGCGAGCTTACGGGCAGGTGAGTCCGGTGATCACCGGCTTTGCGAAGATCGAGCCGGGCACAGAGGGCGTCGATTCAAAGACCGGCGCAGCATTTCGCGGCACGTTTCTTCAGGTTCTCGGCGTCGACGTGCTTCGCGATTGGATGCTTCGGCGTTACCGGCTGCTTCGTGTAAGCGAGAACGGCCCTGAGCCAACGGCGCGCGAGTTGTTGACTTTGCTCGCGGATCCCCAGAGCGTCGTGCTGACGGAACAATTTGCCCGCCGGCACGGCATACCGATTGGGAGCCGGATCGCGCTGTTGGCAGGAGACGCGCGGCGTGACTTCATTGTGCGGGGTTTGTTGCTTGACGAAGGACCGGCGCGCGCGCTTCAAGGCAACTTTGCTTTGATGGACATAGCCGCCGCTCAACTCGCATTCAACCGGATCGGGTTGCTCGATCGTGTCGATGTGAAGCTCAAACGCGGGTTGGATATCAATGCCGCGGAAGCGGAGATTGGCGGCAGGCTTCCGGTTGGTCTGACGGTGCTGCGTCCTGAAACAGGATACGGTCAGGTCGAAAAGATGATTTCGGCCTTTCAGTTCAACTTGAGCGCGCTTGGATCAATTGCGCTGCTTGTTGGTCTATTCCTGGTCTACAACACCGTTTCGATCTCAGTGATTACGCGACGCGAAGAGATCGGCGCTCTTCGTGCGGTTGGTGGGGGCCGGCTGCTGGTGCTGGCGTTGTTTCTCAGCGAAGCCCTGCTCATGACAATAGTTGGCACGGTCTTCGGGCTTGTGCTTGGAAGACTGATGGCCAGCGTCGCGGTTAGGGTTACCGCGACAACGGTCGAGACGTTTTACATCGCTTCCGCAGCAACCGAAAGAATAGCCCGACATTCGCTCGGCTCGATTGATATCCTGCTCGCGTTTGCCCTGGCGCTGACGCTGGCTCTGGTGGCGGCGGCGGTGCCCGCGCTCGAAGCTTCTCGCGTCCGCCCAATCGAGGCAATGCGCGGAGCCGAGCGGCTAAGGAGAGCGTTCAAACCGTCGACGAAACAACTTGTCATCTCATTAGCCCTGTTTGCGCTTGGCTACGGGTTTAGTTGGTTTGGTCCGGTAAACAATCTTCCAATTTTTGGCTACCTGGCGGCCGTGGCTCTCATGTTTGGCGGCGCCTTTCTGGTTCCAAATGTTTTGTGGCTGTCATGCGCGATGACCGGCCGATGGGTAGCCAGGGTCATGGGAAGAGCTGGAGTCGACTGCATGCTGGCGAGTGCAAATCTGCGAGCGGCGATACCTCGCGTTTCGATCTCGGTTGCGGCGCTCGCCGTCGCGCTGGCAATGATGGTTGCCGTCTCAATAATGATCGGCAGCTTTCGCGAAACCGTCTCCTATTGGGTTGGAGAAACCATGGTTGCCGATATCTATGCAAGACCCCTCACACGGAGTTCGACCACTGACGAAGGTGAGATATCGGAACTAGCTATCGCGGCAGCAAAGGCAGATCCGCAAGTCGCGGCCGTGTATCCCTTCAGCACTCAGCAACTCAACTACCAGGGCGAGCCGATAGTGGTCGGGGCAGGCGACTTCGAGACCTTCCTGAAGTACGGGCGTCTTTTGTTCAAATCGCCTGCCAATCCCCGCGACGAGATCCAGGCGGCGATTGGCCGGGACTCCGTTACTGTGAACGAGAGCTTTGCGTTGCGTTTCAAGAAGCGTGTCGGCGATGACATCGAGCTGTCGACAGCGGCCGGCGCCCACCAGTTCAGGATTGTCGCGATCTACTACGATTACTCAAGCAGCCGGGGATGGGCGGTGATGGACCAGACGACATACGCGCGGCATTTCCCCTACGCTCGCCCAACCAGCATGTCGTTATATCTTGAGCCGGGTGCGGACGCGGCAGAAGTAATCGACCGGCTCAGTCGAGCGGTCAGTGGCGGCTCTCAAGTTCTGTTCGCGACAAATGGGGCTCTCAAACGCGAAGTGATGCGAATTTTCGACAGCACGTTCGCGATAACATATGCGCTTGAAGTGATTGCGATTGCCATCGCAGCAATGGGTGTGATCACGACTCTGATCGCGTTGATTCTCGAGCGTCGCAGGGAAATCGCTTTAGTTGGGTTTCTGGGAGCGACGCGTTCTCAAATCCGGCGGATGGTTGTGATTGAAGCGTTCTTGATCGGCGGCGTCAGTCAGACCATCGGAGTCCTGATTGGATTCATGTTATCGATGGTGTTGATCTACGTGATCAACGTTCAGTCGTTCGCGTGGACGATTCAGTTTCATTTTCCTTTGGGGTTTTTGATTCAATCGAGCGTGTTGATACTCGGGGTGACTGCGGTTGCCGGACTCTATCCGGCCGCTCGCGCTACAAGAATCGACGCTGTGCGTTTCGCGCGGGAAGAATAGGATCATGGGCAATAAGCTGAGAAAAAATCGAGTAATGCCTCGAGTGGCGATTTCGATTCTATTGTGCCTGGTTTGTGCGGGGTTGAGTCATCCTCGCCCACCCTCCGACGGTGCTGATTCCTCGACCCTCTGGCGAAAGGCGACCCCCGGTTATCAGTTCTCGTTTCCGCGGGATCACGATGCGCATCCGGACACCGGAATTGAGTGGTGGTATTACACCGGAAATCTCGAGACGGAGGCGGGCCGTCGATTCGGTTACCAGTTGACCTTTTTCAGAATTGGAGTTGTACGCGAGCCGCGGAATAGTTCGAGATGGGCTTTGCGTGACTTGTATATGGCGCACTTCGCAATTTCGGACATCGCGCAGGAGTCATTTCATTCTTTCGAGCGGATAAACCGGGCAGGCATCGGTTGGGCCGGCGCCGAGATGACTGACAAAGACAAGCCACCGCAGAAAGCATCGCGATTGCCGGTTGCCGTCCGTGTTTGGAATGAAGACTGGGAAACGAGGATCGAGGATGGCAAGCATAGCCTGCGGGCTGACGAGGAAGGCTTTTCGATCGACCTTACTCTGACGAAGTCAAAGCCTGAAGTGGTTCACGGCGAAGATGGTGTGAGTCAAAAAGGCTCTTCCGCTGGTAATGCGTCTCATTACTATTCGCTGACGCGACTACAGTCTACGGGGAAAATAGCCGTTGATGGCCAGAGCTTCAACGTTACAGGTGAGAGCTGGATGGATCACGAGTTTGGCACTAGTTTCCTTGATGATCAGCAAGTGGGATGGGATTGGTTCTCGATTCAGCTCGAAGACGGCCGAGACTTGATGTTATTCGAGATCCGACGGAGCGATGGGACGATAGACCCGCGCTCCAGCGGCACGCTCGTCGAACCTAACGGCGATGCGCGACATCTTAGCCACGAGGATTTCTCGCTGGCACCAGGTCGGAAGTGGCGATCGCGAGAGAGCGGCGCAAACTATCCGGTGTCATGGGAAATCGTTCTGAAGAAATACAACAACCTGCGGCTCAGCGTCATTGCTGCCTTTGACGACCAGGAACTACACACACCCGCGAGCACCGGAGTCACTTATTGGGAAGGCAGCGTTTTGATTGAAGGTGAATCTGGAGAGCAGAAGGCTCGCGGGCGAGGTTACCTCGAGATGACCGGTTATGCCGGACAGAGCATGGGGGCGATGCTGCGTTAGACGTGACGGTATACGATATGGAGTATTGCGTTGACCCCCTGACCGCAATTATAATGACCCGTCTCCCAAAAAACTCCAGCGAACGAGCAATTAAAAAGGCTCACCAATGAAAGAGCCAAGGACTTAAGTTCCGCAGTTCAATGTATGAGGTAGGGAAATGAAGAAGTGCCTGGCCGCATTCGCGTCCGTAGTCCTGTTTTCCTTTGCGTTTTTTCCCCAGACCAGCGTTTACTCACAGCGACCATCGGCGGTACAGCGTTATGCTGACGACCGGATCGTTGTCAAACTCAAGGCCGGCGCCGGGTCTTTTTCGGATCCCGACGTCATGGCTGAGGAGATAGTCCGCTTCCCGGGTGTAAGAGCGGAGACCGTGCCGACTCGGAGGCGCGGGGACGTTAGCTTGATCCACCTCAACAGAGGTCTATCGGTGGAAGAGGCGGTGAGCCGGGCCAAGGAAGATCCGCGGGTTGAGTATGCGGAGCCAGATTACTTCGTTTACGCAATGGACACCGTTCCTAACGATCCGTTCTTCTCGGAGATGTGGGGGCTGTCGAGCATTGGCTGTTTGTTCTGTGAGCCCGCAAACACGGCGGCGAACGTAAATGCTACAAAAGCGTGGGATATCACCACGGGCAGCGACGATATCGTCGCGGTGGTACTGGACACCGGAGCCCAGCTTCAGCACGAAGATCTTGCGGCCAACGCGTGGGTAAACCCGCTGGAGATTGCCGGGAATAAGGTGGACGACGACGGCAACGGCTTTGTGGACGACATAAACGGCTGGAACTTTTATGACGGGAATAACCAAACCTTCAACCCCGGTGTTGAACTAAGTCACGGCACACACGTGGCCGGGTCTATAGGAGCTGTCGGTAATAACGGAGTAGGGGTTACTGGCGTTGCCTGGCGCGTCAAGCTCATGTCGGTGAAGTTCCTCGGTGGGACGAATGGCAAAGGCGCAACTTCGAACGCAGTCAGGGGGATCTATTACGCGATAGACATGAGGAACCGCGGTGTCAACGTGAGAGTGATCAATGCAAGTTGGGGCGGTGGCAGCGAATCGCAGTCTCTGCGTCAGGCAATAGCCGATGCCAACAACGCGGGGATCCTTTTTGTATGTGCCGCGGGTAACTCCGGCGATGATACTGATGTAACACCAGACTTTCCGTCCAGCTATTCGATTGATCAGCCAAACGCTATCTCGGTTGCTGCCGTGTCGCAGGGCGGCTCATTGGCTTCTTTCTCAAACTTCGGCCACTCATCGGTGAGCCTGGCTGCTCCGGGCGTCTCGATCATCAGCACCCATCCGACCGTGGGCTATACCTCATTCAGCGGAACCTCGATGGCTACGCCTTACGTGTCAGGTATAGCTGTGCTGCTCTGGGCGAATGATCCTTTCTTAACTCCAGCGCAGGTCAAGCAGCGGATTGTTGATACCTCGCAACCCCTGCCCTCGTTGGTCTCGAGGCTGGCGCGCTCTGGACGCGCGAGCGCTTATGATGCCTTGATCAACAGAATTCCGGCGCCACAACCGCCGGAGGTGATCGGCGTTAACTTCACAAAGAAAGTGCTGACCGTGGACGGGCTTGGGTTCGCAAACGGTTCAGCGGTCATCGAAGTCAATGGCGTGCCGGTTCCAGCCGCTGCTGATTACGATAGCTCGTATGCGCTGGCTAACGGTACGTTGACTCATTTGACCGTTTTCCTGGGCAAGAAACCTATGAAGCGAACTTTCCCGGCAGGCGTCGCGGTTTCGGTCAGAGTATTCAACCCAACAACCGGTGAGCGGTCAGATCTGTTCTCAACTGCAAGATTCTGAAACATTCGTTCAGAGTTCAACGACCGATCTCAGTTGCCTGAAGGTTGAACTCTGAACTGCCTCAGCGCCTCGTAGAGAACGATTCCCACGGATGTCGCCAGGTTAAGCGAACGTACCCGATGATTTACCATCGGAATCGTCAAAGCTCGCTCCCAATTTGCGTGCAGCAATCCTTCTGGCAGACCGCGAGTCTCACTCCCAAACACAAGACAATCGCCGGCAGCGTAGCGGTAAGACGTATAGACACGCTCCGCCTTTGTCGTGAAATATAAAAAGCGAGAACCAGGCAACGCCCGGTATAACGCTTCGATATTCAAGTGATAGTGAATCTCAACCTCGCGCCAGTAATCGAGCCCGGCGCGCCGAACCGCCTTATCATCGGTGCGAAACCCGAGCTTTCCTACAAGGTGCAGCGGCGTAAGCGTCGCAGCGCACAATCGCGCGATGTTCCCGGTATTCGGCGGGATCTCCGGCTCTATCAGAGCAACGTGAAGCTGAGACGCGCCCGGCTCCACCGCAGCCCTTTCTTCGAGTGTCTCGCTCATCGCCCGGTTTCGCTCCCTATTGCAGGCTTTTGATTCGTTTCAGCGCAAAGCGCAGAATCTTGCGATGATCAAACGCCAGTTCCGGCGGGCGTCTTGCCGAATGCCAGGCAGCGTCCGCTGCATCGTCCGCCGCGCAAACATCGATGCGTCGATCGAGCATCCCCGCGAACACCACGCTAACCGTATGACTGCGCGGATCCCGACCTGGGTCGCCGAAGGCGCCGATCTGTTCCAAAGGAATTCGGCTTACCCCGGTTTCTTCAAGGAGTTCTCTCGCCGCTGCATCTTCAAGAGACTCATCCGCATCCACAAAGCCGCCTGGAAAAGCCCATAGTCCCTTGAACGGTTCGCGAGCCCTCTTGATAAGCAATACCTCGAGTCGATTAGCGGAGCGGTGAAAAAGAGCGATGTCGACCGTCAAAGCAGGTCGAGGATGTTCGTAGCAGTGCATCTTTGTACGATTGGATTTAGTCTTTGCCAAAAACACTCCTGTCAGACCTGGTCGATTGATTCCAACGCTCGCTCAAAGATTTGAAAGTCGCCGTAGGTAAACAAAAACAAATTATTGTCTTCGCACCAAAGGCGTCAAGGCAACGTAATTCCATCGTTTCTTATCACGTAGTAACGAATTCATTCGTTCTTTCGTTTTGCACCTGCAGGTCGAAAAAAAAGGCGGACCCGTTTAGGGTCCGCCTTCGCGGGGGGCTTGGATCGAGGGCTTGGTTCTAGCCTGCTCGACCGCTGAGAGAGAAATCTATCGTTGCGTTCCAGACTTGGTCTGCGCGGTCGCGGCGCCGCTGATGTTTCGAGTCAGCAATCGAATCTCGACGCGGCGATTCTCGGCGCGGCCTTCGGGGGTCTTGTTGTCAGCAACTGGCCGGACCTCTCCAAATCCAAGTATGTGCATTCGGAACAGCGCAATGTTGTGCTGCTCGGCAATGTAACGGCGAACGGCATCGGCGCGGCGTTGGGTTAGCTGATTGTTGTAAGCGTCGCTGCCCACCCAATCGGCAAAACCCTGGATCTCGAGGATAAAGTTGTCCCGGTCTTTTATCTGCGACGCCAACTGATTCAACGCGTCTTTTGCTTCAGGCGTCAGCTCGTAACTGTCGAAGTTGAATCGCACCGAAGCCGTGTTCTGAAGCGTATAGCTGTCGAGATTTGCCCGCAGATCGCTCACCGTTCGCTCTGCGCCGGTCACCCGAGTGTTGGCTTGGTCAGCCCGGTTCAATGCGGTATCCGCTTGCGACTGCGCGCGATCAGCCTTGCCCCGCACATCGGTGATGTCGGCCGAGAGCCGCCCGATGTCCTGGGTGTTGCGCCGCGATGTCTCCTCCAACTCGCCGGTTCGGTGTTCAAGCGGCGTGACTCGCTCGCCGACTTGGTTTCGCACATATTTCTTTGTCGCGCATCCAGCGCAGGTGAGCGCGACCACTGCCGTCACAGCCGCCAGTAGCGTGAGTCTTTTCAAGATTGTTCACTCCGACTTGATGAATTATAAAAAGGCGATGCAGAGAAACGTTCCGCATCGCCTATTGTGGTTACCGTCCTCACCACGATAACCGCATTAAGAGACCGGAAGTGATTTATCATCACCCGTATCTCTGCCCCACCGCCGATTGGGCAAGAACTATGCCGCAGGTTGCTGTTACAGAAAAGACGGGAAAACACTGGTAAAACGGGATTTGGCTCGTACAAGCTTGAACAAATCAAACGTAAAGATTACCGCCGCGCCGTGTAAGAATTTCCCCATTCTTGGGGGTCAGTGTTAAACGAGCCCCGAGAACCCAGGCCAGTCCTTCGGTGCTCGGATTCAGAAGGGTTCGGACCGTTGGTGTGCTGCCCCGTTTCGCCTTCTTCTGGAAGCAAAACACAAGATAAGACATTGCCAGCCGCTTGTGTTTTCCGAAACCAATGACAACAATTCATATACCTCTTAGAAAGTGAGTCATAAAAATGGCAATCGCAACTTTTGGAGCGGGATGTTTCTGGGGAGTCGAGGCGGCGTTTCGCGACGTCGATGGTGTCTTATCCACGCGAGTGGGCTACAGCGGAGGCTGGTTCGATAACCCGACTTATCAGGACGTCTGCTCAGGCAGAACCGGACACGCTGAGAGCGTTGAGGTGACTTATGACCCCGCGCGGGTCTCGTATGATCAATTGCTTGACGTGTTTTGGGAAGTTCACGACCCGACCACACTCAATCGACAGGGCCCGGACATCGGATCGCAATATAGATCGGTGATCTTCTTTCACAACGCGGATGAGGAAGCCGCGGCGCGGGCGTCCAAAGAACGACTTCAAGCGTCAGGCAAATACTCGCGCGACGTGGTTACCGAGATCGCGCCCGCTGCGCAGTTCTGGGCGGCTGAGGATTATCATCAACAGTACTTCGAGAAACGCGGAGTGGCTCACTGTCGCGTCTGAGTAATGTGCTGGCGGCGTTCAGTGACGACCCCGTGGCCAAGTTCAACCACCGCGTTGATGAACAGCTCGAAATCCGATCGCTTGCTCCGGTGATTGGTGATTGCAACGCGCAGCGCGAACTTGCCGCCGATAACGGTGCTTGATGGCACTGCCAGCCCGCTCTCCTGGACCCGCAAAAGAATTTCCTCATTGATGCCGTCGAGCTCGTCGGCTGTCGACTCCCTGGGAGCGAACCTGAAACAAACGATGTTGAGCGCCACCGGCGCCAGGAGTTCCAGATCGGGATGAGCCTGGACCAGTTCCGCGCAATAGAGCGCCTGGCTTACGTTTTGTTCGATGAGCCTTGCGAACGCGCTGATACCGTGCGTCTTGATCGACATCCAAACTTTCAGAGCGCGAAAACTGCGAGTCAGTTCGAGACCGCGCTCTGCGAATGGGAGCCCTCCAGCTATCACTCCCCTTGAAGTCTCGGCGAGATAACTTGGTGTGAGCGTGAACGCATCGGTATGTGCCTTCGCATCACGTACCAGCACGCAAGCTATTTCAAAGGGCAGATACATCCATTTGTGAAGATCAAATGCCAGTGAATCCGCCTGTTCGATGCCGTCAACCAATGGCGCAAGAGAGGGGGATATTCTCGCCAACGCACCGAAAGCCCCGTCGACGTGAAACCAGAGATGTTCTTCTCGACAGAACATCGCCAGACCAGCCAGGTCATCGATT
>DASRIZ010000553.1:0-3767 GCA_035649735.1 Blastocatellia bacterium | reverse complement strand
ATTTCGGCTATTCGATTGATGGCCAATTCTTCGCCGTCATTCGCGGCGCCTGGAAGCACGACGTAGTGTTGATCAGCGATCTCAATCGGTATGGGGCCCGTTGATTTATGATCAGTATCTGTTATTCACATCGCGGCCTGCGAAATCTGCAATCAGCGATGGCGACATCAGACGGACGTGGGTGTTGCTGGGCGATCCGACGATGCGGTTGAAGTGAGGCATTGTCACGTCGGGCATTGGTAATTCACCCGTCATGTTAAATCGGTTTTAAGAACCGCGATACTTCACCCATTTGGCCAGTTCCGTCAACGTGGGAGGCTTGCCATACATCAACGCGCCCATTCGGTAAATCTTCGCCGCCAGCCAAACAGCCGCCAATACCGTACCGATCATCAGTACAAATGAAAGTGCAATCTGCCACCAGGGTGGCTGCTGAATCGCGATCCGAAAAAACATCGCACTCGGACTAAAGAAAGGAATCAGAGAAACTACCACGGCAACCACGTCGCCCGGATTACGCCAGACGAAGATTGTAGCTACCGGAGCTAACAAGATTAGGATCATCAGCGGGAATTGCGCGTTTTGCCCGTCTTCTTCATTTGAGACTATTGCTCCGGTTATTAAATACAAGGACGCGTACAAGAAATATCCCAACAGAAAATACCCGACGAAAAAGATCATTAGCGGGACTGAAATCCGCGGCAAGTTGAATAAACCAAATGTTACGGCCTGGGCGGCCGCCAGACCACTGAGAACGACAGCACACCCAGCCCAAACAACAAACTGTGTCAGACCGACCAGACCGACGCCAACCAGCTTGCCCAGCATCAACGGGAAGGGCCTGACAGACGAGAGCAGCAGTTCGATGATGCGTGACTGCTTCTCTTCAATAACCGCGCTCATAACGTGAACGCCGTAGATCAAAATACCAAGGCAGAGGATACCGATCAGCAGGAAAGCCATTGTTATCCTCAACCTGTCCTCGCCCTCGCCGCGTTCGTTGAACTTTTCCATCTCAATCTTTTTGTTCAACTCACCGACTCGTGCGGCATTTACGCCCGCCCGGATCATCCGCTGCTCGATGACCGCGGCATTGAACGCATTTTCGATGCGCACTTCAGTAACGAAATCGCCCAGACCTTTGGAGTGATAAGCAATTCTTCCCTCATCCAACACCGCTGCCGGGACCACTATGTAAGCATTTAGCCTGTGTTCGCCGATCTCCTTATTCAATTCCCTTTTGCGGGATTCAAGATGAGTTTCATTAAGAGCTTCGCGCCGGACTCGGAAGCGGCCAGACCCGACCAGAAATTTCTCAGCTCCTTGATACACCGCGACATCGTCAGTCTGATCGAGAACAACCACGTGGTAGTCTGTCCGCGATTCTTTGCTAAACAGAAGAGCTGGTAGCAGGGACAAGCAAATCATCAGCAGCGGTGTCAAAGTTGTTCCTACCACAAAGCCCGTGGTTTTAATCCGTGACAGGTACTCGCGTTTGATGATTGCCATTAGCTTGTTCATATCGGGTGAATGTCTACGCTGTAGGGCTCGCGGAATTGTGACATCCTCCTGAACCGAGTTTCTGCGATTTTCCGACCAAACAAGCAACTCTTGTTGCAACCACGGATCGTAATACCTTAACCTGACCTCGAACGATCACTCATCCTGCAATGTCGCAAACACTATTACGCTTGCCGCCCGAAATCCAGGGACCATCCGCCTGGTATGGCCCAGATCTATCGCGTCGTCTCGATTGGCTCGAATATCTATCAGCTACTGAGATCGAAGAAGTCGAGCGCGCGGTGAAAAGGCTGGCAGCAGATTCCTGCGACATCGTTAACATCCGCAGCGAAGATTTTCCGCTGCCGAGAGGGGATTCCTCACATTAGGTGGGAAACTTTTCGCTACGTGGTCGTGCGAAGCAACCCGACAGGCTCAACAATGAGTCCCGTGTGCGTCCTGACGGATACGAGATGAAGGTCCGAAGTCGACGTTGTTATCCCGCGCTCAACATCGAACAGCGCTTCACTCACGCTAATCGCTTAAAACATGTTCTAACTATCCGTGTGAGCATACTCGAAATTCGTGTGCATGATCCTCTGGTCGTTTGGCCCCTCAGCTCTGCTTGATCAGCGGGCTGAAAGCTTCATCCTTATCAGTGGGCCAGCCCGATGCGACGCAGCAGATCATCAAACCTGGGGTCGGAGCGGAGCGGATCATGCAATGGGAAAACCTTCAGCCAAGCCATATAATTTGAGCGCTCTTGATAGGCTTTCTCCAGCCAGAAGAACACTTGATCCTTATCGCCAAGCCCAATATAGACGTTTGCCAGTGCTGGCGGCGACACGTAGCGCCGACGCTTGAGTTCGAGCAACTCCTTTAACACCTTGTTGGCCTCATCTTTACGCCCGGCGAGGCCATAAGCCAGCCCCAGGAATCCGAGCGATCCCGGCGCTCTGCCTGATAAAGCAGCGGCTCTTTCTGACGCCGCGATGGCTTCATTAAATTGCCCATCCGCCGCATAGGTATGTCCGAGATACCAGTACGCCGGATAATGGTTCGGATCCATGGCGATGACGCGGCGTAGTTGCTCAATCGCTTCGTCGTACCGGCGCGCGTTCTCGAGTATGAATCCTCGTTGCGCGCTGATGGCGAGCGAGAACGGGTCTAACTCCTGCGCGCGATTCACCTCTCTGATACCTTCTTCCAGACGGCCACTCGAAGCAAGAAAGCCCGCATAGAAAAGGTGGCCGTTTGCGTGGTTTGGGTTGAGCTCAATTGCGAGCTGGAACTCTCGCTCAGCCGCTGCCCATTCCCAGTCGAAGTGCTTCACCCAGCCGAGCGCGGCGTGAGCTTCAGCCAGTTCGCCATCCAACTCGAGGGCCTTCCCGACTGCTTACTCAGCCTTCCGCCTCGCCTCTATGGGCGGCAGCGCACCGATCTGTTCCGTTCCCAGTAGATTGTAACAGTCAGCCAATCCCACGTAAGCCGGAGCATAGGTGGGGTCCGCGCTGATCGCGCTTTGGAAATACTCGATTGCTTTTTCTAAATTCTCTTTCGTCCGCATGTGCCAATAGAGGTAGCGGCCTTGCAGGTGGTCATCAAATGCCTTGCGATTGACCGAGCGATTACCGGCTAGACGCACTTGTTCGGCGGATGTGATCTTAGCCTGAATCTCGCGAGCGATGGCGTGCGCGATTTCGCTCTGCAGCCCCAGCACGTCGCGCAAGTCACGTTCATAGGTTTCGACCCACAAATGCCGGTCGGTGGAGGCCTGGATCAATTGCACTCGGACGCCCACGCGGTCGCCGGCGCGCTGCACCGTGCCCTCGACAACTGCATCAACCTTCAACTCGCGCGCGATTTCCGGCAGCGATTTCTTCGTCCCCTTGTAGTGCATGGCCGAAGTCCGGGAGATGACGTGTAGGGCCCCGATCTTGGCCAGGTCTCCGATCAGCGCGTCGGTCATCCCGTCAGCGAAGTATTCCTGCTGAGGATCGCCCGACAGATTCTCCAGCGGCAGCACCACTAGCGACTGGATGTGAAGGGGCGGTTGCGGTGCCGTGCGCAGGGAGAAAAACCACAGACCAACGGCGATTAGCAGCGCCAACACCAACAGGATCATCGCCCACGTCCATCGCCTGGCCGAGCGCCACGGCAGCGGCACATACGGAATTACTGCCCCCTCCGAAGCGCCCGAGCCTAGAAGGCCTACTGCCCGCCCCACCTGCCGCAAGCCCGACAGCATTTCCCCTACACTCTGATAC
>DASRIZ010000552.1:0-3569 GCA_035649735.1 Blastocatellia bacterium | reverse complement strand
TTGAGATAGGGGATCTTCTCGATCAATCCAGCGTAGGTACCGCGCTTTTCGGAGGCTAGGCCTGAGCTTGGATGGCACGTGAACCCCCGCACGTGAAGCTCGTAAATCACCGTCTCCGCAAACGGCCGCTTGAGCGGCACGTCGCCCTCCCAGTCATAATGATTGGGATCGGCCACGACGCTTTTCATCGCAATTGCTGTGATGTCGCCGGACTCTTTCAGGGCTTTGCGGTTGTACGCTTTTGGGACCGCCAAGCCAAGACCATAAGGATCGAGGAGAACCTTCTCGCCATCGAAACGAAGACCACGTTCCGGCACAAATTCACCGTATGCTCGGTACGCATAAATCTGCCCAGTCTTGAGCCCCGGAACAAAGACATGCCAATAGTGATACGTGCGGTGCCGGTCGGCATCGAGAGAGATCGTCTTGGCCGGTTGTGCGGAATTCACATCATCGAACAATAAAAGTTCAACAGACCTGGCGTTCTTAGAAAAGACACTGAAGTTGACGCCCTCCGGGTAAACAGTGGCGCCCAGAGGGGCGCAAGCTTCTTGAGCGCTCACCGCTTGTTTGACAGAGGCGTTCATTTTTCTCTCTCGTCTATCGTGACCGGGCTTACGTGCCAGATGTCTCGGCAGTAGTCCCGAATGGATCGATCAGAAGAGAACCGGCCGACTCTGGCACTATTGAGAATCGACATGCGCGTCCAGTTTTCCTGATCGCGGTACGCTTCGCTCACTCGTTGTTGGCAGTCTACATAACTCTGATAATCGGCAAAGAGCATGTATTCGTCTCGGTTGAGCAGCGATTCGACTAACGGGCGAAAAAGCTCACGATCGCCGTTTGAAAAAAATCCGGAATCGATGAGGTCCATCGTCTCGCGCAAAGCTGGGTTCGCCTCGTAGAGGCTGCGTGGGTTGTAGCCGTTCGCCTTTTGATGTGCGACTTCTTCAGTAGTCAGGCCGAATAAAAAGAAATTCTCATGGCCCACAGCGTCGCGAATCTCGACGTTTGCTCCGTCCAAGGTACCGATCGTCAATGCGCCATTCATCGAAAACTTCATGTTGCCCGTGCCCGAGGCCTCTTTGCCTGCCGTGGAGATCTGTTCCGAAAGGTCCGCGGCGGGGTAAACGCGCAGGCCGTTCTTGACGTTGAAGTCCGGCATAAAAACCACCTTGAGAACCTCGGAGACCGTTGGATCCTGATTGACAACCTGAGCAACCGAGTTGATGAGTTTGATAATCAGTTTGGCCATTCGGTATCCGGGAGCCGCTTTGCCGCCGAACATCACCGTGCGTGGCGTGACACCTGCGGTGGAAACACGCTTTAGCTGGTTATACAAGGTGATCACGTACAACACGTTCAGGTGCTGGCGCTTGTACTCGTGCAACCGCTTAACCTGGATATCAAAAAGCGATTTCGGATCCACGGCAATGCCGGTGCGCTCTTTAATGAAACCGGCCAAGGCTTGCTTGTTGGCAGCCTTTACCGCTTGCCAATCGCGTCGGAAACCGGGGTCGGTGGCCAGAGGTTCGAGCTGTTGAAGCTGTCCTTCCAGATCTGAGATCCATCCGTCGCCGATCTTGCTGGTGATCAACGTGCTCAGTTTAGGATTGCTGAGCACAATCCACCGTCGCGGGGTGACGCCATTCGTTACGTTAACGAACTTTTCCGGCGCAACGGCATAGAAGTCGCGGAGCACGGTCTGTTTTAGCAGTTCGCTATGGAGAGCCGCGACCCCGTTAATCGCGTGGCTGCCCACGCTGGCAAGATGGGCCATGCGCAGATACTTATCGCCGGTTTCGTCGATCAGCGACAGGCGCCTGAGCAACTGATCGTCACCGGGATGGCGCGACCGTAATTCATCAAGGAAGCGGCGGTTGATCTCATAGACGATTTCCAGATGGCGCGGCAACACACTTCCGAAGAGTGACAGTGGCCACTTCTCGAGGGCTTCTGCAAGAAGTGTGTGATTCGTGTACGCGCAAGTTAGCCGCGTGATCTCCCAGGCCTGATCCCAGTCCATCAGGTGCTCGTCTACCAGGAGTCGCATCAACTCGGCCACCGCGATCGACGGATGGGTATCGTTTAATTGGGCGGCCCAGGTCAAATGAAACTCTTCCAGTTTCTTTCCCCGTATCAGATGCAGGCGGATCATGTCCTGGAGCGAGCAAGAGACAAAGAAATACTGCTGTTCAAGTCGCAGTCGCTTCCCCGCTTCGGGCTCGTCGTTCGGATAGAGGACCTTGGAGATCGTTTCCGAAACCATTTTTTCATGTACCGCGCCGTAATAATCGCCGACGTTAAACGCTTCGAAATCGAACGATTCGGCAGCCTCGGCCTTCCATAATCGCAGCAGGTTTGTGGTCGGTACTTGATAACCGGGCACCGGAGTGTCGTAGGCGACACCCTTCACTGTCTTTTCGGGCAGCCAACGGACTCTGTAGCTCCCCCGCTCATCACGGTAAGGCTCCGTGTGCCCGCCGAACTTCACTTCGAAGTTGATCTCCGTACGGACGATTTCCCAGGGATTGCCGAAGCGCAGCCACTTATCTGTAAGTTCGACTTGCCAGCCGTCGCGAATTGCCTGATCGAAGATGCCGAATTCATAGCGTATTCCGTAGCCGATGGCGGGAATCTTGAGCGTCGCCAGAGAATCCATATAGCAAGCGGCTAAGCGGCCGAGACCGCCGTTGCCGAGTCCCGGTTCTTCCTCCTGTTCCAGAAGATCAGCTAGATTTTGTCCGACTTTGGATACGGCCTCCTCGCTTGCCTCCCAGATTCCGAGGTTGATCAAGCTATTGCCAAGCTGTGGTCCCATCAAAAATTCAGCCGAGAGGTACGCGACTCCTCGCACGGGGATATTCGCTGCGATGACAGCTTCCAAGGTTTTGATATAGCTCTCGAGCATCCGGTCGCGAACTGAATATGCGAGAGCCATGTACCAGTCATGGCGAGTCGCCTGCAGCGGCAGCTTGCCTTGCAAATAACGCAAGTTGTCAACCACGGCTTGGGCGATCGCATCCGCTCCACGTCCGGTGCGGATTTCTTCATGATCAGTCTGTTTTGCGGTCTCAGCCTTTGCACTTCTTCCTGGGTTCATATATATCCTCAACGCAATTTCTGGGCGCGGTCGGTCGGGAGGTCTCGACATTGATCGTCGGACTGACTGCCGAGGGCAAACGACTGTAATACCAAGCAGGTTTCCAAAAGTTCACAACGGCACTTGTGCCCGACCTACCTAGTATTACAGTTCTTGAAGATCTTCATTTTCGACACGCTGTTAGGTCACCTTGAAGCTATCCCGAAACGGCTGTCGTCACTAGGAGGCGAACGATGAAATTGATCCGAATGTTCGTGGCAAGAATGACCATGCGCGCCATACTGCCGGCTGCAGTACTGGTGTTCTTAACAGCCGGCTACGCGCGGTCGCAGGCCGGAAGCTTCAGCAAAGCCGCGGTCGGCGACCAGATCAAGAAAGTGGAAGATGGGGTCGACGAATTCAAAAAGTACCTGGAGAACCGCGGCGATAACGCTAGATCGGGAGCCGAAGCGGCGCAGAACAGCGG
>DASRIZ010000551.1:0-14702 GCA_035649735.1 Blastocatellia bacterium | reverse complement strand
TTTTGTGAACTTATAGCCTTGACAATCGGTTCTCATTATGAGAACATTCCACTTGTGCGAATAATCAGTCGTCGGGCAATAATAGAATTTGCGAAACGGCATAGGGCTGCTAATCAGCCGCTTGATGACTGGTATCGGATTGTAAAGACGGCGGACTGGCACAACTTAGTAGAAGTCCAGACGACGTTCCCACGCGCCGACTTGGTTGGGAATTGCGTTGTTTTCAACGTCGGTGGGAACAAGTTTCGGCTGATCGCTAAGATTGCGTTCCGTCGCCAGATTGTTTATGTCCGTTTCATTCTTACTCACAAAGAGTATGACAAGGAGGCTTGGAAAAATGACTGCAAGTGCTAGCACGCGGATCGATCCGAAGAGGTATTCCCGTCTTCTGGCCAAGACCCTCCCGCAAACGATCAACACCGAAGCGGAAAATGATCGGATGCTTAAGATCGTTGAGAGTCTTATGGACAAAGGGGAGGACAACCTCTCCGCAGAAGAAGGCGCGTTGCTTGATCTGCTTGTCACCCTGATCGAAAAGTTCGAGCAGGAACATTACAAGATCGAGAAGGGCAGACGTTCAACGCCGCTCAGTCTAATCGCTCACCTGATGGAAGCTCGGAGTCTTCAGCCAAAAGATCTCTGGGAGGTCATCGGCTCCAAGGGTCTCACATCGGAGATCCTGAGCGGCAAGCGTTCGATCAGCAAGCGTAACGCAAAGGCTCTTGCTGAATTCTTCCATGTATCAGCAGAGTTATTTATTTAGAGGTTAGAGAGTAGTGAGCTCAGGGCAGTCTCTGATGAACGGCTTTCGCCAGACGACTGGAGGCAGCTTGTGCGTACTGAGGATTTGAAGAATGGCTGGAAGGCAGTGATTCCAACCCCGATAAGCAGAGTCAGAGTCTGACACCGCGCGCAATCTTTCCACCTATCCTCGTTGTTATTTTCCCGAGTGTTGGGCCGCCGTGCAGTGTTCTGGTTCAGGCTGCGTCTCCTTGAGGCTGCCGACGCGGCTGTCACACAACCAGTCACACAAGCACCCGCCCAGCAAGACGGAACTGAACGCAAGATTCGGTAATTATCTTCATTCGATTTCACGCGCACTTCCGGTGTAGTCGCTCTACAATGAACCGGCGAGCCAAAAGATCCAGATCATCGCGACCGAGGAAGAGCCCCCAACCAGTAGAGCTTGACCGACGCGCTGTCGCGCGAACTCTATTGGAAGATTGCGTTGAGAACACCGGCCAGGCGCAGCCCTCCCTTCAATAGCTGCTCGCGCATACGGTCACGCTGCGCTCCTATGTATTGGTATGAGATTTTATGGACCGGCGTCTTAACGGCGCGGGGCGTAATCGAGTCGTCGGAAAATAGATATAGTTTCGACCGCATCGAGATCGCCTCATCCGCGTAGGAGATCGTATCACCGGTCAGCCAGCGGGCCGCGTCGGCCTCGCTGGCACGATCCAGAAAACGCGCATACTCGGTGTAGTCGAACCGTTCGAAGTCCACCATCTCGTCGTCCCAAGTGGAATGGAGATTGGTCTTCCATCGGTCCATCCAGTTGACGCTGACAGCATTGCCGCCCATATCGGTTCCGCCGACGTGGAGTGGCTGATGAAGGTCGCCCATCAGGTGTACCAGAAACCGGAGCGCGGTGTCGGGGGAGATGGGATTGGTTTCCTGGGGGTTGCACGCCCCTTTGGCGGTGCCGTCACTCTTGTCGGACAGCGCCTTCACCGAGAAGAGAGCCTCGCGCGACCCGGTGCGGAGGAAGGCAGTCAAGGCATCGATGGCGACCACCAAGTCGCCGCAAGGAGACTTCTTCGCGTCACGGTAGCTGGCGACGCCGTTAGGAACGGTGGCGAAGTGGAGGGGCTTGTACTTATCGAACCGGGCGTCGGAGCGCAGTTCGTCGGGCCAGTTCGCTACATCGGCGAGAGACCGTCCGCCGAGAAGGGCAGACACTTTGGCCTGCGCGGCGGGCGTCAGGTGGCGCTGCGCTATCTCCGCGACGACGCGGTGGCCGGTTGGTCCCCAAGCATGCGCGTACGGGGCAAGCATTACCTGGAAGAGCAGACCAAGCGCAAGGATACGAGCGAGCTTCGCATTGTTTAGGCATCTGTTCACAGTAGATTCACCTCATCTGCAATTTGATTAGGGTCAGGTTCTCTGTAGCAAACCTATTATGAATTCTGAGGAGGGCCGATTGTAGCTGTGCTGTAAGATAAGTTGCAAGATAAACCGTCAGCCGAAAGAATGAGGACAATATTCGAAAACTTAAACTGGATTCGCGGAAGGGTTTGGAGCCGTTCGGGATAGAGCGCCCTGAACTGAATGGCGCGAGCACAGTGGCTCCGATATTAGCCACTGATACCCGCGCCGACCAGTAACGTTGAGCCGGTACGACGGCTAATCAGCTACATGCAAAGGTTAAGCTGCAGATTGCGCCCTTGTACGGTACATCGTAGCGTGGCCATTGGCGACTTCAATGTCGCGATTGCTCGTCCAACGCTAAGGTCGATAATAATGAGGACGCAGTGGTCATCCGTCATGTCCTCCAAAGTAATAATGCTTCCATGAATGCGGATCATCCCGATTCCGCTGACTGAGAAGCCATCACCACAAGTGAAGGTATATTCCCCGGTCGCGAGATTGATCGTGAAAGAGCTGCCGCTCCCACCAAAATCAATTACCGTGAGGGTTTGTGAAGCCAAAGTAACGTTAAAGCTGCAAACCAAATCCTCGCCGCCGCAACCGCCGGGCGCTGTGCATGTGACTACAGTCGTTCCAAGCGGGAAAACCGATCCCAAAGGCGGAGAACACAGCGCCGGTCTTCCGGCGCTAGTCACGGGCGTCGTGTATGTGACAGGGGCGGGAGCGCCGCTTTGAATGCAAATGTCTCCCGGACACGAGAGAGTGGCAGAAACGCAACCGCACGAGAAGGTCATTCCTTCGTACTGAAAAACGCTCCCGCCGGGGATTTCGGTTGTCTTCAGATTATTGTTGACCGGATCCCATACAACGTCGAACATCTTCGCTGTCTTCGTATTAGGATCAATCTCGCCCTCGGAAACTACCACGAGATCTCCTACTATGCTTGCAAAGCCGGCTGCGGGCGCTGTAACCAGAGAGTGAGTCTGGAAGTCGGTGCCAAAGAAGTCTCCCACCGCAGGAACGATTCTAAAGCCTTCAGGCTCGATAATATCCGGTACACTGTAGGTGGTGAAGGTCCCCATCGGATGCATGGCATCGATGGGATCAACCGCAAGGATATTGGTTTCGCCCGTTGGGGGATTTCCCAACTCGGTTCCACCAACAAGTATCTTCCCGGAAAGAGGGCCAAACCTTGAGTCGTTGGGCAGTGAAATGATTGATTCAACGTTTCCGTTAGTCGGGTGACGGGCGACCAAGGTTACAGTGCCTGAAGAATTCACTCGATAGATGCCCCCGGTGGTCGTGCACACCAACAAGTCTCCGCTGAAGTTTCCAGATCTGTCGAAGTACAGACCGTACACCAGTCCCAATTCGCCTGGCAGCGTTGCGAATGCCTTCTGCATGGAGCTTCCGTCGACAGAGAAACGAGCAATCGTTGCAAGTCCCGATGCAGAGTCACGCCCAGACGCCGTGAAGACTTCGCCGACCGTAAAGCCGCCGGCGCTTAAACCCGTACCGTTGCAATTCTGGCTTGGCGCAACCACGACTGGCACTTCGTCCGGAAATCCGCTTGCCGTGGAGAACTGCGTGATAACTCCAGCGCGTGTGACACGGACGAAGTTGTTGGGTTGTCCATCAAAGTAATGGACAGAGACGATCAGGCTATCAGTTACTTCCTGATAGTCGACCGCTATGATACCGCCGAGCGCCGTTGCATCCTGCGCTACAGTCGACAACGCAGCGAAGGCACTTGTTGGGCTGGACCGATTCTTCCTCGCCTTCTGTGGCGAAGCAGAAGTTGAGGACAGTTGTGAGGTGATTGCCAGTAATGCGCAAAGAGCGACCGCCAGAATCGCGGATGGTTTCATTTTCTACCCCCGTCACTTATTGGTAGGACAAGTTTTTGACACGTGGACTAAGTTGTTTTGGCATTATTACGACGCTATTTTAGTAGCTTTTGCGAGTGCTGATACTGTCAATTCTTACAGTAATGGGCCGGAAATAGTTACAGGTTCCATGGAGTAACTTGTACACTGTCGCCGGTCAGGGGCTTTGCATGGCGACGGTTGAGAAACGCATCATCGAACTGCGCGACAGGGCCTATGCAGGTCTCACCAGAATCTCAAAGATTCAAATGGTAAGTCCGCCGCCCGGGCCTCTCACGACGGCGCTTGTGACGTTCAAGCTTCCTGACTCGGTAAACAGCGGCGCTTTCCGCGATCTCTTGCTAAAAAAATACGGAATCGTGATTAAGGTCGCAGAGAAAAGGTGGTTTAACGGAATTCGCATCTCGCCGCACATTTTCAACACCGAGAAGGATATTGACGCGGCATTAAAGGCAATTCGTACTGAGCTTGCTTGAGGACGTCAGACGTCAAGAGACATAGTGCAATCGAAGAGGCAGGGTTTGTATGCACTTGACATTCTGTGGAATAAGTAATCAGATGTACGAACTCCATATTCTATTAGCAATACGAGTGTCTAAGCGCGAGAACAAATCGCCCGGCTGCGGAGCAGGGCACACGAAGCTCTTCAAGTGCCTGGTTGTTTTCGCGTGCGTCATGGCTTCAAGCTTTGCAGCCTATTCCAGCTCGCGGCATCGGGCCGATCAAAAGGTAGATTTTCTTCTCGAGATTCGCCCGATTTTTCAGACATCATGCTATTCGTGCCATAGCGCGAGCAACATCTCGGGGCGATTGCGGCTCGATGACAAGAAGGCTGCCATGAAAGGCGGCTTTTCAGGCGCGGTGATTATCCCCGGAGATGGCAACACGAGTCGATTGATGGAGCGCATCCTCGGGGAGCGCGGTCTGGCCCGGATGCCCATGGGCGGCCCCCCTCTGACAGACAAACAGATCGCTCTCATTCGTGCGTGGATCGATCAGGGCGCCGTTTGGCCTGATGAATCACTCCCAATCGCTGGGACACAACCTCAAAAGCACTGGGCTTACGTCAAACCCGTTCGGCACGCCGAGCCGCAGGTCAAAGACACCGGGTGGGCCCGCAACGCCATCGACCGATTCATTCTGGCGCGACTTCAAAGCGAAGGTTTCAAGCCATCGCCCGAGGCTTCAAAAGAGACTTTGCTGCGCCGCGTCTCGCTCGATCTTACGGGATTGCCTCCGTCTATTCAGGAGTTGGACGCCTTTGAGGCCGACGCCGACCCGCGGGCTTATGAAAAAGTGGTCGACCGGCTGCTCGCTTCCCCTCAATACGGCGAGCGATGGGCGCGGCCCTGGCTCGACCTTGCGCGATACGCGGACACGAACGGTTATGAGAAAGACAAGCGCCGCGTGATGTGGAAATATCGCGACTGGGTCATCAATGCATTCAACAGCGATATGCCTTTCGATCAGTTCACCATCGAGCAGATCGCGGGCGACATGCTCCCGAATGCCACAATCAGTCAGAAGATCGCCTCCGGCTTTCATCGAAACACGCTTCTCAACCAGGAAGGCGGGGTCGACCCGGAAGAAGCCCGGTGGGAGACGATCATCGATCGAGTGAACACCACCGCAGCAGTTTGGCTCGGAAGCACACTCGCGTGCGCACAGTGCCACGATCATAAGTACGACCCTATCTCGCAGCGGGACTATTATCGCTTTTTCGCCTTCTTCGACAACATCGAGTACAACATCGAAACCAACTCCGGCGCCAACGTCACCGAGCGATGGGCCAAAGAGCCGACTCTTCAACTACCGACTCCGGAGCAGGCTATACGCCGCGATGAAATTCAGAAAGAAATTGCCCTCCTCGAATCACAGATCAAGAGGATCACGCCCGAGCTGAGCAGCGAGCAGTCGAGATGGGAGAGCGAAATCGCCGCCGCAAGCAATCAATGGGTGGCGATCGAGCCGGTTGAGTTTGGATCCTCCGGAGGCTCCGAGTTAGAAAGGCTGCCCGACAATTCGCTGCTCGCGCGAGGAGCCGGCCAGCCTGAAGATACTTACACGATCAAAGGGCGAGCGGCTCTCTCAGGCATCACTGCAATCAGGATCGAGGCACTGCCCGACCCCAGCCTCCCGCGCGGCGGGCCGGGCCGCGATCCTTACGGCAACTTTTCGCTTCAGAGTATCGAAGTCGAGGTCGGGTCCGCCGTCGAGCCTTCGAAAAAAACCGCTCTGGTGTTCGCGGGCGTTCGTTCCGATGAAAGCAAGGAAGACCTGCTCAAGAGGGCCTGGTCGATCGATGCAACAAAGGATGAGGTGCGGTTGCCTCGCCAGGCTGTCTTTATCGCAAAGACTCCGTTCGGCTATCCAGGCGGAACGCTGATTGAAATCAGACTGAAGCACAAAGGGAAGCAGCGCCAATCCATCGGGAGACTCAGGGTCTCGATCACCACTTCGGCAAAACCTGAAAGCATCGTGAACGTTTCAGCCCCGCTGCTCCGTGTGCTTATGACAGCTTCGGTGAATCGAACCCAGGAGCAGACGGATGATCTCTCGGAGTACTTCCTCGCCGTGGCGCCCTCGCTCAGGCCTGCAAGACAGAGACTGAAAGAGTTGAAAGAGTCTCTGGCCGGTCTCCGCATAGCGACCGCCGAGGTGATGGCCGAACGTCGTTCGTTCGAGCGGCCCTCTACCTACCTCAGGATCAGAGGCGGCTACACCACGAGGGGCGAAAAAGTATTCGCCGGTACGCCGGCCTTTCTTCACCTAATGCCCGAGACCGAGATGCCTAATCGGCTGGGACTGGCTCGATGGCTTGCCAATCAGGAGAACCCGCTGATCGGTCGCGTGACGGTGAATCGTTTCTGGGAGCAGTTTTTCGGCCGAGGGCTGGTTGAAACGAGCGAAGATTTCGGCGCCCAGGGCGCAAAGCCCTCGCACCCGGAGTTGCTCGACTGGCTGGCGACCGAGTTCATGCGCAACAAGTGGAGCGTCAAATCGCTTCATCGCCTGATAGTCACCTCATCTACCTATCGCCAGTCTTCAGGAGTGAGCAAGGAATTGCTGGAGCGCGATCCTTACAATCGTCTGCTCGCGCGCGGGCCGAGATTTAGAATGGAAGCCGAAATGGTTCGAGACGCGATGCTTGCCGCGAGCGGCCTTCTGAGCCGAAAGGTTGGCGGACCAAGCGTCTTTCCGCTTCAGCCCGAAGGGATCTGGAACAATCCGTATAGCGACGAACGGTGGCAGACGAGCGCGGGCGAAGACCGCTATCGTCGCAGCCTCTACACCTTCGTTCGCCGCACTTCGCCTCACCCGGCGATGACCGCTTTCGACGCCCCGAGCCGCGAAGTCTGCACACTTCGACGCCCTCGCACGAACACTCCGCTTCAGGCGCTCACCACATTAAACGACGAAGCGTTTTTCGAAGCGGCCCGCGCACTCGCAAAGCGGATTATCAACGAAGCGCCTGCCGATCCGCGATCTCGCGCGGCTCGTGCATTCCGCATCACCACGTCGCGCCGACCCCGGGAAGGAGAAGTGAAGCGAGTGATCTCGCTTTACGAGGCAGAAATAACCCGGTTTACGAGAGACGTGAACGCGGCGAAGGCGTTGCTGAATGATTATGCCACAGCGCTTGACGACTCGCAGTCGGCCGAGATGGCGGCGTGGACGATGGTTGCCAACGTGCTTTTGAACCTCGATGAATCGCTGACGAAAGAATAGATCGCCATGTTCAGTCAGGAAGCATTAAAGCAGATAACCCGGCGCCACTTTTTCAAACAGGCGGGCTTCTCGCTCGGAGCGATGGCGCTGGCTTCCTTGCTTGACGAGAAGGCTTTTGCCCAGGGATCGGACCCGTTCGCCCCGAAACCTTCGCACTTCGCCCCCAAGGCAAAGAACATCATCTATCTTTTCATGGCCGGAGCGCCTTCCCAGATCGACCTGTTCGATCACAAGCCCGCCCTCAATCGATACGACGGGAAGAACATTCCCGAGGAGATGATTCGGGGTGAGCGTTTCGCTTTCATCAAGGGCGCGCCAAAGCTTCTGGGCTCGCCTTATTCGTTCAAACAGTATGGCCAGTCAGGCGCGTCGGTGTCAGAGCTTTTGCCGCACACCGCGCAGATAGTTGACGATCTGGCGTTCGTCCGCTCCGTGCACACAACACAGTTCAATCACGCGCCGGCGCAGATTTTCATGAACACCGGCCATCAGATCATCGGCCGTCCGAGTATCGGGTCGTGGCTGACCTACGGGCTTGGAAGCGAGAATCGAGACCTGCCCGGATTCGTGGTACTGTTGTCGGGATTGAGCGACCCGGACGGAGGAAAATCTTGCTGGGGCAGCGGGTTTCTTCCGACCTACTATCAGGGGGTCGAGTTTCGCCGCCAGGGAGATCCGGTCCTTTTCGTTTCGAATCCGCCGGGAATGAGCGCCAACGCGAGGCGCCGGTCGTTGGATGCGTTGAAGGATTTGAATCAGATCCATCTAGACGATACGGGTGACGCGGAGATTTCAACGCGCATTGAAGCTTATGAGATGGCCTATCGCATGCAGACCAGCGTGCCGGAACTGACGGACATCTCTAAGGAGCCGGAGCGGGTTCACAAAATGTATGGGACTGAGACGGGCCGGTCTTCGTTTGCCAACAACTGCCTGCTTGCGCGCAGGCTCGTGGAGCGCGGGGTGAGGTTCGTTCAACTCTATCATCGCGGATGGGACCATCACGGATCGGGCGGCGGTGATGATCTGCTGAACTCTCTGCCCAATCTTTGCCGCGAGACCGATCGCGCCGCTGCCGCTTTGCTAACAGACCTCCGTGAGCGCGGGTTGCTGGAGTCGACTCTGGTCATCTGGGGCGGCGAGTTCGGACGCACGCCAATGAATGAGGAGCGATTCGGATCGAAATACCTGGGTCGCGATCATCATCCGCGAGCCTTCACCGTCTGGCTTGCGGGAGGGGGAATCAAAGCTGGGGCAAGCGTCGGCGCGACCGACGAGCTTGGCTACAACCCTGCTGAAGACGCCGTAGATGTTCACGACCTTCATGCCACAGCGCTTCACCTGCTGGGACTGGACCACACCCGGCTGACGTACAGGTTTCAGGGCCGCGAGTTTCGACTGACCGACGTGAGCGGCAACGTGATTCGCAAGCTACTGGCTTAGTCAGTAGTCCGTGCTCAGTAGTCCGTAGTCCGTAGTCCGTAGTCCGTAGTCCGTAGCAACAAGGGACCCCACGGAACTGGCCACGGACTCCTGCTTACGGACTACGGACCACGGACCACGGACCACGGACTACTGACCACGGACTACTGACTACGGACTGCTGACTACGGACTGCTGACTGCTGACTGCTGACTACGGACTACGGACTACGGACTACTTTATGACCTTCAATAAACCGCAAAGCGCTAAGGTGTCCCGTCGCGCTTTTTTGACAGGGCTCGGAGCGAGCGTTGTCATCCCGCGCCTTTCATCTGTTTCATCGAGCGGCTCGCGCATCATACTCGGCAGCGGCAATCACCGCTATGAATGGATAAGCAACTGGGCGCGGTTGCCCGAAGGCATGCGATTTGGCAACACGCATGGGGCAGTGGCGATTGACTCTAAGGGCCGCGTGCTGATGAATACCGACACGGAAAACGCGGTGATCATATTCGATGCGGAAGGCCGTTTTCTCAAGGCGTGGGGAAGTGAGTGGAAAGACGGCTCCCATGGCATGCAGGTCCGGATGGAAGGCAAAGCTGAGTTCGTTTACATCACTCATTTCAACCGGCACGAGTTTGCCAAATTGACGCTCGACGGCGAGGTCGTATGGGTGAGGGGGTACCCGAAGGAATCGAACGTTTACCAGAAGGCCGAAGAATTTAAACCCACAGGCATCGCGTTTGCGCCCGGCGGAGACTTCTATGTGACCGACGGCTACGGAAAATCTTACGTTCATCAATACAACTCAAGGGGTGAGTATATTCGCACCTTCGGCGCGCCGGGCAGCGAGGCGGGGCAATTGAAGCAGCCTCATGGCATCTGGGTCGACACCCGGGCAAAGTTGCCGGCAGTGCTCGTAGCCGATCGAGGGAATCATCGCCTTCAGTTCTTCAGCCTCGACGGAAAGTTTATGGGGATGGTGACTGAAGACTTGCGGCTCCCGAGCAACTTCGACCAGCGCGGAAGCGACATCGCCATAGCCGACCTCCAGGGTCGTGTCACGATAATTGATCGCCACAACAGAGTGATCACACACCTGGGTGACAATCAGAACCCGGCGCTCAGAGGAAAGAACCCGGTCCCGCCTGATCAGTGGGTCGAGGGGCAGTTCATTTCTCCTCACTCCGTGCGGTGGGATGCGCGGGGCAATCTGTATGTAGCCGAATGGCTCTCTTCGGGGCGCATAACAAAGTTGAGGCGGCTGACCTAGGACGCTTGCGTCCTGAGGATGAATAGGATGACGCGAGACGGGCGAAGCAGTGATGAGGCCGGGGCAAATGGTTGCAAGCATGCTAAACACGGTTGGGTAATCGCTAATGCTGATGATTATCGAGGCACGGCAGGCGCACAGTAATGATCGTCTTCCGTTCTGCGGATGAGCCGTTTCTCTGTCAGCTTCGCGAGGCCTAAGTCAAGCACCTTCACATACCCATCGGGTCTGACCATGATGTTTTTTCTTTGCTGAGTTGGGCGAGAAAGATAAAGCCTTTACCGCGCTCAACGAAGCGCTCGAAACAAAAAGATCAACACACGGCCTGGATGAAAGTAGATCCATATATGGATCCATTGCGTAACGATCCGCGATTCAAGGAAGTACTGCAACGAGCCGGTTTTCCTGAAAAGAGTCAGTTTATGAAACGATGCCCTGAATGCTTGGAAAGAATGGCTCGGAGGCAGGGATTCGAACCCCGATAAGCTGAGTCAGAGTCTGCTCCGGGGTTGAATCCTGTTACAACAAGAGTCCTTCCGTTTCCGTTGCCCGATTGACCTTCTCTCCATAGCGCACTAATCAGCGAGGCGACGCTCGGGATGCCTTTTTCCTTCCCCGCCCGCGGCAACCATTAAGATGGACGTATACTCGGCTGCTATTTTTCTGATGGCTTACGATTCCCTGCAAATTATCGTCTTGACTTGCTGGAATGCTAACATAGCATCAACGTTGCGGAGGGGGAATGCGCTCCATGCTGACAAAGTCCATTGTCGGGCTTGAATCAAAAAGGCTGGCAGGTTTCTACCTCACGATTGGCAGCCTGGCTGTTTTGCTGGCTGGCGCTGCACAAGCCGAGCAACTGCCCATCAGAACCTATACCATTGCCGATGGCTTGGCGCACAGTGCCGTCGTCTCGATTTATCAAGACCACAAAGGCTTTCTCTGGTTTGGAACCTACGAAGGGTTGAGTCGCTTTGACGGCTACGGCTTCGTCAATTACGACCGGCGCGATGGCTTGCCGCATGTCTTGATCAATCACATCACGGAAGACCGGCAAGGACGGTTGTGGGTGGCGACCAACGGCGGCGGCGTGGCGCGGCTGGTTGATGATTCGCGGGAAAACAGCGGCGCAAAATTTGTCAGTTTCAGAATTCCCGAAACGAATGATCCGCCGTTAAAACGGGTAAATCATGTTAATCGAATGGTCTTCGATGAGAGTGGCAATTTGTGGTGTTTGACCGATTATGGATTGTATCGCGCCGTTGTAGATGCCCCACAACTACAATTTGAAACCATTATTGAAAAGAATAGTTACGGTTCACGTGCCGCACTCGAAGATGCTGACGGCACGTTGTGGTTTGGCGTCGCGGATGACCTGGTGGAAATACGCGGCACAGAGATTCTTGATCGTGGTTCAATAGAAGGCGCTTCCGATTCAACCACCATCGCTGGCATTGCCCGTGACGGCGACGGGCATTTGTTGGTTGCTGACCTCCACCGAGTACGTGAGTTTGTGCCGCCTTCGTTTGGCAAACCGCGGGGCGAGTGGCGTAAACAACTCGCGCTGCCAAGCCGGCAAATCGGCTCGATAAGAACCTTGCTTGTTGACGATGCGGGAGCGCTCTGGCTGGGAACTGATCAAGGGCTAATGAGATACGCGGACGGGAGACCATCTCAATACACTGTCGCCAATGGCTTACCTACTGACGTGGTGGGGGCGTTGGCAACAGACCGCGCCGGTAATTTGTGGATTGGCACATGGCGCGGCGCGTGCCGGCTGATCAGCGAAGCCATTGTCAGCTACACCCGCAGTGAAGGGTTGCCCGGTAACACAGTCAGTCTTTATGAAGACGAAAAGGGAAGAATCTGGGCCGTGCTGGTCGATGGTTCAGTAGCCGAAATTGTCGGCGGTAAAATAGCTCCGCGCGGACGACGTGCATTACCGTTCATAGCGACCCCACCCGTCCGCTTGGTATATAGCAACAAGATTTGGTATCGCTGGAATCATGAATCCGGGGTGAGAATTGACAAGCCGCGCCTGGACCTGGGAAACGGGCAGGAGATTGATCTTGCCCGCTATGTCTCACCCCAGGCGCACTTGTACAAAGACGAGCGTGGCGTGCTATGGATTGCCAAAGCCGACCACAACATCTATCGCCTTAACCTCAACGGGGCCGGCGCCCTCACCGCCGAGCGTTTCCCGACGGATGCCGATTATGGCGTTCCATATACGCAAATGATTGGCGACGGCGCGGGCGGCCTGTGGCTGGGTACGGTTGAAAAAATAGGGCGACTACGCGACGGCAGATATTCATCGGTTGAGCCTTCGGCAGGCTTGCCGGAAACCGACCCGCGTGCGGTTTTTCTGGACAGCCGCGGCTGGCTGTGGGTCGGTTTGCGCTACAAAGGAGTGTCGGTAACCCAGGAGCCGGCGACCGCCAATCCGACGTTTCACAATTACTCGCACGAACAGGGGCAACTGTCGAGCAACGCGGTACGCTCCATAGCGGAAGACCGGGCGGGCAGAATCTATTTTGGGACCGACCGCGGGCTGGACCGCTTCGACCCGAACAGCAATCAATGGACGCACTTCACCACGCAGGACGGTTTGGCGGGGAACGCTATTTCTAAGGTACTCATAGATCACAACGGCTTCATCTGGATTGGCAGCGAAGGGGGCATCTCGCGCTTCGATCCGCGCAAGGAGAAGGCGGCAACCCCTCCGGCAGCGGTCTATTTCACCCGCCTGCAAGTGGCGGGCGAGGAGGTGCGGCTTGCGGAAACCGAGGCGGAAATCATCGCGCCGCGTGAACTGGCGGCGACGAAGAATAACCTGACCATTGCCTTCGTGGCGCCGAATTATCAAGATGTGAGCCAGCTGCTGTATCAGTACAAGCTCGAAGGCGTTGAGGAGGAATGGCGCGCGCCGACGCAAGAGCGTTCCGTCACCTTTGGAAGTTTAGCGGCAGGCAAGTATCGTTTTCTGGTTCGCGCCGTCGGAGAAAATGGCATTATCAGTCCGCAGCCAGCCGTCTTCGAGTTTCGGATTCTGCCGCCAATTTATTTGCGCTGGTGGTTCATCGCGGCAAGTTTACTGGCGGCGGGTTTAGCGATTTATTCATTGTACCGTGCTCGAGTCGCGCGGCTTTTGGAAATGGAGCGCACCCGCACGCGTATTGCCACCGATCTGCATGACGACATCGGCGCCAATTTAACCCGCATCGCCTTACTCAGCGAAGTGGCAAATCAGCAGCCAGGCAACGATAAGATCAAGACGCTGTTGCCCTCGATTGCCGATATTGCCCGCGAATCGGTCGCTTCGATGAACGACATTGTTTGGGCAATATCGCCTGAGCACGACAGCCTTGTGGAGTTGACGCGACGAATGCGCCGGCACGCCGAAGAAGTGTTCGCGCTCCGCGATATTGATTTGGACTTTACCGGGCCGACGACTGATAGCGACCTGAAGTTGAGCGTCGGAGCTCGTCGTGATTTGCTGTTGATTTTCAAGGAAGCGGTCAACAATGCGGCGCGTCATTCGCTTTGCACAAAAATTGAGATTGAGTTTCGCTGCGACCATTGGGGTCTGTACTTAAAAGTCAAAGACGATGGTCAAGGTTTCAATCCGGCAGTCGTGGACAGCAGCGGGCATGGGTTGCGTAGTATGCAGCGGCGGGCGGCAGCACTCGGCGGCATACTGACGATTCAATCAATTGGCGGCACAACGGTCGAATTTGCCTTACCCTTACCGAAGGGCACTGCCTCCCACCTCTAGTGGGAGCGCAGGCATCCTGCCTGCTTGTGAGTGGCGCTACTTCAGAACGCCGCAGGCAAGGATGCCTGCGCTCCCAGGAGCCGACCTGCACATGTGAGCAGGCGACAAATCAACGAATTCGCGGTACGGTACCTAGCTATCATGTCGAGTCTGAATCCCGGGCGGTCATCTGACGTCGTAATGCGTGTCGTTTTAATCGAAGACCTGCGCGAGGTGCGCGAAGGTCTGGCGGCGCTGATTAACGGCACCGCGGGCTATAAATGTGTCGCGACTTATTCGATGATGGAAACGGCGCTGGCGCGGATCGATAAAGACAGCCCCGATCTGATTCTTACCGATCTAGGCTTACCCGGAATGTCGGGCATTGAGGGCATTGAAAGACTGCGGGCGATGTTCCCTGAAACGCCCATTCTGGCTCTCACGATTTATGACAATGACGAACAGATTTTTAACGCTCTCTGCAATG
>DASRIZ010000550.1:0-37426 GCA_035649735.1 Blastocatellia bacterium | reverse complement strand
AACCAGAAACCACGAACCAGAAACCGTTTTTATATGCTTGTCCAAAAGTTTGGCGGGACCTCGGTAAAATCATTAGCACGGATCAAGAACGTCGCGGATATCATCGCGCGCTCGGCCGAGAAAACCAGCGTAGTCGCCGTTGTTTCGGCGATGGGAGATACGACTGACTATCTGGTCAAGCTGGCTCATCAAGCCAGCAACTCACCCCCTCGCCGGGAACTCGATGCGCTTCTGGCAACGGGAGAACAAATATCCGCAGCGCTTGTCGCGATGGCGCTAAACGATTCGGGCGCGCGAGCAGTATCGCTGACTGGAGCGCAACTGGGCATAACAACTGAAAGCATCCACACCGCGGCAAGAATCGTAGACATAAACACCGACCGCATTCGACGTCACCTCGACGATGGATTCATCGTAGTCGCGGCGGGGTTTCAGGGAACCACCGCTGACGGTGACACGACGACCCTGGGGCGCGGAGGCTCTGACACCACCGCGGTCGCGCTTGCAGCGGCGCTTGGCGCCTCGACTTGCGACATCTTCACCGACGTGAGCGGAGTCTATACCGCTGATCCAAACATCGTATCGACAGCCCGCCTGCTAAACGAAGTCTCTTACGAAGAGATGCTCGAAATGGCGCGGGTTGGCGCTCAAGTTCTCCACCCGCGGGCGGTCGAGCTTGCGCGAAAACATGGTATCCCGTTAAGGGTTCGAAACACTTTCGACCCTGATCACCAGGGAACCATTCTCAAAGGAGCTGACCAGATGGAAATCTACCGGCCGGTAAGCGGTGTGACAGTCGATCGAGATCAAGCGCGGCTGGCGATCCTGAAGGTGCCCGATCGCCCCGGCGTCGCCGGCGAGATCTTCGGAGCCCTCGCCGAACGTCGAGTAAGTGTGGATATGATCATCCAGGCTTTCCACGAGGGCGGCTCGGTAAACGACATCACGTTCACCGTCAAACGGAGCGATCTCAGCACTGCTCTGGCGGCGCTTCAAGACGCGGCAACACGCACTGGAGCAGAAGGGGTGCTTGCTGATGAAGACGTGGCTAAGGTAAGCATCGTCGGAGCCGGGCTTATGGACCAACCGGATGTTGCGGCGAGAATGTTTTCGGCGCTCGGCCGAGAGGGCATCAATATCAAGATGATCTCGACATCCGAGATTCGTATAAGCTGCGCCGTCAGCGACCGGGAAGCTGATCGAGCAGTTCGCGTCGTCCACGATTTGTTCCATCTCGAGGAGCAAGAGACAATCTGACTCGATGGAACCACAAAGGCTGGCCGTTCAACTTCAATATCGAGATTAATCGAGACTATATTGACCTAATATGGTTGTTTTGATCCTACGACTCGCGGATAGCCCATTCGAACGCAAACTCGCAGCAACCCGCTCCGGCCGAGAAACACTTTGGATGCGAAGCCTTGACCTTAGATGCTCCCGCCAGTTCGATCGACCGGCTCCAGAATCCGGTAAGACTCGCACAGATCGCACGCGTCGGCTTGGCGTCTGCTTCGTAGCGATAGCGCACCAGACAAGAGGCTGGTCCGGTCATCTCGGTTTCAAGCTTGCGAGCCTCGCGAAAGAAGAACTCACCGATTGAAGTGAACTTCTGCACTTGCTTGACCGGGTCATTAGCTAACAGCGGTTTGTAGACACCAGTGAAGGCGTGTTGCGCCATGTAGCGCCCGATCTCAACGGTGATGTCGCCTTGTTGCCCCTGAACCAACGGACGAGTGAGCTTGCGAAGCGCGTGAAGAGAGTCGAACGCGTACCAACTTGCGTCTAAAAACATGTTTGGAACCAATCGGCGATCCTCGGCGCTGAGAGCACTTAACCCGTTGGCGACCGCTTCCTCGCCAAATCGGTCCTTCAAGAACTTAACCCACCCGTTTAGTAGTATCCCTTTTATCTGAGCCATCTTTGTTTCACCGCTTCGAGGGCGCCCGCGAGTCGTCGAGCACTATGCTTCCTGCTTAGCACTTTATACTACTATTCAGTTCAGACGACCAGAGTTTCGTTTACTTAGCCCGGTGTGCGACCGTTTTTCGCAAATTGATACATTGACACAGCCTTACCCGTGCGCTAAACAGTCACCGTCGTTTCAATGTGAGAACCACATTCAAAACTCGGGGAGAAATCATGGATCGTGCAAATCGCCGCCTATATCTTTGTCTGGCTGCTTCCCTGCTGGTCATCAACGTCCTCATAGCCCGCGGCCAACAGGGTATGGCTCAGAACCCTGCAGACCTCACCAGAGTCGGCGACCGGGTTATCAAGGTCAACGAGGCCATCAGCATGGTCGAGGGGTTTGGCAATACCTTCCTGCTCAGCACCAGCGAAGGCAACGTCGTAATCGACACCTCGATCGCCGCTCACGCTCAACGGCACAAACCGATGCTGACTGCTGAGAACAAGAGCCCGATCAAATACATCATCCTTACTCACGGCCACGGCGACCACACCGGCGGAGTAGCTCTGTGGAAACAACCCGGCACCCAGATCATCGCTCAGAAGAATCATGTAGAGTTTCTTCACTATCAAACGCGTCTGGGAGCGTTTTATGCCAGGCGCAATGCCGCACAGTTTGGAGGCAACCTCGGGGCTCGCGCAATCGGCGCCTGGCCGGGCAACTACGCCGCTAAGATCGAACCAACCATACTCTTCGACGAAAAGGATGAGTTCACCCTGGGTGGGGTGAAGATCGAGACTTATCGGGCGCCAAGCGAAACCTACGATCACCTTATGGTCTGGGTCCCCAAGTACAAAGCAGTCTTTACCGGCGACGTTTACTACGAATCGTTTCCTAATCTGTACACGCTGCGTGGGACGGAGCCGCGATGGGCGCTCGACTATGTCAACTCGCTGAATGGGATCCTGGCGCTGAAACCTGAAATCCTATTGCCGAGCCACGGATTGCCTATCCGCGGAAACGAGGAGATCACGCGACGGTTAACCAGGTATCGCGATGCGATTCAGTACGTTCACGACGAAGTAGTCAAAGGTATGAACGCCGGCAAGAATGTTTACACCTTGATGCATGAAATCAAGCTGCCGGCGGCGCTGGAGGTCGGAGAGAGCTACGGCAAGCTGACCTGGTCGATAAGAGGAATCTACGAAGGTTACGTGGGCTGGTTTGATCTCAACCCGGTGACTATGTATGAGACACCGGTATCTTCGGTGTACCCCGAGCTAGTCAAGCTGGCCGGGGGCGCCGATGCCGTTGCGGTGCTGGCAGCAGGTCACATCCAGTCGGGTGATGCTGTTGCCGCTCTCCATCTGACCGATATAGCTCTCGCGTCGGACGCCAGTCACCGAAAAGCGCTTGACGTTCGGTTAAAGGCTCTTGAGATACTCCGCAGTCGCTGCAAGAATACGAATGAACGTGGCTGGCTGGACTACAGCATTAGAGAGACAAAGGCGAAGATGGGAGACAAGTAGGGATCTGTCCGACAAACTTTAGGTAGGCGAGAACGACAAACTAAAGTTTGTCGGACAACTGGAACCAAATGAAACTTGCAGCCATTGACATCGGGTCCAATTCAATACATCTGGTCATCGTGCGCGCGGTCAAGGGTCAACACCCCGAAATTATTGACCGCGAAAAGGAGATGGTCCGGCTCGGCGCGGGCACTCTTCGCGAGCACCGACTTTCAAAAAAGACGATTGAGCGCGCCATAACCACTCTTCGGCGATTCAAGAAAATGGCCGAGCACAACGGCGCTGACCCGATTATTGCGACCGCAACCTCCGCGGTGCGTGAATCGCGCAACTCCGACCAATTCATCGAGCAGGTTCGCAAGGAAGTCGGCCTCGAGGTCCAGGTACTCCCCGGAGTCGAAGAGGCGCGGTTGATAGCGATGGCCGTGTCCGAAGTAACCGAATTCAACTATCGACGGGCGTTGATAATTGACATAGGCGGCGGTTCCACCGAATTCATCATCACCGGCGGAGGAGAACCTGAGTTGATGCTCTCGTTGCGGCTTGGCGCAGTGAGGCTGACAGAAAAGTTTATCTCAACAGACCCTATTTCGATCGAGGAACGCGATCGGCTGGTTTCAAACATCCGATCCGACTTCACCCGCGCCGCTGCCGAAATAAAGAACGCAGGGTACGATTTCGTCATCGGCTCATCCGGCACCGTGCTAAACATGGTCAACGCCGCAGTAGAAGTGAATCAACCGTATGCCAACGATGAGCTTCCGGACTACGAGCCGTTCAGCCAAACCGTCACGCTCGATCAAATTGAATGGCTCAATCGAAAACTTGGGCGCATGACTCTTCGTGAGCGCCGGCGTGTTCCGGGGATTGAAAAGGGCCGTGCCGACATCATCGTCGCCGGAGGAGTCCTACTTCAATGCATCCTTTCCGATCTCGGCGCATCGGAGATAACAAGTTGCGACTGGTCCTTGCGAGAGGGAGTGATATTAAACTATCTGCGGCGAAGACAAGAAGCGCATACGGTTCGGAAGATTCATCGCGTTCCGCAGCTGACCAGTCTTGACTCGTTGTTGTATCCGGTAACCGACGACTCGACGCTCGATGTCCGGGCGCGGTCGGTATTGTCGGTTGCAAGGCGGTACGGCTACGACATCGCTCATTCGCATCACGTTGTGCGACTTGCGACTCGGATATTCGATGACACTGTCGAACTACACCAGTTAAGCATGCAGGACCGCAAATTACTGCAGTATGCAGCAATACTTCACGATATCGGTTATCACATAGCCCATAACAATCATCATCGCCACGGGCTCTACTTGATAAGAAACTCAGAGATGCCCGGATTCACCGGCGACGAGATTGCAATGATGGCGACCATGGTGAGGTATCACCGCGGCGCGATGCCGAGGAAATCCTCAGATGCACGGTCCAGGCACGAACACGAAGACTATTACACGCTGGACCGAAGACAGCGCGGAACCGTGCTGCGACTTGCGTCAATTCTCCAAATAGCAGATGGCCTGGACCGATCTCATCAACAATTGATAAGCGATGTCCGATGTGACGTCGCCAATGGGACGGCTACATTTATCGCTTCAACCGGCGGTGAGTGCGAATTGGAAATCTGGTCTGCGGAGCGCAAGGCTGCGTGGTTTAGTGACATCTTCAAAGTCGGAGTTCTTTTTGAGCGGAATCTCGTGCTCTCAGCCCAAAAAGAAGCCGCCTCTCTGTAGAAAAGTTAAGTGCCAGGCTTCAAGGGTGAGTTCGGATTCCAGAGTCAAGGTAATGGTTTAAGTTCCCGCTCCCTTGAGCAATCCCTTCACATTCCCCGCCTAAATCGCTGTCAGGACTAAGGCTTAAAGTTTCGCCGGATCATTGACAGCCCGAGCGGCTTTGCATAACATGCGGGCGATTTGAGATTCGAGGCGACCTTTCTTCCCGGGTCGCGGGCAACATCAATGGAATCCACATCAAGAATTCCCGAGAAGCTCTTCTTCAGGATTGGCGAGGTGTGCGATTTGATAAAGGTGCAGCCGCACGTGCTCCGCTACTGGGAGACCGAATTCCCAATGCTGGCCCCGCAGAAGAACCGGGCCGGCCAGCGCGTCTATCGACGCAAAGACGTCGAAATGGTTCTGCGAATTCGCGATCTGCTTTACGAGGAAAAGTTCACCATCGCAGGAGCGAAGAAGAGACTTCTGGATGAAATGCGTGGTGGTTCCGCGCGAGCCAGGCTTTCCGAGGAGATGTCAGCAGGAGAAGAATCCGCGCCTCCGCCAACAAATGACCCACCTTCTCAAACCGCCGACCAATCGACGTCACCGCAAATTCGGACGGTGCTGCGCAATCTAAAGAGCGATTTAGAGGATTTATTGACACGACTAAAGTCGGATGCTAGCATCAAACGCTGACACACAGAGATGCATTGACTTCCGTGTGGACGGGACGTGGCGCAGCCTGGTAGCGCGCTTCCTTGGGGTGGAAGAGGTCGCTGGTTCAAATCCAGTCGTCCCGATTAGAATCCAGACCCAGGACGAAAAAAGCTAAGACACAGACCCACCGAAGTGTAATATCGCCAACGCGTGCCGATCTAGGGTCCCAGTCTTGAGGCGTCGTCCTGGGCTTTCTGCTTTCAGCGCGCTGATTCAATAAATGACTAAGATACTGGTCACCAACGACGACGGAATACACTCGGCGGGAATCATTGCGCTGGCCGAGGCGCTGCGGTCTCTTGGTGACGTCGTCGTTGTCGCGCCTGCACACGAGATGAGCGCGGCTTCGCATTCGCTCACCCTGACCCGTCCTCTTCGGATCGAGGAGATCGATGATCATCACTTTGCGGTGGACGGCACGCCAACCGATTGCGTAACTCTGGCCATGAATCACCTTCTCAAAGACGGTTTGCCGGACCTCGTGGTATCGGGAATCAACAAAGGCGGGAATCTGGGAGAGGACGTCAGTTACTCGGGCACGGTGGCGGGCGCGCTTGAAGCTTCGATCTATGGGCTCCCGGGAATCGCGGTTAGTTTGGTCCAGAGGACAGATTTTGATTTTGGTCCGGCTGCTGAATTTGCGGCCGAGCTTGCGCGAAGGGTGCTTGGTGATGGGTTGCCAAGAGGGACGCTGCTAAATGTAAACGTACCGCCTGGTCCGGTGCGTGGCGCGCGCGTCACCAGGCAGGGGACCAAAAATGTTCGGCCAAACATTATCGAGGGCACCGACCCTCGGCAGCGGAAGTATTACTGGATCGGAGAAGAAGCGCTCGAGTGGAATGAAGAAGCAGGGACCGATTACGCGGCCCTGGGTCACGGGCTGGTGTCCATCACTCCACTCCGGACAGATATGACCGATTACCGCGTGCTGGACGACTTCAAGTTGCGCGACTGGAATCTGCTGGTGGAAGCTCAATCGAAATGACAAACCACACCGCGGAACAAGCTCCAGGAGCCGGTCTTTATCAATCTCACCGCGCGCGCATGGTTGAATTGCTGCGCACCCGAGGGATCCAGGACAAAGCAGTTTTGAAAGCGATGTCCGAGATTCCCCGTCATCTATTTGTTCCTGATGCACTGGCCGGCAAAGCTTACGGAGATCATGCTCTGCCTATTGGCGATATGCAGACCATTTCTCAGCCGTATATGGTAGCGCGGATGACTGAGCTCCTTGAGGTAAATAAAGACTCAACAGTGCTCGAAATAGGAGCGGGGTCCGGTTATCAGACCGCAGTGCTTTCGGCGGTTGCGGGCCGAATTTTTTCAATTGAACGAATAAGCGAGCTTGCGCGCAACGCCCAGCGAAACATCCGAAAGCTTGGTTGTTACAACGCGACCGTAAAATGGTTCGACGGCACGATCGGGTGGAGCGACCACGCGCCCTATGACGGGATATTGGTTGCCGCCGGAAGTCCTGAAATCCCCGAGCCGCTCATCCAGCAATTGAGTATCGGCGGTAAGCTGGTTATTCCGATCGGGGATGCCGAGCAGCAGGTTCTTGTTCGAGTCATCCGAACGGAAAGCGGCTTCACCAGGGAGGATCACGGTCTTTGCCAGTTTGTGAAACTGATAGGGCGGCACGGCTGGCCGAACTAGAACTATGGAATTCATAAGCAAGCTAATCGACATCTTCCTGCACCTCGACACACACCTCAATGAAGTAATCGGCGAATACGGCGTCTGGACCTATTTGATCTTATTCCTGATCGTTTTTTGCGAAACGGGTCTGGTGGTCACTCCGATTCTGCCCGGCGACTCGCTGCTTTTCGCTGCCGGAGCGTTCGCCGCTCTGGGCTCATTGAACGTAATCTGGCTCTTTGTGCTGTTGTCGATCGCGGCGATTGCGGGCGACACAATCAACTATTGGGTCGGCCACTGGGTTGGCCCAAAACTCTTCAGCCGCGAGAACGTTCGCTTTCTGAACAAGAAACACCTCGAACGAACGCATGCTTTCTACGAGCGCTACGGCGGAAAGACGATTATCATCGCGCGGTTTGTACCAATCGTCCGCACGTTTGCGCCGTTTGTCGCGGGTATTGGAAGCATGAGCTACGGGCGGTTTATAACATACAACGTGATAGGCGGGATCGCTTGGGTCGCGATCTGCGTTTTCGCGGGTTACTTTTTCGGCAATCTCGAGATCGTGAAAAAGAACTTCTCTCTCGTGATAATCGCCATTGTTCTGATATCGGTCCTGCCGATGGTAGTCGAGTTCATTCGCAATCGGGTTGCCCGGACCAGGACGTCCTAGGCGCGTGTCCACCCGCAACAATTCGGTAATAAGGCTGAGGGCGGACGTCCTACAAACCACCTGGGAGGAAATTCGATGAAGTCTTATCGAGCAGCGTTTGCGATCAGTTTGTCCGTATTGACCACTGCGTTGGTGTTTGCCCAGCCGCAAAGTCCGGTTGGCCAGGAGCCCAGCATCAAGCTCCCGCCGGCAATAGCGCGAGTATTGACAGACTACGAGACTGCGTGGCGAAACCGGGATGCGGCCGGGCTCGCACGTTTATTCGCCGAAGACGGTTTTGTGTTACCAAGCGGCCGGCCACCGGTGAGAGGACGCGCGGCAATCCAGCAGCACTATACCGGGCAGGGCGGTCCGCTTGCGCTTCGAGCGATTGCGTTTGAGGCGGAAGGCAAAGTTGGTTACATCATCGGAGGCTTCGCCCAACAAGAGGGGCAGCCGGATGCGGGAAAGTTCACTCTTACGTTGCGCAAGGACGCCTCGGGGCGCTGGCTGATTATGTCCGACATGGACAATATGAATCGGCGGTGACAATGGTTTGTGGTTTGTGGTTTGTGGTTCCCTGAACTCTGAACCCTGAACTCTGAACTCTGAACCAGAAACCACAAACCCCCAAACCAGAAACCGTAGTTAATGCCGTGACACCGGAAAGACCGGGACCAATTCTCCCGGATGGTCACCGTCGCGATACGCGACCCGCTCGAGGAAGAGTCCTGAAGGTGGAGCGGTATGCGCGGCCACGTCGAACTCACTTGAGCTGCCGGTCCCAGACCGCGCTTCCAGCAAACGGGCAAATTCAGATGCGTCGATCGAACCCCTTCCGACTTCCACCAGAGCTCCGACGACTCTCCGCACCATTTTCCAGAGGAAGTGTGACGCGCCAATTCTGAAAAGAAGCAAATCACCATCGCGCCGAAATTGGACGTCATTGACAACGACGATCGTTGAGCCCTCGTCAACGCGCTTGTCACAAAAGCGCGAAAAGTCGCGGCGCCCGGGAAGCATCCCCGCCGCTCGGCGCATAGCGGAATGGTCAAGATTGTCTTTCACCCACCATACAAACCGCTTTGCAAATGCGGTTCGGCGCTGCGAAATCTGATAAAGATAGTAGCGCGCCACTGCGTCCCTTCTCGGATCGAACCCAGCCGGTAGTTCTTCAGCACTGAGTACATTGATATCCGGAGGCAGTCTGTCATTAAGCTCGTGTACAAGCGTAACCGGCTTCTCTCGACGACCGGTCCGCAAACGGACTACCTGACCAACCGCGTGAACGCCGGCGTCAGTCCGGCCGGCGCCGGCAATCTCCACCGGTCTTGAAAGAAAGGCCTCCGCCGCAGCTCGAAGCTCGCCGGCTACCGTGCGAGCATTATTCTGTTCTTGCCACCCGTAATACCTCGTGCCGTCGTACTCAACCGTGAGCTTCCACGTCGTCATAACGAGTTCTCCTGACTCTACCGGACCGTTGAGTTGAGATTGCTGGCCTCGCCGGATTATGTCAACTAGTTTTTGGTTGACGCAAACCATCAGCGGGCATATTATAGGCGCAGTCGGATGTTTACCTTGAATATCTTACTAATATGGCTCTTGACCCGATAGATTATAAGCTGCTCGATCTCCTGCAGCAGAACGCCAGGATGACCCAACTGGAAATGGCTGCCGCAGTCGGGATGTCACAGCCCGCCGTGGCCGAGCGTATGCGCAAGCTGGAACAGGAAGGCATCATCACCGGATACTCGGCAAGAGTTGACGGACGGAAACTGGGCAAGGACATCACCGCGTTTATAGGCGTTCGCATAGAACATCCCAAATACAATGCCGGTTTTGGCAAAAAGGTTCTGGCGATTCCCGATGTCCTCGAGTGTCATCGGATAACCGGTCCTGACTCCTATCTGCTCAAGGTCGTAACCGAAGACACGCAGACTCTCGACTCGCTGATTTCAGATTTGCTGCGGCATATCCCTGGAGTGACGCGGACACTTACAACCGTGGTCACATCCTCGATCAAGGAAGGTTCCCACATTACACCGGCTGTGGTGACTGAGATTCCCGCAAACAGTCGTCGCGGCGCGAACCGGAAAAAGAAATGAGCATGGACGCTTACGATATTACGGAGAAATGAATGGCGACAAAGACTAGCTCTCTCGAACACCCCCTTGCAGCAGCGGCAACACCTTCTAAGCAGTCGAGTTATCCCTTCGCAAGCCGCATGAATCAAATGACCGTTTCGGCGGTTCGCGAGATCCTTAAGGTAACCGAGCACCCCGAGATAATCTCGTTCGCTGGGGGACTCCCCGCCCCCGAGCTGTTCCCTGTCGCAGCGATCGCCGAGGCGCACGCGGAGGTGTTCGCGACCGAAGGCCCGGCTGCTCTCCAATACAGCACTACCGAAGGATGGCGACCGCTGCGCGAGTGGATCGCCCGCCGAATGCAGCAGAGAGGGATCGCGGCTGCCGCGGAGAGAGTGTTGATCACCGCCGGATCGCAACAGGGCATCGACCTGGTCGGCAAAATCTTTGTCGAAAGAGGCGATGCGGTGGTCGTCGAGAATCCCTGTTACCTGTCGGCTCTCCAGGTCTTCAGCGGGTACGAGGCAAGTTTCATTTCAATCTCCAGCGACGACGAAGGCATGCGCGTCGATGAACTCGAGAGCGTGTTGAAGCGGTCTAATCCGAAGCTGATCTACATTGTCTCTGAGTTTGCGAACCCCAAAGGCACCACGCTGTCTCACGAACGAAGAAAACAATTAATCGAGTTGTCGTCACGGTACCGCGTTCCAATTCTTGAAGACAATCCCTACAGCGAGCTTCGCTATACCGGAGAGCAACCGCAGCCGCTGGCCGCTCTGGACAGAGACGGGCTTGTTGTCTACATCAGCACATTCTCGAAAACTCTTAGCCCGGGAATGCGTCTTGGCTGGCTGGCCGCATCCGAAAAAATCTTCCAAATGATCGTTGTGGCCAAGCAATCAGCGGATCTTCACACCAGCACTATCGAGCAGCGGGCAGCAGCACGGTTGCTGGAGACCTTTGATTACGACGGCCACATTGCTCATCTCTGCGAGGTGTACGGCGAACGACGACAAGCGATGCTTTGCGCCCTCGAGCGTCATTTCCCTGCCGAGTCAAAGTGGACCCGTCCCGAAGGCGGCCTTTTTCTGTGGGTCGAACTACCCGAAACCCTCAGCGCTGAGGAGGTTTTTGAGGAGGCGATCGCAGAGCGCGTTGCCTTTGTGCCGGGGACGTCATTCTTTGCTTCCGAAGCGAAGCTCAACTTTATGAGACTTAACTTCTCAAATCAGAAACCGGAAATGATCGAAGAAGGGATCAAAAGAATCGGCAGCGTATTAAAGCGGAGATTGATATGAGCAACAGCAAGCGGTTCTTGATTGCGGATGTCTTCACCGAGAAGCGTTTCGGTGGGAACCAGTTGGCCGTATTCACCGACGGTTCGGGGCTCGACAGCGGGATGATGCAAGACATCGCGCGCGAGATGAATTATTCGGAGACTACATTTCTGCTGCCGCCGGAGAGTGGGGGCGACTACCGCGTGAGAATTTTCACCCCGGCACACGAGCTCCCATTCGCCGGACACCCCTTGGTGGGTTCCGCTTATGTGATAGTCGCCGAACGAATGAAGGATTGGGGCGAACCGCTGACCCCGGTCACGCTGGAAGCAGGCGTCGGCCCGATCTCGATAAATGTCGAGACCGAAGGCAGCCGGCTGGGCCGGTCGACGATGACACAACCTATGCCGGTCGTCCGCGGCACATACTCCGATATTGCAGGGCTGGCCAACGCATTGTCGCTCGACGAGTCGGCGATCAAGAACACCGGCCTGCTGCCGGAAACGATCTTCAATGGCATCGCGGTGCTTGTCGTGCCCGTGACGAGCCGCAGCGCAATCGAATCCATTATGATTGACGCCGGCGCGCTGAAGCGCATCAGCAACGAAGTCGGCGCCTCGACGGTTCTGGTCTTCGCGCGTGATCCGGTGATCCCCACAAGCACCGTACATTGCCGGGTGTTCGCGCCCGCCGCCGGCGTTAGCGAAGACGCCGCCACCGGATCGGCAAATGGACCGCTTGGTTTCTATCTTGTGCGACACAGGCTCGTTCAAGCCGAGGCGACTACCAGGATCGTAAGCGAACAGGGATTTGAGATGAAACGCCCAAGCTTGTTGTACATCGACATCGACACCGATCCAGCCACAACCGAAGTGACAGCCGTTCGAGTGGGCGGCGGAGTTGTAATCGCCGGCCGCGGCGAGATCTTTATCTAAGAAAATAGGTCCTATATGTCCTATAGTTCCTATACCGGGGAGCCCCAATGACCAACAACCAACTTCGATTAAAAACCGGTTTAGCCGAGATGCTAAAGGGCGGAGTGATCATGGATGTCACAAATGCCGAGCAGGCCCGAATATCACAGGAGGCGGGAGCTGTTGCGGTGATGGCGCTTGAACGGGTTCCGGCCGACATCCGCGCGGAGGGCGGAGTCGCGCGAATGGCTTCTCCGCGAAAGATTCGCGAGATCATGGCCGCGGTAACGATCCCGGTTATGGCTAAGGTACGTATCGGCCACTTTGCGGAAGCTCAGGTGCTTGAAGCGCTCGGCGTCGACTTTATCGATGAGAGCGAGGTGTTGACACCGGCCGACGATGAACATCACGTGGACAAGCACCGGTTCAAGGTTCCTTTTGTTTGCGGAGCGCGCAATCTGGGTGAGGCGCTTCGCCGGATCGGCGAAGGCGCCGCAATGATTCGTACCAAGGGCGAAGCGGGCTCCGGCAACATAGTCGAGGCGGTTCGTCATCTTCGACGCATCACCCACGAGATCAAACGTCTAACAATACTGAGCCCGGAAGAGCTGATGGCTGAAGCAAAACAGCTAGGCGCGCCCTACGAATTGGTTAGGCTGGTCGCGCGCGATGGCCGATTACCGGTTCCGAACTTCGCGGCTGGCGGAATCGCAACACCGGCGGATGCGGCACTGTGCATGCAATTGGGAGCAGAGTCAGTCTTTGTCGGTTCCGGCATTTTCAAATCTTCGGATCCCGCAATCCGGGCGCGGGCCATCGTCAAAGCAACCACACACTACAGCGACCCAAAGACTGTACTGGAAGCCAGCGAAGAGCTCGGCGATGCGATGCGGGGACTCGACGTAGCGAAGATCCCTGAGAGCGAGCTGCTTCAGACGCGAGGTTGGTAATTGAATGAGTGACATTTGGCCAATCATAAGAATTGCAACCCTGATGGATCAGCAGCCCGCGTTTGAGCTCATGTCTGAGCTCGGTTATCCAGGGCTTTCGTTCGTACGTTTTTCCGCCGCCTACAACGCCGTGCTTGAACACCCGACCATGTCGTTGATAGTTGCCGAGGACGAGAACGGGGACGTCATCGGTCTCGCATCGATATCGACAAGGCCGCAGCTGAGACTAACCGCGAACCTGGTCACAATTGACGAGCTTGTGATAGCTGATCGCGCGCGTGGTCGCGGTGTCGGGAAGAAGATACTTAAGACCGTCGAAGTGATGGCCCGTAACCTGAGGGCTGGCAGGTTGGAGCTCGAAACCAATCGCGCTCGGGAGAGCTATAGCCGAGGCTTTTACATCAAGAACGGATTCAAAGAAGCCGATTCAGCAGTGATGCGCATCGATTATCAGCTTCCGGCCGACTCACACTGGTTATGATCATCGGCGTACTCGCTATTCAAGGCGATTTTGCCGCCCACATTCGCATGCTCCGACACGTGGGCGTAGACGCAGTCGAAATACGACGCTCGTCAGACCTTGTTTCGCTGGATGGGTTGATCCTTCCCGGAGGCGAGAGCACCACGATGCTGAAATTCATTGAGGGCGAAGGTCTCAATGAACCTATCACCGACTTCGCTCGTCCCGGGAAGCCGATCTTCGGCACTTGCGCCGGCGCTATCCTGTTGGCGCGAGATGTGTATAATCCCTCGCAGCCATCGCTCGGATTGATTGACATCGGCGTCGAGCGCAACGGATACGGGCGCCAGGTAGATAGCTTTGTCGCAGACATCGAACCCGCACTCGAAGGCGGATTACTCGAAGCGGTGTTCATACGCGCGCCAAAAATCAAGCGAGCCGGTCCCGATGTCGAAGTGCTGGGATCCCTAAACGGCGAGCCTGTTTTGGTGCGGGAGCGCAACATTCTCGCGGCGACGTTTCACCCGGAGCTCACTGAAGACACCCGAGTGCATCGCATGTTTGCAGATATGGTTATACAAAGTGCAGGGAATTGAGAGCCTTTCCTCTCCCAGGGGAATCACAGTCTCTAACAGGAGGATCACCGTGAAGCTATTCAAGTGGGACGAGATGCCCGAAGAGCACGTACATGAATTGTTCAGCCGGCGCTTTGTTTCGGGTGAACAGATGACGATGGCCCGGATATTTCTAAAAAAGGGTTGTCTCGTTCCGACTCACAATCACGAGAGTGAGCAACTAACCACAGTGTTCACCGGCGCTCTCAAGTTCCTGATTGATGGCCAGGAAATCGTTGTCCGAGACGGGGAGACACTGCTGATTCCGGCGTTCGTCTACCACAGCGCCGAAGCTCTTGAAGACACCAACGAGATGGACATCTTCTCGCCGATCAGGGTCGATTGGATCGAAGGAACAGACGATTATCTTCGACTGAAGAAGTAGCGGAGACTAAGGATTCTCGCGCAGCTACCGTCGGCGTCGTGAAGAATGGCGTTGTACTTTGACGCTGCCATGTCGCGAGCGAACCGCTGGAACTGTCCGATAGCGGCCGACTCTTGCGTTACGGCCGCGCGAGGCGCGCACACTCTTGGGAATCTTGACTGTTTGCCCCTTTCGCAACTCCCCGCGCGTCGAGATGCGATTTACCCTGGCGAGTTCCTTCACTGAGACGCCGGATCGGCGCGCAACAGACGCCAGCGTGTCGCCACGTCTCACTTGATACGAAGCAAATTGAACGCGGTAGTTACCACGATATCGCTCAGCGATCTCCTCGGTCGGCACCGCGATCTTGCGAACTCGTTTATCCTCGGGCAAATCCGCATAAGCAATCTCAAACGCTTTCTTTGTTCCCTTCGGGATTTTGATTGTGTAGCGCTCACCAGCCGGAGAGGCGCCCCGGCGCAATTCGGCGTTCAAGTCTTGAATCGTGTCATAAGAAACGCCGATCAGATCGGCGACGACTTTCAAATCAGTCTGCGCCGGAACCTCGAAGCTGTCATAGTTCATTGGCGCGTCCGGCGTTACGTCAAAACCATAGCGTTTCTGATTCTTGCTGATGATCATGATCGAAAGAATAGCCGGCACGTAGTTGCGGGTCTCTTGCGGTAGAAGTCCTCGTTTGTAAAGCTCCCAGAAGTCCGCGTAACCACATCTGGCGATCGCGTTGTCAACTCGGTTCTCTCCCGAGTTGTAGGCGGCCATCGCAAGCAGCCAATCACCCTCAAAGTGATCGTGCAGCCACCTCAGATATCTTGCTGCCGCGCGCGTCGACTTTTCCGGTTGTGACCGCTCATCGATCCACGTCGTCTGTGAGAGGCCGTAGCGCGTACCCGTCGACGGAATGAACTGCCAGATGCCCTTGGCGGCCGCCCGCGAAAGCGCATTTGGCTTCCAGACCGATTCGGCCTGCGCCAGCCACATAAGGTCAACCGGCACTCGCTCTTCCTTGAAGATCTTCTCGACCATTTGCCGATAACGGCCCGAGCGTTGAAGCCCTATCTCCATAGTGGAGTGACCGCGTCCTGACACAAAGAAGTTAATAAACTGAAATACGGGCGGAGCGACGGCGAAATCAAAATCATAGCGACCGAATATCTTGATGCCGTCGGGAGTGACGATTGTCAGATCGGCTTCCTTGATCTCCGAGACCTCGTCGAGCACTGACGGCTCCGCAACCTCGGGCAGATCGGTGGCATCGTGAACGTCTCCGGGTTGTGATTCGTGTTTATGAATTCGATCGACCAGCGAGCGGTAATAATTGGAAAGCTTGGTATCGGTCTTGAGGTCTATCCCCGACTGCATGACGGTGTCTAAAGCACTATCGAACATTTTGCGGGCGAGGTCCGGGAGACCCTTGGTGTGAGCCTCTTCGCCTCGAGCAAAAATCTCCTCCGCGCGGTCGATGATCGACTGGGTAGTCGTAGTCGTAATGGCGGTAGTGGTAGACAATGAGGCCGGCTGTGGCGATTGACCAAGGGCTTGTATTGGTCCCACGGTTCCGAGAAGCAATAACGAAAGGAGGAGCACAACTACAACACGACTCGCTGCTTTTGCTAGCCTCATCTATGAATTTACCTTCCTGTTCTAAAATCGGGACGAACTCGCAGCTCAGGTGATCTGAAAGAATCGCTGCTATCACCCAGGGGCCAAAGCTGCTATCCCACCAAAATCAGTCCAGCAATCCTGTCTGAGTTCGGTTTTTATATCACCTGAAACTTAAGTAGTCAATGAAAGATAGTGTCGCAACAGAATTGAAACAATTAGGTTACAGTCCTTGGGCAGCCCGTAGGCGCCTCAACTCGGGGCTGTATCATTACCATACCCCCAAGCAGGGTATGGCCTTCGCTCGGCCACGCCGGCAACTCTGTATTAAGGGAGTTTGTATTCTTGAAGAAAGCGCGGTGTTCGTCCGGGGTCAGCCCTACAGCAGCGCGGCCTTCATCGCCTGGCGCACTGAATCGACGAACACAAAGGTTATCTCTTTCTGAAGTTCTTTTGGCACCTCTTCCAAATCGCGGCGGTTCTGCTGAGGTAATACGATCGTCGTCACCCTGGCGCGGCGCGCTGCCAGCACTTTTTCTTTGATCCCACCCACCGGCAGGACATTTCCACGCAGAGTGATCTCGCCAGTCATCGCGACAGATCGCCTCACCAATTTACCCGATAGCGCTGAAACCATTGCGGCGGCCAGGGTCACACCCGCGGACGGGCCGTCCTTGGGGATCGCGCCCTCCGGTACGTGTACGTGGATGTCAAACTTTCCGAACTTCTCGGGATCTATCCCAAGCTCCTCCGACCGCGCCTTTGCCCACGAGAGCGCAGCCTGCGCCGATTCTTTCATTACGTCGCCCAACTGACCCGTGAGCATCAGCGAGCCCTTTCCCGCGGTCAGCAATGCTTCGATAAACAGCACGTCACCTCCGGCTGGCGTCCACGCGAGTCCAGTCGCGACACCGACCTGATCTTTTTTGAGCACTTCATCGGGATAAACGTGCGGAATGCCAAGGAACTCGTGGAGGTTGTTGATGGTGACGCGCACCACTGAGTCGCTTCCTTCGGCGACCCGGCGCGCTACCTTGCGGCAAACACCGGCGATCTCGCGTTCGAACTGCCGCAAACCCGCTTCGTGTGTATATTGCAGGATAATCCCTTTTAGCGCGGAGCGGCTAATGGTCAGGTGGCGTATGGTGATGCCGTGAGCTTCCATCTGTTTGGGGATGATGTGCCGCCGCGCGATTTCAACCTTCTCTTCTTCGGTGTACCCGGCCAGCCTGATCACTTCCATCCTGTCGCGAAGCGCCGGATGGACAGTGTCCAGCATATTCGCGGTTGTCATAAACATCACGTTCGACAGATCGAACGGCACTCCCAGATAGTTATCGCGGAACGAGAAGTTTTGCTCAGGGTCGAGCACTTCGAGAAGGGCTGACGAAGGATCGCCTCTGAAGTCCGCACCGACTTTGTCGATCTCGTCGAGCATTATCAGCGGGTTGTTTGTTCCGGCTTGCTGAATCGATTGAATGATGCGCCCCGGCATCGCACCGATATAGGTTCGACGATGGCCGCGGATCTCGGCTTCATCGTGCAACCCGCCAAGGCTGAGCCGCTGAAACTTTCGATTAAGCGCTCGGGCAATCGACCGGCCGAGGCTGGTCTTTCCGACGCCGGGCGGACCGACCAGACACAGTATCTGACCCTTGACCTTCTCTTTGAGCTTGCGCACGGCCAGGGTTTCGATGATTCGCTCTTTAACCTTTTCGAGCCCGTAGTGGTCTTCGTCAAGGATTGTCTGCGCGCGTTTCAAGTCCAGATTCTCTTCGGATGATTTGGACCAGGGCAGCACAACCATCACATCGAGATAGTTGCGAAGCGTCGCGGCTTCGGCTGCGTCCGGGTGCATGCGTTCAAGCTTTTTGATCTGGCGCTCGACTTCCTCCTCAACGGATTCAGGCAACTTGGCCTGGAGCATTTTCTCACGATACTGAGTAATCTCTTCGCCAAGTTCATTCCCCTCGCCCAGCTCAGTCTGAATCGCTTTGAGCTGTTGACGAAGATAGAATTCGCGCTGGCTTCGATCGATCTCGCCTTTTGCTTGCGTGTTTATTTCCTGTTGAACCATCAGGACGTTGATCTCGCGGGCAAGCAACTCGTTCACCCGATGAAGCCGTTCGGAAGGGTTGAGCTTCTCGAGCACGCTTTGAGCGTCGACGACCTTGAGTTCGAGGTTGGACGCGGCTACGTCAGCAAGGCGGCCCGGGTCCTCGAGGTTGGCGACGATGGCCATCACCTCCCCCGAAATGTTTTTTCCGAGAGTGATCGCGCGCTCCAGCGAAGCTCGAACATTTCGGATGAGCGCTTCCAACTCGAGCTCATCCGCGTCGGGTTCGGTATCGGAAAGGGGCAGTATGTGTGCGAGCAGATGCGGAAGATTCTCATCGAAACGCGTAACGTTTGCGCGGGCGAGTCCCTGAACGAGAATGCGGATGCGGCCGTCGGGCATCTTGAGCATCCGCATGATCGAGGCAGCAGTCCCGTGGTTGTAGAGGTCCCGACCGACGGGCTCCTCCTTTTCGAGGTCTCGCTGGGCAACGAGCATAATCATCCGGTTTTCTGCCAGCGCCTGTTCGACGGCCCGAATAGACCGTTCACGCTGCACGAAAAGCGGCACGATCATATAAGGAAAGATGACGATGTCGCGAAGCGGCAAAACAGGGAGCGAATCCGGCAGCTTTAGCTGCTCGTCGCTTTGTTCGATTTGGATTTCTTCTGGTTCGATTAGTGATGACATAAGTTGATGGACAATTCTCTTCGTTTTCTATGAATAGCTCTCTTCATAATCGTGGGCTGACGCAAGCTTAACTGTTTCGTGCGCGGCAGCGACAGACGATCAGCTCCGGTCTGTCACCGCGTTTCAAGAAGCCTATGATGCACCGCGCATCCAGACGGTGATGCTTGATCGTGGGCCGCCCGGCACACGCTTAGAGTCCTTTTGTTCTCTGGAACCTGTCGCCATCGATTTCCTCTGCTGATTCTAGCATTGATCCAGCTTCTGAAGTCCAACAAGATTGACATTGCGTTCGTGGCCCGATCAAAAACGGCCCGCCCGAAAGGAGTTGGTTCGGTGAAAAAAGTTGATGATCTAGCAGGATACTCTTTTGGCTCTCACGCGGCCGAAAGAGAAAAGCCGAAGGGAAAACTCGGCCACTCCTCCCTGGCTCAAGCCAACGGATGGTTCTTGATGCGCTGATTGCGGTTAGCGCGCGGCGAGTTGGAGCGATCGTAGTGACGCAGAATTGGGACGACTTCAAGGCGATTCAATATTACTTGGATGTTAGATTGAAACGAGGCGCTGAATTCTTTAGCAACCACTGAACGTATGGTACGTGCGCTTAAATTGACAGTTGTGAGACCCGCTACTTAACCCGCCCAGTACGGACCAGTGACCGCAACTCGCTCATAAACTCCGACACATCCTTAAAATCCAAATAGACCGATGCGAAACGGACATAAGCGACTTTGTCCAGCTCTTTGAGCCTCCGCATTATCAACTCGCCTATGCGTTCGGTCGAGCGCTCGCGTTCTCGTGACTCTTGCACGTACTTCTCCACCTGATTTACAAGCGTTTCTATCTTTGCCGTCGGGATTGGCCGCTTTTCGCAAGCCTTCATGATCCCCGATAACACTTTCTCTCGCGAGAACGGCGCGCGAGTCCCATCCTTCTTCACCACCATGTATGGAATCTCGTCGATGCGTTCGTAGCTGGTGAAGCGGCGCTCACATTTCAAACACTCGCGGCGCCGGCGGATCGCGTCGCCCTCTCGGCTCTCCCGCGAATCTACAACTCGATCTTCCAGATGCATGCAAAACGGACACTTCATATGAGGAATCTCTCTTGAACGTGGATTAGCCTCTCGCGGCCAGCACTCCTTCGTTATCCTGCTTGTGTGGTGGGGCAGGTTCATGAGGTTTGTCATCGCCGTCATTCTCTTCCCCAATTCGCCGCAATCGATCAAGCGACAGCCCTTCTTTAACCAGATAGTACATCCCGAAGAACGTCGCCGGTGTGAACAGGACAAGATGCAGGATTATCGCGACCGACGCCGCCTTACTCTGGGCGACTCCAAGAAACGCCAGCGCCGCAGCCGCAGCAGTGTGGAACGGACCCGTGGCGCCGCCAGGTGTTGGCACCACCGAACCGGCCATCGAAAGTCCCATAACAAACACGGCGCTGGTGAACGGCACGTCAGCGTAAGGTATCCCGAAGGCACGGACAACCAACAGGTGGGCAACAGCAACCATCAGCCAAAGTAAAACCGTGTAAGAGACAGTGACGGTCAATCCGCGAACATCGTGCAGCACCGCAAGACCCTCGGAAATATGAGTCAGCAAGCTCATCGTTGCTGAATGCGCCCTCTTCGGTAGCCAGCCCAGTTTCTTCTCGAGATAAGTTAGCGCGCCGTTACGGCCCCGTCTGAAGGCCGATAGCCCGTAGATCCCCGCTGCCGCGACAAACAACAACAGCACGCCGGTTACTTTTATCCAGCCAAATAGCCGCGTTGCGTCGGCATCTCGCGCTATGTATTCAAAGAAGACCAGATTTACCGCGAAAAAAACGACGACCATCACCATATCGAAAACTCGTTCGATCATGACGGTCGCGTAGCTTGCCGAAGGATGCACCCGCTCTTTCACCGACAGCGCGGCCGGACGCACGATCATCTCAGCCGCGCGTCCGACGAAGAACAAGGCGGTGAATCCGATCATAGTTGCGCGGAACAACGAACTCAACGGGGGCTGGGCCATCGGTTTGAGCAGTTCACGCCATCTCAGCACCCGAACGATATAAGTACCAACCAGCAGGGCGAGAGCCAGGCCGAGTTGACCCCAATTAGCCTTACGAACCTCGATCCAGACCTCCATCCAGTTCAGCTTGTAGGCAAACCAGTAGACGAACAGGGCTCCCACAAGCAGGCTTAGGATGGTTCTGACCCTTCCGCTCAAAGCGTCTACACACTCCCCGTGTTATACTTTTTCGTGAAATCGAGCGCGGATGTTTCGGGGCTCTCGATCTCTTTCGCCTGAATTGCAGCCGCTATGGACTGTAGCGAGCGGAGATTCTAGCACAAAATATCGAGCCTCCGCACGGCCAACCCCAATGCGGAATTAAGGCCCTGCAGGACAGGTTGAAACATTTTACGTCACCGTCTCGTTTACGACGTTGGAAGACTTCACCATAACCATGGGAAGCTAGACGAGTAGCTTGCGAGAAGGCGACAGGGTGGGAGCAAAACTCGCGTTGACATCGACCGATGCTGAATTGGTTCAGCGTTGCGTAGAAGGCGACCAGCAGGCCTGGGCGGAAATCGTGCGCCAGTATTCGAGGCGCATATACAACCTGGCCTATCGGTTCACCATGAGCCATAGTGCGGCCGAAGACCTGACGCAGGAGGTCTTCATCCGCGTTTATCGCTCGCTGAACCAGTACGATCCGACGCTGGGCGATCTGTCCAACTGGCTGATGCGCCTGGCGCGAAACCTGGTCATCGATGACTATCGCAAGCGGCAGCGCACCCCGACCGACTCGGGCGACGATCTGGCCAATCACGAGTACCATCTGCCCGCCGCAAGCGATAGTCCGCAACGCACCCTGGAAAGGCAAGAGCGACGGCTGCAGGTGCTTGCGGCGATTAATAAGCTCTCGCACGATCTTCGCGAGTGTGTCATCTTGCGAGACATCGAGGAGCTGACGTATCAGGAAATAGTCGATCTTCTGAAGATTCCCGAAGGCACGGTGAAGAGCCGCATCAACCGAGGCCGGATTGAATTGGCCAAGGTGTTGCGCAGGATGAAGGTGAACCCTGACTAAGACGGCCAGCGATCAGTAGCCCGAAGTCAGAGGCTCAACGATCAGCGCTCAATGGCTGTCGTACTGCGCGAGGAAAAATACGCTTACAGCTGGCCGGTTAACCGGCCCGCGCAGGTATTGATTTGGGAGGAGTGGAGTTTCTACCACTTAGAACAGTATGGATTGCACCAGATTTGAGAGCGCGCTAACGGATTACTTCGACGGCTCGCTTGTCCCCGACGAAGCGACGCTATTTCGTGCCCACGCGTTGCAGTGCCGAGCTTGCCGCGCATTGATGGACGACGTAAAAACCGCAATAACCGCATGCCGTCAACAGGATGAGCTCGAACCGCCGACCTTACTCGAGACTACGCTTGCCGCGATTCCTTCGGAACATCAAGCATTAAGTTGCGTGGGGTTTGAGGACTTGATAACCGAGTTCCTTGATGGGTTCGTGCCGGCGCCGACTTATCATCGCTTCGAAGAACACACCGAAAAATGTGACGGGTGCTCGACGTTGCTGACCGGAGTGGTGTATGCGGTGGCCGCCTGTCATTCGGTTCACACGTTTGAAGAAGTCGATGTTGCGGAGCCGTTGCTGTCTCGTCTTATCGCAATGATGCCCGCGCGAGCCCCCAGCCTTGCTCGACGCACCGCCGATCGCATCGCGGCGTTTGCCGGCCGGTTGATGCCTCATACCACACAGAGCGCCCGGTGGACCTTTGCTACTGCCGCTTCGCTTGCATTCGCCACGTTCGCGTTGTTGCTGTTTGGATTCTCTGACGACGGAACGGTTGCGGGAATCTATCGTCAGGCGCACGTCAAAGTTTCTGAGTTATACACTCAAGGCGCCGATGTCTATACGCAGACCGATAAGGTTGTCGCGAGGCTTGAACGAGTCGGTATTGGCATTGGCGAGTTCTGGAATACATTGGGTGGCGAGACCGCTGGAGACGCTGAAAACAGTCACAATCAAGAGCAGACGCCAAACTCGAACAAGCGACTGGAAACAGGTGAGAAGAATTAGCGCGTCGGCGATTGCGGTGTTTCCTTGAACCGTTACCGGAATCGCGACGTTTAAGCGATGGGAGATTGTTGAAGTATCTACGTTTGCGACAGGACTAGTTATGTATTGTTCTTATCACACAACAAGCGCGGCGGGAGTTCAGTGCTCGAGCTGCGCACGGCCACTGTGCCGTGCCTGCGATCACCGCATAAAAGGTTATCCGTATTGCCAGGATTGCATCGTGCTGGGTGTCGAAGGACTTTCGCGAAGCTATGAACACAGCCGTCCAAAAGCAAGAGCCAGGTTGGCAGCACTATTCGCTGTGCTGCCGGGGATGGGCGCGGTCTACAACCGGCAGAACATCAAAGCGGTTGTACACTTCGTGTCGATCATAGGACTTTTCCAACTCGCGAGCCTCAAAGTGGCAGCAGGCGTGTTTGCTCTAGCCGGCATTGCGGTCTATCTGTATTCGATAATAGATGCATACAGGACAGCAATAACGATTGGCCGCGGGGAGAGCCCTGCTGTCGACGAGGAACGGTTCAAGCGCTCGCTTATCAAACGCGCTCCGCTGATTGGAGTAATGCTGATCTCTGCAGGTCTGCTGCTTGTTGTGCAGATCCTTCGGCCTTTTGCATTTATTACTCTTGCTCGTCTCTTCCCCGTCGCCCTGATTATCTTGGGAGGCTACTTGCTGACCAGATACTTCAAGCGGTCGCGGGAAGAGGGCTACGAACAACGCCCTGCGGCTCCTCCCTATTCACTGGTGGCCGGCAGATTCAGCGAGCGATCATCCGAGCGGACCGGACGGACGTCCAATCCGACCGGTCGAAGGTAGGACGATAATTGACGTCCGGACGCAACAACAGACGAGGAACGCTTCTTCTGGGACTCCTGCTGCTCGGCGCGGGAGTCGTTCTCGTGTTCGCGCCGGCCGGATCAGGCATTGCCGCATGGCTGATGCAACTCTGGCCGGTGTTTCTTATCTGCGCAGGCGTAGTTCGCGTGATGGGCTTCGCAGTCGAGCGCAAGCCTCGTTCGCCGCTGGTAGGAATGCTTCTGATCATTGTCGGCGTTTTGTTTCTCGCGGCGCGCTTTCAACCGGGATTGAACGCACTTCAAGTGTACGGCCGCTACTGGGTCTTGCTCCTCCTCGTTTTTGCCAGCGTTGAGCTGGTCCGCTACTACTCGCATCGGCACGCCGAAGGACCACCACCGCGCGTGTTTACACCGCTGCGAGTGCTGGTGGTCTTGATGATTGTTGTCACCGGTGTATTCGCCAATCGGGTAGCGAACAAGCCGTCTCTGCTTTCAGCACTTCGTCTGCCGGGATTTCTCAACGGGCTTCGCGATTCTGTTGTGGGCGAGGCGTATGCATTCACCGATCAACCCGTTCTTAATAATGACGTAAGACCCGGGATGATAGTCTCAGTGAATAACAGCTACGGGAGCGTCAGGGTAACCGGTGGCGGTTCCGCGGTTCGGGCGACGCTTGTGAAGGGGGTTCGCGGTTGGAGCCAGGAAGAGGCTCGCAAAATCGCTGATCGGATTCGACTCGTGGTGAATCCGACGACCGAAGGACTGACCATCACAACAAATCGAGGCGAGGTCAACGAACAATTCACAACAGATATTCAGTTAGAAGTACCTTCATTCATTGGGGTGTCCATCACCGATAGTTACGGATCGGTCACTGCGAATGGAATTCAGGCAGGCCTCACGGCAAAAGTAAGCTACGGGCAGGCAGACCTGGCTGGCATCAAGGGCGACGTGAACCTTGCACTGAGCTATTGCGAAGTTACCGCAACGAACATCGAAGGTGATTTGACTGTCGGCGGCGCAAAGCAAGCTCGAATCTCAAACGTCACCGGTAATGTCGAACTGACCGCCAGCGCGGCCAGCAACGGCGTTGTCGACGTGCGCAACATTTCGGGGCAGGTACGGGTGAATGCCCCGTTTTGCCGAATAGTCGCACAGGGTCTAAACGAGACCGCCGAGCTCAGTACAGAGCACGCGAGCGTGGATGTCACTCGGGCAACAAACCTGGTGATCGACGCCCCGCACTCAGACGTTCGGGCCAGGAATATAAGCGGAGACTTGAAGGTGATCTCGTCCAACAGCAATCTTCAGTTTTCAGCCATTGCCGGCCACCTGGAGGTTCAGGGTCAGCAAACCTCAGTCAACGCCGAAGACATACAAGGAAGCATCGAAATCGAGACGACTCATGGCGATGTGGTGTTAAAGAACTTTTCCGAAGATGTTCGGGTGGAGACGAGCTATCGTGACGTAACGTTGACGAGCGCCGCTGAACCGGTTGGCGATATCGAGGTCAAGAACAACCACGGTCAGATAAAACTCGTGCTTCCGCAGTCCAGCCGTTTCCATCTGGACGCACAAAGCGACAATGGTCAGATCCAGCCAATAGGTTTTAGCCAGCTGGAGCAGCGATCGCGGAACAGCCTGGTAAGCGAGTTTGGTTTGGACGGGCCCACGATCAAGCTCAGGACGTCGTTTAAGAAGATAATCATTCAGGCAATCACAGCTCGTCAGACCCAGGCAAACGCCCGCGGTTAGACACACAAACCTGGTTAAACTTTAGCAACTGTTTGTCGTACTTTTGATAGGAGGTGAGTGATGGGATTTATCAGATTCGTACTCGGATTGGTGGCTTTCGTCATCGCGGTAAAGCTGGCAGCCATTCTGCTGGGAATCATCGGCTTTGCGCTGAAGCTGCTCTGGATTGTCGTAGTGCTTGGCGTCTTCGTGCTCGTGGCATGGCTTATCTACAAGATGATCTCGCCGCGAAGCACTCAGCAGGCGTAGTTTCATCCCCGAACTCAACGGGCGGCGGCCAGGCGCCGTCGCCCATTTGGGCCGCTGCATCCCTCCAACGCATCCGCCTTGTATCGTCATTTGTTGCGAATTTCTTAAATCGAGATTTCTGCCCTTCGGACTGTTGCCTTTCCTCGATACCACATGATAGGCTGCGGATTCAGTTTGTTAGTTAGATCCCCCACCAAGGAAAAAGCAGCAAAATGAGGTTCGAGCGCTGTGGGACGCAGCAGCCTCGACGGAACGGCGATTCAAGGAGCGTTGAATGTCCAACGATAATCGGGTTTATACCTTCCTGATCTCACCTAGCCGTACATCCAAAGTCAGACAGCTAAGCATTCATCGAAATCTCATTCGCGCCGTGGCCGTCGGTTTCATTATCTCCTTTGCATTAGTTGTTTACGGCGCGGTACGTCTCGGTCAGCACGAAGCACTCAATCTAAAATACCAGTCAGTCAAATCCGAGAACGAGAGCCTTAAACAAACAAACGATGCTTATGAGAATTCTTATGCCCGGCTGAAGGGGCAGATCTCATACGTCGAGGACATGTCAAAAGAACTGGCCCGCAAGGCGCGGATGGAACACTCGCCGGAGATTGACGAGATGGTAGGTATCGGCGGACCTGAGACCGTGGCAGCGCTCGACAAAGCGGCCGATCATCTCGAACGCGAGGTGCGCAACATCAATGACCGTTTGCGATCTGACATTCTACGATTGGCCTCGATCCCGAGGGGTCTACCGGTTAGCGGATACGTTACGGACGGATTCGGTATGCGGCGCAGTCCGTTCAACGGTGAAGGGCGGGAAGTACACGAAGGGCTTGATATCGCAGTGGACTTTGGAACACCAGTGACCGCGACCGCTGACGGCCTGGTAATCTACGCCGCTCCCCACGCCGGATACGGAAACCTGGTCATCGTTTATCACAGCAATGGAATTACCACTAGATATGCGCACCTGTCTCGGATTTCGGTAGAAGCCGGCCAGCGTGTTAAACGGAGCGATCAGGTCGGAAATGCGGGAAGCACCGGCCGCTCGACTGGTCCTCACGTGCATTACGAGATAAGAGAAAACGATCAGTCTGTGGATCCGAATCGATATACAGGACAGACCCAGCCTTAATGGCGCTCACGATGGCTCCTGTCCGAGGCCCGCTTCGGAATGGTGAGCTAGATTCGCATCCTTCCTGAACGAGCGCTCAGGTAAAGAAGTCGATCAAGCTAAGAATATCGGTGCCGTCCAGCGCGCTCTGTGAACCGTTCCGCTTGTGGCGACCTCGTTCGGAAAAGAACTGACTTACGCCACTCACTCGGTCAACGCTGTGCACATCCTCGACCTCGGCAAGTCGTCTCAGATCAGCCTCTCTGACCCTGATGTACTCATCCGGGAGTCGATGCCCACAGTAACTGCAGGCCGGACTCCCTAACGCAAGGAGCTTGCGTGAACACGTCGGGCACGTCCGGAAATCAGGCAAAGTTGTGGAGTTGGGACCGATCGGAGCGCCGCAATTTGCGCATTTTAGGTCGCCTTCAAGGACAGCGCTTTTACAGTATTCGCAGGTCACGGTTGATCCTAATCGCAGAGCAAGCCTAAGCCTGAAGTCAGGCCTCACGTTCGCCACGATGTTAGTCGAACCCGGGTGTCGAACCAATACTTTTTTCTCGGAGTGTGTTGCGGCTCGCGGTGCCGGGCGTGCGATCGTGCAATTCCTACAAAGCGGTTCGACGCGCGCCGCCGAAGAAAAGTCTCTCATCGGCGAATAACAGGCTGGATCAATGGGTTAATCTTCTCACAATCGATTTTCTCACAACTTTCTCACACCTGACTCATTCTTATTTTCACGCTCTCAGCTACCTTGCTATCGGTCTGACGCGAGACTGGGCAATTCAGGTAGCGCGGTCTTCAGGTGCCTTCGAGTAAAGACGATAAAAACTATGAAAATCAAAAACCTATTCGCAACTTTACTGACCCTGTCCTTGTTTAGCGCAGCGTCCGCACAGACGCTGGACAAAGCTAAGCTCGACCAGTTTTTTGACCGGCTCGCCGAAAAGAATAAGGCGATGGGGAGCCTGACGATCGCCAAAGACGGCAAGGTTCTTTATAACCGCTCTATCGGCTACAGCCAGATCAACGGCACCGAAAAGAAACCCTTGTCTGCGGCAAACAGATTCCGTATCGCTTCGATCACAAAAATGTTCACCGCCGCGATGATCTTGCAGCTGGTCGAGGAAGGAAAATTGAAGCGGACCGATACCCTCGACAAATTCCTCCCGCAGATCCCGAACGCCAAGAAAATTACTATCGTGCAAATACTCTCGCATCGCAGCGGTATCCCTAACGTAAGGCGCGATCAGAATTCTCAAGGAAACGTGAACACGACTCCAATAACGAAGGATGAAATGCTCGCCCTGATCGCCAAAGCCACGCCTGATTTCGAACCGGACTCAAAGCAATCCTACAGCAATTCTGGCTATTTCCTTTTGGGTCTGATCATTGAAAAGTTAACCGGTAAACCCTACGAGGAAGCTCTCAAGGAAAGAATCACCTCAAAGACCGGGCTCAAGGATACATACACCGCGACCGGAAATATTGATGTAAACAAAAACGAAAGTCTTACCTATTTGAACGTCGGCGGCGACTGGAAACAGGTACCCGAAACCCATCCAAGCATCCTCTTCGGCGGGGGCGCGATTGTTTCGACACCGAACGACCTGGCCAAATTCATCCAGGCGCTGTTTGACGGGAGGATAGTGTCAAAGGAGAGTCTCGATCAGATGAAAACGAAAAGGGACGGCGACGTCCTTGGAATTGGAATGGAGCCCTTCACGTTCGCTGGCAAGACCTTCTACGGGCACTCGGGCGGGGGCGACAACTATGGATCGTGGCTGTCTTACGAGCCGGAAGAAAAGCTGGCGGTCGCCTACACTACGAACGCGAAGGTTTACCCGGTAGTCAACATCGTGCGCGGCGTTATAGATATTTACTACAATAAACCGTTTACGATTCCCGCCTTAGAATCGCTCGCCATCAGCCCGGAAATTCTGGACAAATACGTCGGAGTCTATTCGAGCCCCGAAGCGCCCGTGAAATGGACGATTACCAGAGATGGCGGGACGCTTTTCTTTCAACCGCCGGGCGCGCAATCCGGTGTCCCGCTCGAAGCGACGGCAGAGAATAAATTTCAGATCGAGGGTGCGGCAACCTTCGAGTTCGACGCCGCGAAAAACCAGATGATCATAAAACGGAGGGGCGGTCAGGAGAGGGTTCTCACGAAGGAAAAATAACTGTCATCACCGCGCGGAAAACGACTAGCGTGAAAGAGACGAGACGCTGCGCGCGCAGCGTCTCGTCCGGCAGGAGACATGTTTAGCCAGGCAGTGAGTTGAGAGCGGCCCTCCGCCAGGAGGGCCAGGTGTGTTTGGCTTTTACGAAACCTAATCGATTGATCAGCATTGTCTTCACATCATCTAAGACACTACCCGCAGCCTCACTTCCTTGACACTAAAATTCTGCGAGCGATAAGATGCCTACTCAATAATGGCGTCTAACTTCACAACAGCGCAGTCCGCTTCACGTCGCAGTCGATGAGACGAGTCGATTGAAATGGTGAACTACGTTCCCGTCCTGATCATCCTAATAATCGCAATTGGCATGGCCGCAGTCATAATCATTCTTTCCCGATTTGCGGCGAAGAATCGCCCGACCCGCGAGAAACTGATGCCCTACGAGTGCGGCGTTGAGCCGGTCGGAACCGCTCGCGAGCGTCAATCGGTCAAGTTCTACCTCGTCGCGATGGTCTTCCTGCTGTTCGACATCGAAGCTGTGTTCCTGGTGCCCTGGGCAGCGGTTTTTCGCGGTGTCGTCCAGAGCGGGCCCTATCAACACTTGAGGTACGTCTTTTACGGTGAAATGATGGTTTTTATGGTAGTCCTTTTCGTCGGGTTGGTGTACGTCTGGCGAAAAGGGATCCTCGAATGGAACCGGTGATATGAGAGTTTGAGCTCGCCTTTGATCGATCATATCCTATGACTAACCTCCTGCTTGAGTGGATAATCAAGACCCTCGTTATCCTCCTGATCCTGGTCACCGCGGTAGCATACGTGACGCTGATGGAACGCAAGGTTATGGCCTGGATACAGATGCGTGTCGGGCCCAACCGAGTGGGTCTTGGCAAGTTCAAATTGTGGGGTTTGATGCAGCCCCTGGCTGACGGGCTCAAGATGATCTTCAAGGAGGACATCATACCTCTTCAAGCAAACCAGTGGCTCTACGTGCTCGCTCCGGCAATATCATTGGTCCCGGCGTTGATGACATTCATCGTAATCCCCTACGGAAGCGAGATTACTCTTTTCGGGCGCACCATAGAGATGCACGTGACCAGATTGAACGTCGGCCTGCTTTATGTGCTGGCGCTGACCTCGGTGGGTGTCTACGGCATCGTGTTGGCTGGCTGGTCGTCAAACAATAAGTACTCGCTGATGGGAGGTCTGCGATCGAGCGCTCAGATGATCAGTTATGAGCTTGCGTTAGGTCTGTCGATCGTAAGCGTCGTGCTCTACAGCGGTTCGCTGGACCTCGTCGAAATCGTCGACGCCCAGCGAGGCTTCCACGGACTGGCCTGGAACATCTTTCACTACCCGTTGCTGATTCTGGTCTTCGTGATCTTCTATATTGCGTCGCTTGCCGAAACCAACCGCACTCCGTTTGATTTGCCCGAGGCCGACTCGGAACTCGTCGCCGGGTATCACACTGAATACTCCTCAATGAAGTTCGTTATGTTCCAGATGGCCGAGTATCTCAATTTGATCACCGCGTCTTCAATCGCCACCACCCTCTTTTTTGGAGGCTGGAACGGTCCGTCTGTCGGCAGGTTGCCATTTCTCGGGCCGGTATATTTCACGATCAAGGTATTAGCTTTGATCTTCCTGGCCATGTGGATTCGATACACGGTGCCGCGCTTCCGTTACGATCAACTAATGCGATTCGGCTGGAAGTTCCTGTTGCCGGCGTCGATCGTCAACATCATCATTTCTTCGACGGTGATCTTGTTTACGCGCTAGGCCGAACAGATGGGGCAAGAAAAACTACTGTTCATAATCTTCGCGGTTATCGCGATTGCCAGCGCGTTGAACATTCTGCTTCAGCGGAATCCGCTGTATAGCGCGCTGTCGCTGATTGGCACGCTGGTCGCCTTGTCGGCTCTGTACGTGACGGTGCGCGCTGAGTTCATCGCCGCGGTGCAAATCGTCGTCTATGCCGGCGCAATAATGGTGCTGTTCGTATTCGTCATAATGCTTTTGAATGCGCCCGGCAATCAGCTCCAACTCGAAAGGCAGAAAGGACTGCGTTATCTCGCTATCCCGTTTGCGGGGCTGATGATTGCCGAAATGTTCTATGTAGTTTTGTCGATCCGCTTGAGCACCCTGCCGCCCGTTCCTGCCGCAAACGCCGAGCAGGCCGTTGGCACGACCTGGAGCATCGGCACGTCGTTGTTCACCGACTATCTGCTTCCGTTTGAGGTGACCTCGGTGTTGATACTGATGGCGGTGGTTGGAGCGATGGTACTGGCGCGCCGCGAGGGTGAATGATGTGGCATGACTTTAGTCTGGGTGGGTAGCATAGACTTTAGTCTGTGTGCGGTCTGCTTTATGGGCGATCAAGCAGACACAGACAAAAGTCTATCTACAAGGAGACCAATGGTTCCGTTATCGTGGTATTTGGCACTCTCGGCGCTGTTGTTCACAATCGGAGCGGTTGGGGTGTTCATCAAACGCAACGCCATTACGATATTCCTGTGTATTGAGTTGATGTTAAACGCGGTCAACCTTACGTTTGTATCGCTCTCGGGGTTTTTCGGAGACATCGGGGGGCAACTGTTTGTCTTCATCGTTATGACCGTTGCGGCGGCCGAAGCGGCAGTTGGGCTCGCTATCATCATTTCTATTTTTCGCAACCGCGAGTCGCTTAACGTCGATGAAATTGCGACCTTGAAGCTGTGAGAACACGAGCGAACTCCGCGCGAGTCTTTGCTACGTACCAATCACTTAGCACCTGAGAATGCTTAGAACATGTTAGCCGCAATCATACTGGCGCCTCTTCTCGGCGCCGCAATCCTGGGGATGTTTGGCAAGCGAATGGGCGAGCGCTTGATCGGGCTCATCGCCTGCTCGACGGTTGCCATTTCGGCGATACTCTCGTTCTACCTTTTCTTTAAACATCAGGCCGATTTGGAACATGGACAGAAAATCTACGAATATCTGTTCACCTGGATAAGTGTCGGAACATTCAGGGCTGATGCGTCGCTGCTGTTGGATTCGCTGTCGGCGATCTATATCCTTTTCATCACTTTCGTTGCCTTTTGGATCCATATATTCGCGACCGGGTATATGCGCGGCGACAAAGGTTACTGGCGATTCTTCGCGTACATGAACTTTTTCATGTTCTCGATGTTGACGCTGGTGCTTGCCGACAACTTCCTGCTGATGTTTGTGGGTTGGGAAGGAGTTGGCCTCTGCTCCTACCTGTTGATCGGCTATTACTTCACAAAGGACTTTGCAACCGACGCCGCAAAGAAGGCATTCATCGTCAACCGCATCGGCGATTTCGGATTTGCGCTCGGAGTGATGCTGCTCTTTCTCAAAGCCGGAACGATCTTCTACTTTGACGACCCCGGCCGCGGTATTCACGGTGCTTTTGACTGGGTTTCGGGGCAAGCCTCGGACCCGTTAGGCTCGGCGGCGATCTTTGCCGGAGGCATAACAACGATCGCGGTATTACTCTTTGTCGGAGCCACCGGCAAGAGCGCACAAATACCACTGTATGTGTGGCTGCCTGATGCGATGGCCGGCCCAACACCGGTGAGTGCGCTGATACACGCGGCTACAATGGTGACCGCCGGTGTGTACATGGTCGCTCGCGCAAGCTCGATTTACACGCACGCGCCGACCGCGATGCTGATCATGGCGATCATCGGGGCGGCGACGGCTTTGTTCGCAGCCACGATCGGGCTGGCGCAGTGGGACATCAAGAAGGTGCTCGCGTATTCGACGATCTCGCAGCTCGGGTACATGTTTTTAGCGTGCGGCGTTGGTGCCTTTAGCGCCGGTATCTTTCACGTCTTCACCCACGCGTTTTTCAAAGCGTTGCTGTTTCTTGGCTCGGGGTCGGTGATCCTCGGGATGCATCACGAACAGGATATGAAACGAATGGGTGGGCTAAAAAAGTACATGCCCATCACGTTTGCGACGATGATTGTCGGTTGGCTGGCGATTTCGGGAGTGCCTCTGTTCTCTGGTTTCTTCAGCAAAGACGAGATCCTGTACCGCGCATTTATCGCCGCAGGTCTGGGCACAGCATGGCCCACGATCCTCTGGGGCATCGGCGCGATTACTGCGCTTATTACCGCAATCTATATGACGCGTCTGATGGTCCTGACCTTCTGGGGCAAACCACGGTTTAGTGATAACGGCGAAGCGGCAGCAGCCCACTCGCATGACTCTCACGGACATGGCGGGTTGCCACACGAATCACCACGGTCGATGACTTTGCCATTAGTCGTGCTTGCGGCAGGGGCGCTCCTGGTCGGGTATCTCGGAATACCGGAGGGGCTGTCTGGCGGAAAGGTCCCCAACTACTTTGAACACTTTCTTAAACCTTCAATCGCTGAGTCGAATGCGCAACATACCGAGGTAGCCCCTAACACGCGAACCGATCGGAGCCTCCAAACGGAAGCGCCGCATCAAGGCCCTGCGACGGGAGCGGAAGATCACAGCCTCGAGCTCACGCTCACGGGAGTGTCAATTGTGATTGCGCTCGCCGGAATCGGTATTGGATGGCTTTGGTTCAAGCGCAAACCTCTCTGGAAACCCCCAGGTCTGCTTGAAGACAAATATTATGTCGATGAATTGTACGATGCAGCGATCATAGAGCCGATCAAAGACGCATCGATCAACGTGTTTTGGAAGTTCATCGACGTCCGGATCATCGACGGCGCCGTGAATGGGGCGGGTCAGCTCGCCGGTTTATTTGGAAGCGGGTTGCGGTATTTGCAGTCAGGGCTGGCTCGAGGGTATGTGGCAGTCGTAGTGCTGGGTGCGTTGCTGATAATCGGTTACTTCGTAATCAAGTTAAGCATGTGAGAAATCCGAGCCAAAAACTCGCAGTTGTTCGGTGAGGATGTCGAATTGAGATGAGCCAGTACATTTTAACAATCATCACCCTGTTGCCTGTCGCCGGCGCGGTTGTATTGCTCGTGGTTGGCCGCGGCAGCAAGCCTAATGAGCACACGCTCAAATTGACTGCGCTTTTGTTCTCGGTTGCAACCTTCGCTGTCTCGCTTGCGCTGCCCCTGGGATTCGACAAAGCTGCGGGTCTTCAATTCGAAACAAACCTCGAGTGGATCAGCGCGTTCAACCTTGGAGTTCGATATCACGTCGCGATTGACGGCTTGAGCTTGTGGCTGGTTATCCTGACCACGTTTCTTGTTCCGCTCGCGCTCCTGTCATCGTGGAACTCGATCCATAAACGGCAGCGTGAGTTCCTGGTCTCGATGCTCGCGCTCGAAACCGGAATGCTTGGCGTGTTTGTTGCGATGGATATGTTCCTGTTCTACCTCTTCTGGGAAGTAATGCTGGTGCCAATGTACTTCCTGATTGGAGTGTGGGGCGGGGAACGCCGCATCTATGCAGCGGTCAAGTTCGTTATCTACACGGTCGTCGGTTCCCTGTTGATGCTTGCCGGAATCATCGCGCTTTATTACCTGCACGGCGCCGCCACTCTCAATTACACGTTTGACATCGCCACGATAACCAACCACGTAAAGGATCATGCTCTGGTTCTGGATCCCGCTACGCAGAGCTGGTTGTTTTGGGCGTTTGCCCTGGCGTTTCTGATCAAGGTTCCGCTATTCCCGTTTCATACGTGGTTGCCCGATGCGCACGTCGAGGCGCCGACGGCAGGTTCGGTTTTGCTTGCCGGTGTGCTGCTCAAGATGGGGACTTACGGGTTGATGCGATTCAATCTGCCGATCTTTCCCGACGCCTCGCATCAATGGGCAGTGTTGATCTCTTCGCTCGCGGTCGTTGGAATCATTTATGGTGCGCTGGTGGCGATGGTTCAGCCGGACCTTAAGAAGCTGGTCGCCTACTCATCGGTGAGCCACCTTGGTTTCGTCGTGCTGGGTATATTCTCTTTCACCGATCAGGGAATGCAGGGTGCGCTGTATCAGATGCTCAATCACGGGGTGTCGACCGGCGCATTGTTCCTGATAGTCGGGATGATCTACGACCGGCGACACACGCGATTGATCGCCGAGTTCGGCGGTCTGGCTAATGTTATGCCGGTGTTTTCGACGTTCTTCATGATCGTCACGCTGTCGTCGATCGCGTTGCCGCTGCTGAATGGTTTCGTAGGCGAGTTCCTGATCCTGATAGGCACATTTACATCCACTTTGCTTCCTCGGGCGAAGCTTTTCGCGTCGCTCGCGGCGCTCGGGATGATACTGTCGGCGGTGTATATGTTGTGGATGTATCAGCGTGTCATCTTTGGTGAGGTTCGCAACACATCGAATCTGAAGCTCGCCGATCTGAATGCGAGAGAGAAACTGGTGCTCGCACCGATTGTGATATTGGTTCTGCTGATGGGTGTCTATCCCGGCGTATTCCTTTCACGCACCGATCAAGCTATTCAATCAATCAAGGCGCGCCTGGTTCCTGGGGCCATTGAAGCACAGGCGGCTGTACCTGCGTCGTCCGTGGCTGCAAGTTCTCGGGATATAAGCCGTCAGGAAGCGGCTACGCCGCCGGAGCAAGTCGAAAAAGACCGATAAATGGAAAGCTTAGGAATCAACTATCACGCAATCCTGCCTGAGACGATCACGGCGGCGGTTGCTGTTCTGATAATGATGATCGATGCGTTGTCGCATAAGATCGAGCGCCGGGCCGCGGGCGCGGTGTCACTGATGGGCTTGATCGCCGCGGCTGTTGCGGTCATAAGCCTGTGGGGACGCGGCGGCGAAACTTCTTTCAAGGGCATGATCATCACCGATGATTTTAGGCTTTTCTTTGCATTGATCTTTTTGATCGTAACCTTTTTGACTGTGTTGATATCGCTCCGCTGGATTGAGGATGAGTCGCTTCCGACGGGGGAGTATTTTGCGCTGCTTATGTTTGCGACGACCGGCATGCTGTTTATGTCGGCAGCCAACGATCTGGTGATGATTTTTCTCGGGCTGGAGATTACATCCATCTCGACATATGTGTTATGCGGCTATCGTCGTCGCGACTTGCGTTCGAACGAGTCGGCGATGAAGTACTTCATCCTTGGCTCCTTCTCGACAGCATTTCTGCTGTACGGGATCGCATTCGTTTACGGCGCAACCTTCAACCCGGCAGCAACCCCGGCCGCGACTACAAATCTCCAGTTGATCAGGGACCGAATCGCGTCACCCGGCGAGCTCTTCTCGGCACCGATGCTTGTGGCGGGAGCGGCAATGATGATCGTCGGGTTTGGCTTCAAGGTCGCTGCCGCGCCGTTTCACATCTGGTCTCCCGATGTTTACGAAGGCGCGCCAACCCCGGTGACCGCATTCCTGTCGACGGGCTCGAAAGCAGCGGCGTTCGCGTCATTCTCCCGCGTGTTCATATTGACGTTTGCGGCAATGCCGTTTCTGGTAAGTAGCGGGGTATTGCACACGCTGCAGTCGGCAGCGACCGACTCGCTGGCAATAATGGCGATACTGACGATGACGATTGGTAACCTCGTAGCCATCGTTCAGAGCAACATCAAGCGAATGCTCGCTTACTCGTCGATTGCTCACGCGGGCTACGCACTGATCGGTATTGTCGCGGGCGATTGGAGATCGGTCGCGTTTTATCTTTTGAGCTATGTGTTGATCAACATCGGGGCGTTCGGAATCATCGAACTGATCGCTCGTCGAGGCGACAAACGCGTCGAGATCAGCGACTATGCGGGAATCGGGTTTCAATCGCTCGGGTTGTCGAGCGCCCTATCTCTGTTCTTGTTGAGCCTGGCCGGCATCCCGCTCACCGGCGGCTTTGTCGCAAAGCTTCTGGTATTCAAAGCAGCCTGGGCCGCGGGATCGTCATCCGGAAACACAATGCTTCACGCGCTTGTAGTGATTGCGGTGATCAACAGCGCAATCTCGTGGTACTACTATCTCAGGGTGATTGTGGCGATGTTTTTTGCCGAGCCGGCCACCGGCTTCAAAACCCCGCCAGTCGCACGGTCGATGGCTGCAGCAATCGTATTAGCCCTGCTCGGAACTCTCTATCTCGGTATTCTGCCCGACCGGGTGTTAGATACGCTCGAGCACGCGCAG
>DASRIZ010000549.1:0-6177 GCA_035649735.1 Blastocatellia bacterium | reverse complement strand
TTCGGCTAGCTCTGCGCGAGCTTGGCTACATAGAAGGACAGAACATCGCCATCGAGTACCGATTTGCGGAGGGGAAGGTCGATCGGGGCCCTAAGCTTGTGGCCGAGTTGGTCGCTCTCAACTGTAATGTCATCGTGGTCGCAGGAGGTTACTCGTGGATTCAGGGTGCCATGAATGTGACCAAAACTACCCCTATTGTTATGACAGGCGTCGGGCTCGACCCAGTCGACTCTGGTCTAGTCAAAAGCCTTGCCCGCCCCGGCGGCAATGTCACCGGCATTACAAACATTTCGGGAAAACTAGGCGCGAAGCGGCTTGAGTTGTTTAAGGAAGCGGTTCCCAAACTTGCCCGTGTTGCGATTCTGTACAATCCGACCAATCAGGGCGGCGCAACCGAGGTTAAAGAGATCCTGCCGGTCGTCGCGGGCGCGTTGAAATTGACACTTCAGCCTTCGGAGGTACGAGACGCGGACGGTTTCGAAAAGGCGTTTGCGGCGATAAACAAGGGGCGTCCGGATGGACTCTATGTGCCTTCCAGCGGCCCGCTAACGTTTGCTAATGGACCCCGGATCGCGGACTTCGCGTTAAAGAGCCGGTTACCTTCGATGTACCAAAGCAGAGAAGCTGTAGATGCCGGCGGGCTCATATACTACGGCGCGGACCTCGCGGAAAGCTATCGCCGCGTCGCATATTACGTGGACAAAATCCTGAAGGGCGCCAAGCCGACCGATTTGCCGGTCGAGCAGCCCACGAAATTCGAGTTGGTGATCAATCTCAAGACTGCCAAGCAGATCGGCCTCATAATTCCACAGAAGGTGCTGGCGCGGGCGGACAGAGTGATCAAGTGAAACTATTTTGGATTTTAGACTTTGAATTCTGGCTCAAGGAATCTAAGAGCAAGAAAGTTTTTTGTCTGGCTCTTGGTGCCATGCTCGTTGCGCTTAGCTTTTCAACCGAAGCGCAGCAGCCAACAGTAAAAGTTGTTCGGATCGGGTATCTCGGCAATGAAAAATCGCCGTCAGCAACGCCTCGGGAAGAAGTATTTTTGCAGGGGCTTCGCGACCACGGATGGATCGAGGGCCAGAATGTCGTGATTGAACGCAGGTACTGGGAGAACCGTGCTGATAGACTTCCAAGCCTCGCCGACGAAATGGTTCGTCTCAAATTGGACATCATCGTCACAACGTCCGGCACCGCAGCGTTGGCCGCAAAGAAAGCCACACACTCGATCCCTATCGTCATGACTGCATCCTCGGACGCGGTATCCCAGGGGATCGTCGACAGCCTGGCGCGCCCGGGAGGAAATGTCACGGGATTGACCAACATCTCGCCAGATCTCGCCGGCAAACAACTCGAACTTCTCAAGGAGGCTTTCCCGAGAGTCTCACGCGTGGCTATTCTTTCCTGTCCATCCTCGGGGGGAACCGTGGGCGACAGACGAAAAAGCGAAACGGAAACAGCCGCCCGGGCGCTGAAAGTACGCGTACAATCCTTTGAGGTGAGTGGTCCCGAAAAGGTCGAGAACGCTCTCAACGCGGCGACTCGGGAACGTGCCGAGGCGATATTCGTTCATGACTGCACTGTCATTCCTCCGAGTACGGTCGATCTAATAGCCAAGATGAAGCTTCCAGCGATTTACTCCACCAGCCGGTTTGCGGAAGCCGGCGGCTTGATTGTGTATGGGCCGAGTGGAACCGATTTAGCGCGCCGCGCTGCAATCTACGTTGACAAGATCCTCAAAGGAAGGAAGCCTGCCGATCTACCTGTGGAACAGCCGACGAAGTTTGAGTTGATCGTCAATCTGAAAACCGCCAACAAGATGGGCCTCACGATTCCGCCGAACGTGCTGGCGAGAGCGGACAAAGTGCTTCGATGAAAACAGGCCACAAGCATCAGGCGGGAGGCAATAGTAAAAAAGTCAAAGTCATTCGCTTCGCGCTTTACGCCATGCTCTTTGCGCTTTGCGGGTCAGCGGAGGCCCAGCCGCAGAAAATCCCGCGCATTGCTTATCTTGGAGGTGGATCAGCCGAGCTTGAGCAAGTTTGGCTGGATGCTTTCCTGCAGGGACTGCGGGAACTGGGATATGTCGAAGGTAAAAACATCTATGTCGAGCGGCGCTATGCGAGCGGACGCTACGAACAACTACCGGAGCTGGTCGCAGAGCTGGTCCGCCTGAAGGTAGACGTCATTCTTGCGGCCAGCACGCCTGTGGCCGTTGGCGCCAAAAAGGTTACCAGTACGACGCCGATCGTCATGGTCGTTGCCGACCCCATCGGCACCGGATTAGTCAGCAGTCTTGCCAAGCCCGGTGGAAATCTTACCGGACTATCGGATTTTCACGGCGACCTGATCACAAAACGGCTCGAACTTCTTAAAGAGGTCACACCTTCGGCATCCCGTATCGCTGTTTTATTGAATCCAACCAACCCCACCTGCGCGCTTCAAATGAAAGAACTCGCCGCCGTGGCGTCGGTTTTGAGCGTGACGCTTTTTTCACTCGAGGCCACGGCTCACGACGATATCGCTCCCAGCTTCTCGAAGATGAAAAAACAAAGAGCCGAGGCTCTTATCGTTTGCGGAGACCGAATGTTCAGCACGCATCGAAGACGCATTTTCGAACTTACGACCGAACAACGGCTGCCGGCAATTTACTCGACGAGAGAATATGCTGATACGGGCGGTCTGATGTCCTACGGGGCGAATTTCCCCGCCTTATACCGTCGCGCCGCTACGTACGTTGACAAGATCCTGAAAGGCGCCAAGCCCGCCGATTTGCCGGTCGAGCAGCCAAAGAAGTTTGAGTTCATCATCAATCTTAAAGCAGCTAAGCAGATCGGCCTGACGATCCCTCCGAATGTTTTGGCGAGAGCGGACAGAGTCATTAAATAACATTTTGGATTTTCGATTTTTGATTTTGGATTAACGGAATCAAACACATGAACAAAATATTTCTGATTAGTTTTTCGCGTTCCGGCTCCGATATTCTAAAATCCAAAATCCAAAATCTAAAATGGCTAGTGCTGGCAACTTTCTTGCTCGCAACTCTTTCTCCCGCCAAAGCGCAGCAACAAAAGAAAATTGTCCGCATTGGTTTCCTAACGGTTCGGGCCGGGCTCGAGTCGCGTGAAGAAGCCTTCCGTCAAGGTTTGCGTGAGCTTGGATACATAGAGGGGCAAAACATCGTCATTGAATGGCGCTTTGCCAAAGGTGAGACAGATCGCATTCCTGAACTCGCAGCTGAGCTGGTCCGGCTTAAAGTAGCTGTCATTGTCGTGGGAGGGTCGGCACTACGGGCTATGAATTCATCCAAGACAGTCCCCATGGTTTCCGTGACGGCAAGCGATCCGGTTGGCAGCGGGCTCGTCGCCAGTCTTGCGCGGCCCGGTGGGAACATCACAGGGTTTAGCATGGATGCGCCGGGGTTAATCGGCAAACGCCTTGAACTTCTAAAAGAGAGCTTTCCCAAGTTATCCCGCGTGGCTGCCCTATATGATCTCACTTCGCCTTTCTGGAAGGGAAATATCGCGGAAGCCGAGCAAGCTGCGCAGGTTTTAAAAATAAAACTTCAGCGCGTGGGCGTAGAAAGTCCTGATGAACTTGACAACGGCTTCTCGTCGATGGTCAAGGAACGGGCCGAAGGTTTCATTAAGTTTCCGTCGGCCAACCTGACTTCTTTTCGAAAACGAATTGTGGAGTTTGCAAGAAAGAACAGACTGCCAGCAATCTATGAGGACAGAATAATTGCGGAAGATGGAGGTCTGATGTCGTACGGAACAGACATCACCGATTTATATCGTCGCGCCGCAACCTACGTGGACAAAATTCTCAAAGGCACGAAGCCGGCCGATCTCCCGGTAGAGGAGCCAAAGAAGTTCGAATTCATCATAAATCTCAAAGCCGCCAACCAGATCGGCCTCACGATTCCGCCCAATGTGCTGGCGCGGGCGGACAGAGTGATTCGATGACAGTTCTCAGTAGTAGATAATCAGGTGTCAGCGAAGACGGGAGTGAATTTAATGAACGGAAAAATCTTTGTCTGGCTACTGGCAACTCTCTTGCTGACAACTGCCTTTTCAGCCGACAGGTTCGAGCGTATAGCCGTCCGCCGCGACTTTGAAAAGCGAATTCCCAGGGATTGTCACGTAGCCATCGCCTGTTTTCCATTGGTATAGCTTGCTGATTGTCTCACGGGGATGACCTCGCCCTTCGGGTCTACAATGGACTAGGGTTAGTTGGTGTCGTGACTTGCCGGACCGGGTAGAGGCTGCCCGGCGAGTTCTTGACAAGTGTGACGCGATTGGAGGATTATCACACCCTCTCCTGGTTTAGACGACTGATCTCGCAGCAAGAGATAGCAGCCACAGACATTTTCGAGTTGGAGGTGACTTATGACAACGCTTACCCATCTCGTGGTGCTGTTGATTGCAGTTTCGCTGGCCCCGGGTGTTTCCTTCGCACAACGGAGCGATCAGGTTGGTAAGATCCAATTCGCGAATTCGTGCAGCTCCGGGGTGCAGGAAAAGCTCCTGCGCGGCATTGCTATGCTGCACTCGTTTTATTACTCCGCCACGCAGAAAGCATTTCAGGAGGTCGCTGCGGAGGACGATTCGTGCGCGATCGCTGCCTGGGGCTACGCCTCGATCCTAATGCTCAACCCACTCGCTGGAACTGGCGCCTCTCCCAAGAACGCCGAGCAGGCCCAAGATGCAATCGAAAAAGGGCGCAAGATGGGGCCCAAGACTGAGCGCGAGCGCGACTACCTTGAGGCCGTCGCTGCCTACTATCAGGATTTTGCTAATCGTTCCGAGCGCGAGCGACAGGTGGCACGGGCCAAGGCATACGAGCAGCTCGCGGGGAAATACCCCGATGATGATGAAGCACAGATCTTCTACGCACTCTACCTCGCGGCGACGCAATTAGCATCCGATCAGTCTTACTCCGCGTATCTCAAGGCGGCTGGTATTCTTGAGAAGCAGTTCAAGAAACATCCCGACCATCCGGGCGTCGCCCACTATCTGATTCACAGCTACGATGCACCGCCAATCGCGGTCCAGGGCGTGCCCGCAGCGCGTCGCTATGCCGAAATCGCGCCGGACGCGCCGCACGCGTTGCACATGCCGTCGCATATCTTTACCCGCGTCGGCGCCTGGGCCGATTCAGCGGCTACCAATCGGCGTGCTGCCACGGTGGCGAAGAAGAGCAATGAGCCTGACCAGGCACTGCACGCCATGGATTACATGACCTACGCTTACCTGCAGCTTGCCCGAGACGATGACGCGGGTAAAGTCCTAGGCAAGGCGCTTACTATCGATGCCAACTTGCCTGCCGCCACGGGGCCGTACGCCCTCGCGGCAATGCCGGCGCGTTACGCGCTTGAGCGTGGTGCCTGGGCGGAGGCGGCGAAGCTTGCCCCGAGCCCAAGCAAGTATCCGTACACAGAGGCGATGACGCATTTTGCGCGTGCCCTCGGCGCAGCCAGGAGCGGAGACCCCACCGCCGCGCAAAAGGACATTGAGCGGCTCGCAAGGCTGTGCGACGAGCTGAAAGCAGCAAAGAATGATTATTGGGGAAATGAGGTCGAAGTGATGCGACTCACGTCGCTCGCCTGGGTCTCGCTCGCGCAAAAAAGGAATGACGAGGCGCTCGCATTCATGCGGCAAGCGGCGGACAACGAAGACAAGAGTGAGAAGAACATCGTCACGCCGGGGCGATTGCTGCCTGCTCGCGAGTTACTTGGTGACATGTTGTTGGAATTGAAACGTCCCGCGGAAGCACTCAAGGAATACGAGGCATCACAACTCCGTGAACCGAACCGCTATCGCGGCCTGTATGGTGCGGCGGAGGCGGCGGCGCAGGCCAGCAACGCCGCTAAGGCGCGACAGTATTACACCAACCTGATTGATCTTGCGGGTGCCGGCTCGCCACGTGCTGAGACGGATAAGGCGCGCCAATATCTTGCGAGCAACTGAAGTTGCAAGGGCGAATGAGCAGTGCAGCAAGAGCGGCAAAGATTCGTCCAATCGGTCGGTAAGCGACTGGATGTGCCGCAATGGCGCGCGACCTCGAAAATTACACTTGATTAAGTTCCCTCTCTGCATCTGTCCGCTTCGAACACTGGAGCGCCACGGTCCGTGCTGCCCGGCCCTCTCCTGGATGGACTCCAGGCGTGTCGCTGGT
>DASRIZ010000548.1:0-23705 GCA_035649735.1 Blastocatellia bacterium | reverse complement strand
CGTAGTGTCCTTCGAAATCGTGAAACCAGACAAGGCTACCGCGCGGAATGGAGAAAGTGCTGGTCTCGTCCGCCACTCTTGGTCTGGCTCCGCCGGGTACGATTTGGCGGAAGGCAACCCCATCGTCAAATGCGCGGGCGTCGATGGTGTAACTTGTCCCGCTCTCTTTATGCGTGACCGAGAACCTCGCTCCGTTACAAATATTCAAAGCATGGGAGTGCACGCCGCGGGTCAAGTATCTCTCATTGATGCGGTACCCGTTCATCGCTCCCAGTTTGACTCCCTGACCCAGATCGACGTTATCGACGACGATCCCCATCTTTGAAGTCTCGATCACATTCATATTGTTCAAGCTAACCCGATAGCTCAAACACTCTTCGCGCAAAAAGACTTCAAAGCGTACGGCGCCGTTCGGGCTGGCAATTCGGAGGGGGCGGGTATCGACGGAGCGCGCTGCCCGCGCGTCACGCTCGGTCATCAGGAACGGCATGACTGCGGCTCTGGATAGGAACACGCGGCGTGAGAAGCGCTCGCCCTTTTTGCCTGCGTCTTTAGCCATTCTCTTCGGTTATTCGAGAACTAAGACAAAACGACTGCCGACTGACTCAATTCGATCAAATCCGGAATCATTTCGATTGGCCGGTAGCAATAGTACTTGTTACCGGTAACACGATCAAGCTCGGAGAGTAGATTGCCCTTCAATTATTCGCCGCTATTCGCCGCGGTTCAGTTCGTAGGGATGCCCGGCGTTCCACTTGGGATTCACGCCTTAACGCCGCCGTTGACCAGCCAGCCTCCATCCACAAAGATCGTCTGTCCGGTAATGTAATCGCTGGCATCAGACGCCAGCAGGACGGTAGCGCCGGCCAGATCGGCTGCCGTGCCTGGACGACCAAGTGGGATGGGGCTGACAGCGCTCGCATATAGCTCTTTGTCAGAAAAGATGGCATCGGTCATCTTCGTCCAGAATCGTCCCGGGGCGATCGCATTGACGCAGATGTTGTCCGGGGCCCACTCGACGGCGAGACTGCGAGTCATCTGGCGGACGCCGCCCTTACTGACGGCATATAACGCAATGTTGGGTACGATGATCTCAAAAGCCACCGAGCCAACATTAATTATCTTGCCCTTCCGTTCTTGGCGCATACGACGAGCTGCTTCGCGGCTGGCGAAAAAGGCGCCCTTCAAATTGACAGCCATAAGATGATCCCAATCAGCCTCGGTGAAGCGGTCAACCGGCTGGCGGATGTTGATTCCCGCCGCGTTCACCAGGATATCCAGACGCCCATAGTGGTCGGCGGCCGCATTGACTGTCGCCTGCACGGCGGCTATGTCGCTGACATCGGTTGGAAGGATGAGTGACTGTGCTCCAACAGCTTGAACCAGTTCCGCGGCTTGTTCCAGCTCCCGTTGTGTGCGAGAAGCTAAGGCGATGTTCGCACCGGCGTGGGCGAGGGCGAGCGCCATTCCCAGACCAAGTCCTCGCCCTGCTCCCGTAACCAGCGCAACGCGTCCATCCAGCCTGAGACTGGGCATTATGAATTCTGACTTCATTTAGTATAGGACTTATAGGACCTATATTCTTTCTGGCAGCAATACTCCCTTGATGTTGTCACCGCGGGCCGCCAGCATCGAGCGGAACGCTTCGACTCCCTCCACCAGAGGAAATTTCTTGATCCAACTGGTCCCATCTATCCGCCCGCTTGCGAGCAAATCAACAGCTATCTTCAACTCGTCCAGGGAAGCGGCGTAACTTCCTTGCACTCGTTTCTCGGCCAGCGTCACCTCGTGTGAATCGATCGTCACGATGTTCTCGTGCAATCCGATCCATACGGTGGTCCCTCCAGGACGTGTCGCCGCCAGGGACTGCTTTTTCGACAATGCGCTGCCAACTGCATCAACAACTAGATCGGCTCCATCACCATCGGTGAGCCTCAGCACCTGTTCAAGCAAAGCTTCGTGCCGCGAATCAACAACCTGTTTCGCGCCAAGTCTGCTTGCTACATCCAGGCGTTCGGGAATGAAATCGGCGACCACAACCTCGGCCGTTGATAGACACCGGAATGCCTGCTGACAGAGAAGACCGATTGGTCCGGCTCCGATTATCACCACGATGCCCGGATTGAGGTCTCGAGTAAGCCCCACAACGTGAACGCCGTTCGCCAATGGTTCCGCAAGACTCGCCGATTCCGCCGGCAGAGGCTCGGGCCAGACCACCAGACAATGTTCGGGCGCGCTCACAAATTCTGCAAACCCGCCTGCTCTGTTCATGCCGAACAACTGCCGCCCCGCGCACAAATGTGAGGCGCCGCGAACACAACGCACGCAGCGTCCGCATCCGAACAGCGAATGCGATACTACGCGATCTCCGCGAGCCAATGAGCTAACGCCCGGTCCGACCTCCTCTACGACTCCGCAGAACTCGTGTCCCATCACCAGCGGCGGCACGCGCCTCGGACTCCTGTTCCTGAATGCTTCGAGTTCGCTGCCGCAAATTCCGCACGCGGAGACTCTCAGCAAAACCTCACCGTCGCCGATGCGCGGCTGCAATCGGTCCGCTATCTCCAACTGGTCATACGCAGGATAGAGCAGAGTTTTCATGGGGTCTGAACGTTTCTGTTTTTATGGACCGTTTCTATCTTGATTTCCCATTTTCCTCATTCTTCATTTTCCTGATTTGTGGTGTGCTAGCTGCGCGCCCTTAAATGAAAAATGAAAAATGACAAGTGGCAAATGGAAAATGGAATCGCTCAGGCGATGTGTGCGCCCTGAGTTTCAACATACACCGCATAAAGCGACTGGCTGGCAGTCATAAACAACCGGTTTCGTTTTGGGCCGCCAAAACAAACATTGCTACAAGTTTCCGGGAGAAGTATCTGCCCAATCCGCTGTCCATCCGGCGCGAAAATGTGGACGCCGTCGTAGCCCGCGCCGGCCCAACCGGCGCTTGACCAAATGTTGCCGTCGACATCGGCACGGATTCCATCGGACCCTCCGACAAGTTCCCCGTCCTTTGTTCGGAGCTTCATCGAAGCGAACTCGACGCCTCTACTCAAACTCCTGCTATTTACAACGTCCCACACCTTGATGTTCCGCGGCGCTTGCGCGTAATGCGACGCGCCACTGTCTGCAACGTAAAGCTTCTTGTAGTCTGGCGAAAAACAAAGCCCGTTCGGTTTGAAGATTTCGTCGGTCACAAGTTCTATCTTCCCGATCTTCGGATCGATTCGGTAAACCGCTTCTTTTATGTATAGCTCGCCCTTGTTCCCTTCATAGCCCATCAGAGCTCCGTATCCGGGATCGGTAAACCAGATTCCCCCGTCGGGATGCACTACCACATCGTTCGGAGCGTTGAGAAGCTTGCCCAGCCATTTGTCTGCGAGCACCGTGACCTTGCCGTTTAGCTCGTACCGAACCACGCGGCGCGTCGCATGTTCGCACGAAATTTGGCGGCCCTCCCAATCGAACGTATTGCCATTGCTGTTGTTTGCGGGCCTTCGAAAGACACTGACGTGGCCGTCCTCGTCCAGCCAACGATGCTGAATATCGTTGGGAATGTCACTCCACACCAGGAAACGACCAACGGCATTCCACGCGGGACCCTCGGCCCACAACATACCGGTATGTAGTCTCTTGATGGGTGTGTTTCCGATTCTGTAAGGAGCAAAGCGTTTGTCTAGAACCAGGATATCAGGATCCGGATATCGGACTGGCGGCGCCTGAGGTTCATAGTTGCGTTGCTGACCTGATGCCGTAACCGCCGCAGTAGCCGCGACCCCCGCAAGAAAGGCTCGACGGCCGATCATTTTTGGCTCTTCAGAAACGAGTCTCGTGGGTTTCATCTAGTAGTGGAGTGTGGAAAATAAGCTTTGGCTGTCCGATCGGTCTCTCACCTCACAGAGGAACGGCTTGTTCGGCCCAGATCTCAAACTCCCGATGATGATTCTCTTCGGCCCGCGCCATGGTTTCTCCACTGGCGACCTGCTGCAGGTGTTCGAATACCCTCGCACCAACCGCGTCGATGGTCTCGGTTCCATCAATCACGCCGCCCGCCGATAGGTCTATGTCGCGGCTCATTCTCTCGTAAACCTGGGTGTTGGATGCAAGCTTGATGACCGGTGCAATCGCATTCCCGATAGTCGTACCTCGGCCGGTCGTGAAGACTACGATTGTTGCTCCTGCGCCGACCAGTCCCGGCGTCGACTCCTGATCGTATCCCGGTCCCTGCATCATCCACAGACCGCGGCCCGTAGGCGGTTCGGCATAATCAGTGACTCCTTCAACTCGAGTCGTGCCCGCCTTCGCGATTGCGCCAAGCGATTTGATTGTGATGTTGAGAAGCCCGCCGCGAATATTGCCTGGGCTGGGATTCTCGTCGAGCTTGACGCCGCGGGTCGCGGCGAAGCTTTTATACCAATCCACCGCGGAGTAGACCGCGCGGCCGGTCTCGACATCCCTCGCCCGATTGGCCATCAGATGTTCGGCACCGCAAAACTCAGGTACTTCGGTGATCAATACAGTGCCGCCCGAACGTACCAATAAATCGGAAGCGCGACCGAGACTCGGATTGGCAGATATACCTGAAAAGGCGTCCGATCCTCCGCACTTTACGCCTAACACGAGCTCGCTTATCGGAACCTCTACGCGTTCCGAGCGGTTGACTTCGGGGAGCATGCTCTCCACTTCCTTGAGGCCTCGCGCGATGGTTCCCTGGGTGCCGCCTGCGTCTTGAATGCCAAACCGAACAAAGGGTTTGTTCAGTTGCCGCCCTTTGCGGTGGAGGTATTGCTCGACTATTGAGAGGTTGGTTTTCTCGCAACCCAGCTCGATCATAATCACCCCGCCGACGTTGGGATGATCTGCATAATTCGCCAGCGTGCGCAGCATTACTTCGATGTTTGAGCCATCCGAACACCCGCAGCCTTTGTTATGCGGGATCGCCACCACGCCATCGACATTGGGGTACTTTTCGCGATTGAACAGCGTGTATTCGGCGATCATCGAGATCTGCTGCGATTCGGTGCTCGCGCACATGCTGGTCGGGACTATCAAAACGTAGTTTCGCGTTCCCACGCGGCCGTCAGCTCTGCGAAACCCTCTAAAAGTTGCTCGCTCCTGAGCAGGTATGTAAACAGGGGGCGGCGTATGAAGGTTCTCCGGCAGTTCGCGCACAACAGGCACCGCATCCGACATGTTCGCGTGAGAGATTGGATCACCTTCGCCAATCCCAAGCGAAGTGCCAATAGGCTGGCCATACTGCAACACGAACTCGCCTTCTGGGATTGGCCGCGTAGCGAAACGATGGCCGGGCTCGATGCTGTCGGCTATGCACACCAGGCGGCCACCGGGGAGCTCCAGTGTCGTGCCGGACGGAATCGCGTTCTTCGCCACCGCCAGATTATCCAGCGGGCTAACAATGACCGCATGCTCGCTGATAATCGTCATGCTGCTTTGAACCTCTTTCGACATAGCCTCCTTAACTTCCTCGAAGCTGCCTGGTCGGGTTTAGATTAGGTACTTAATGCACTTAACGCAAGACACGTGAGTGAACGACGGCCTTGCTGCCGACGACCGACGACGCATGCAGCCACGAATGTTATAGGTCTTCCTTCCCCGGTCAGCAGTCCTCCTTAGAATACCAGCCTCAAACCGATTTGAATGTTTCGCGGCAGATTGTTTTGTCCAGTCACCTTACCGAAGTTCGAACTGGTTGGATCGGTGTTCGGGTCGCCAAACTGCGGATGGTTGAAGGCGTTGAGAAACTCACCGCGCAGTTGGAACTTTATCCGCTCAGTGATCGAAAAGTTCTTGATCATCGACAGATCCCACAGGTTCAGAGGTTGCCTCCGAAACTCGGTAATCCGCGATGGGAATGTCCGTATATTGTTCACCAGTCTAATGCGCTGGTCGGCGCGCTGTTTGGCGGGATCCACAACCCCGTTCGTTTGGACCGCGGCATCGCTAAAGTAAAAACCGCTAACATCAAAGGTTCCGTCGACGGTGTTGCCGGTGATGGTGGCTCGAAGACTGCTGGGGTCGCCGTTGAAATAGACATTGCGGCTAGTGAGGTCTATCGGGCGTCCGCTCTGATACTGATAGATGCCCTGGAATTGCCAGCCGCCAATAAAGGCGTCGACGAAGCCGTTCGAATCCGTGCCGAAGCGGCGGCCCCGGCCAAACGGCAGCTCCCATATTCCACTCACTACTACTCGGTGCGGAATGTCGCCTTCCCCGATGCGTCGCTCGTAGTTGGTATCCGACTCGTTGAGGAAGGTCACCTCCTCCATCGTTTTCGACCAGGTATAACTCGTCAGCAGGGTGAATCCCCTGGTGAAACGCCGCTCAACCCTGAACTGACCGGCGTGATAAATCGACTTGCCGTCGTTGCGCCGCGTGCGAATTCGACCGAACTCCGGAAACGGGCGCAACAGCTGTTGCCGTTGGACCGTGGTACCGTTGAAACTCGTCCCCGGCAGTAAACCTTGGAATGGATTTGTGACATTTGCAGTCAGGAAGTTGTTGGTCACATCATCGCGGACCGGACTCGTTGAAAGGTATTGGCGTGGAATCGCGTTAATGACTATGTTGTCAGCCGAGTCCGCACCGGTGGTGATATCGTAGGCGCGATTTCCAATATAAGCGACTTCGACCAGCCAGGCGCCAGGCAACTCGCGCTGCACGCTAATCTCCCAGCGCTGGGTCTGGGCGTTGCTTCGATCTACCGGAACAATGTCCAGGTCCCGACCAAGGAACGTAGCCAATCCAAGACTGGCCCCTGGAGGCTCGGCCACACCTGTGGGGAACGGGTTTAGAAGGTTGCCGCACGTCGTGCATGCCGGCGCAAAAGTCAGTCCGGCGTTCAGCGTTGGAACGATGTTAGTCGATTGCGAGAAACCCGTTTGATTGACGCCGTCGATGATGAACGGGGCGGTGTAAACGCCGAATCCGCCGCGCAAAACCGTTTTCTCGTTTATCTGATACGCAATGCCAAACCGCGGCATGAAGTTGTTCTTGTCTGACTCCCAGAAACCGCGATTGCTTTCATTCGCAAACAACAACCCTCCCTTGACGCTAAAACTGCTAACCGGCACTTCGGCGATCGGGCTTGTCGCGTATTTGGTCTTCGCCGCCGCCTCGATCGGACTGGTGGCGGTGGTATCAAAGCCACGAATGTTCCGGTTGTAGCGCTCGGTCGTCGCTCCCTCCAGCTCGTAACGCAACCCAAGATTCAGGGTCAGTTTTCGAGTTATCTTCCAGTCATCGTGGAAGAACATCCCGTTATAAAGAGTCTGGTTGGATCTGGTTGCGTTTCGGTCAATGACTCCACCGGTCGGCACACCGAGCAGGAACGACGCAAACTCTTGCCCGATCGCGGCGGTTGCAGAGTTGTCGAGCGGCCCGCGAGTGAAAGTGGTACCGAAGTCATACCGCCCCGCCGCATGACCGGACGGTGCGCTGTTCTCGCGATACGAGCGAAAATCATAGCCCATCTTGAACGAATGACTGCCGACGAGCTTGGTCAAGGTCGGCTGCACCACATAGATGTTGTGTGTCCTGATGTCGCCGAGGCTATCCCCGATCGGAGTGAACGGCGCGTTTGCGTCATCGCTGCTTATTCGGAAGCGCGGCAGGTACTTTGCGCCGCCGAAGAACGCCGCCGACTGCGGCGAGAAGCCGAGGGACGCCGGATCAAACTGTCCTTCGTGTTGACGGGCGTTTTGTTCCAGAAAGCGCGAGAAACCAACGCGTGCGTCCAGGATCATCGTCGCTGAGAAAGTGTAGATATGGTCATAGCTAAAGCCGTTGTTTCGACGAGTCAAAAAATTCCCGGTCGGAAGGATCCCGTTGACCTCACCCGTCCAGTTGTTGCGCGCTTCGACTCTGTTGTTATGCGTATATCGGAAAAAGAACTTCTGTTTGTCGCTGATCGTCTGGTCGTAGCGATAGCTCTCGGAGTGAAAACGATCGGTGCGAGGGTTACCGCTGATGAAGTTATTCCGACCCTGAGAATCGCCCGGCTGATTGGGTAACGGGTAGAACTGCAAGTACGCTTTGGCGATCGGGCTTATCAGGTTTTCCGGTATCCGGTTGCCAACGAAGGGATCACGACGGATACGAGACCCCTCTTGCCGGGCAGTGAACGGATTGAATATCTGAAAACTCGAGTTGAGGGCCAGCAGCGCCGAGAAGTCGCCCCTACGTTCCGCCAGAGTCGGGACCGTATCCTGTCGCGGCTCCGGGAAGACGTCCCTAAGGCCCTCATACGCAAAGAAGAAGAAGCTCCGATTTCGGCCGTCGTAAAGTTTCGGGATCCAAACCGGTCCGCCTATCGTCCCGCCAAAGCGATTGTAACGCAGCGCGTCACGGTCCGCCTTTCCGTCCTTATTCTTGTCTCGCGCCGGATTAGTAGTCAGATTTGTTCGGTTAAGGAAGAAGTCATTCGCCGAAAGGACATCGTTGCGGACGAACTCATACAGTGTTCCGTGGAACTCATTAGTCCCGCTTCTCAACGCCACATTGACGGCGGCGCCGGCGCCGTGCCCTTGTTGCGCGTCAAAGCTTGCGGTTTCCACTTTAAATTCCTGGACCGCATCGGCCGGAGGGATAAAGGCGACTCGATTGCCGCTGCTGCCGTTATCGTCGGTGTTGGGAATGCCATCCAGTGTAAACTCGTGACCGCCTGCCCGGGGCACTCCGTCCGCAATAAAGTCCGAACTGCCGTTGTTGTCAAACGGTCTCGAGAATTTCAGATCACCTATGTACCCGATGCCCGGCGCAAGGCGCACAAGCGTGAACGGATTGCCGTCCGAGAGAGGCAGTTCCGAAATGCGCCTGCGGTCGATCACCTGCCCCGCCGAAGCTGTTCCGGCATCCAACAGTGGAGCGCCGGCGGTGACATTAACCGCCTCCTGAACCGCACCGACTTCCAGTGTCATATCGAGAGTCAGCTTGTCGGATACTCGAACCTCGATACCTTCATTCCGAAGCTTTTTGAAACCCTGAGCCTCGACTGCGACGCTATGTTTACCCGGCGCCAAATAGGACACCGAATAATTGCCTCGTTCATCAGAGGTCACAGTCGTCGAAGTGTTCATCTCGACGTTTGTCACGGTGATGCGCGCGCCGGACAAGGCGGCGCCGCGAGGATCTGTCACCCGTCCCGAAATTGAGCCGCGGAATTCCTGCCCAGACACCGGCAGAATTCCCATCTGCAGGCAAACTACGCCGACCACAACACAGCGAATCGCTTTCCGATAGGACCCTTTCCTCAATCTCATGACTTTATCCTCCTCCGCCATCGTGCGGCTTTACTTTCGACAAGTGGACTGACCACTTCGAATTCAGATGCGCCTATTTGTCAAAATTAGAGCTGCTTGGATTTAACGCCAGACGTTCGTGCCGAACGCTCGTACAACCAATCCTTGAACCGTCTCGCTCGCGAGTCTGATCGAATTAATCCGTCATACTGGTATGACCACTTCTCGGAAAACAGCTCGTTTTTATCATAAAGCATATGAGAAAGCATCTTAAACTTGCTCAGAGAGACTTTGCATCTGAAGAAGCTGCTGAAAAGAATCGAGGCCGCGCAAATAGAAACGGCCGGTCCCGCAAACGGCTTAATTAGCTCACCCGCCTAAACAATCGAAGATCTGGATACCATCGCCCCTTCTATCTCTTGCACACCAGCAACCTCGCTGAGTGGGCGGGCATGTCCTTTATAGCGAAGACACCGTGTTGACGGCCCAGCGATTCGCCGCTCCAGAAATCGGTAATGTAAAAAGGTTCGGATAGCCGAATCGAGATACTCTGTCGATCGTTTTTCCAGTTGAAGATGGCCATCGCCCTTGCGTCTTCGAGCTCCATCATCCCCACCTGCATTGATTCGTCTTCGAACCGCGCGGCGACCCCCGTCGCCGGAAGCAACCGCTTCAACATTCCAAGCCGCTCGGTGGAAATCTTAGTCAAATCATCGCCCGATAGGATCATGCCGCCGCTCGCGTAGATCGCCGTCGCATGAAATCGAAACTCGTCTTCGCTCAAATCGCCGGTCAGTACCACAGCATCCGGGTCGTTCCACCATAGCCGTCCGTTCTGCCAGTTGCGGCTCAAGTTCTGGCGGGCGGTGGTCTCGATGCGATCCCAGGTTCGCTTGATGTCGTTCGAACTGCGCGAGCCATGGATCAACCCAAGCGAAGGCCAGATCGGGTGATTGCAGCCCAGGATAAAGCCGTCCCCGGCGCCGCGAAGGATCGCCGACATCCCGCGACGGTATGCTTCCACCCGAGTTGCGCGGGGATCGTTGAAGAATCCGCCGTGTATCGCGCCCCAAAAGTTTGCGTCCAGTTTGAAGTATGTGCAGCCCCACTCCTGTCGCATCGTCCCAAAGACCATCTCGAGGTGCTTGCGCGCGTCAGGGTGTGTGCCGTCTAACGCATACCACGGGCCGCGTCGCCACCCGCCGAACGTTACGCGATTCGATGGCAGCGGCCTGCCCTCGGCATCCTTTACGAACCAGTCCGGGTGCTGCTCGAAGATATGTGATTTTTCTTCCGCGATGAACGGCGCCACCCAGATTGCCGGCTCGAAACCGCGATTGCGGATCTCTTTGAGTACTCCCTGCACATTGCCGCCGAAGGCCGACCCGGTCTCGAGCCAATCACCCATCGCCGGCTGATAACCGTCATCGATTTGAATGTACTTTAACCCGGGTATGTTTTTGGCGATGAAGTCCAGATTTTCGAGCACCTGCGTGGCAGTAACTCGCGGACCAAAGCAATACCAGGAGCACCAGCCGGCCGGCGGCTTTTTGAACCGAAGCGGAGCATGGTTCTCGGCTAGCCTCCCCGCCAACTGCTCAAGCAGTTGTTCGCCATTCGCTCCCGACCTGAACATGAACTCTTCGAGATCCCACTCCTCACCCGGCTTTAGCTCCAAGCCTTCGGTGTCGAGGACGACCTGCAACGACGACGGCCGAAAATAGAATTGACCGACAAAGCGTCGACATGAAGTGAAGGACAACAGGTGATTCGCAACGCCCGGAGGCGAGAGAGTCATCATCCCGTAGAAGCAACGGGCGCCGTCCGGTATCGGCATTTTGTAGTGCTTTGCATCGGTGTAGTTTCCCAGGTCGATCTGTTTTCCGAGCGTACCTCCGGTCTGGCTCAACATTTGAAAGCCTTCGCCGTACAGACTCGTTTCTGGTGGAAACGGTAGCGCGAGATCAAAGAGCACAACCTCCTTGATTCTCACCGCCCGACGCCCACGATTGGTCAGGCGCGAGCGGCATAACTGCCCTTTCCACTGACGCTCCAGCTTTATCCCGCTGACATCGACCGAGCCGCCCGTAGGCACTACCGCACTCGGCGAGTTGATAATCGATCGGAGATCGAGACTACTCGACTTCACGCGCTGCGTGGCTCTCACGTTCGGGATTGCGGCCAACAACGGCGACGTCAACGCCAGGCCCAGCATCTGACGGCGGGTTAACTCTGTTCTCGGCATATGTTTTACGGTGCCGGGCAATTCATTGTGTGAGATTGCTTCGGTCGCTCGCATCCACTTGCGGGACCTTTTTTGACAAAGCCTGGTATTGCCGATCCAAATATCGCCCCGCGCTTCGACGGATAAGCGGGAACAGCAGCTGCGGCTGCCATTCGCCGATCTGCTGGTCCGGCCATCTCTTCTCGTCAAACGCAAACGGCACCAGGTAATCAAGCGCGCGCCGGATGCTGCGGCCATCAGCCGTGCGATAGTTCCAAAGATCGACGCCCACTCGTTCCCCCAGTGTCGCCAACAACGTCAAGCCGTCCAGGTTACCGACGCTGTAGCTCCAGCCCTTGGTGCGAACAAGCTCTAACGGCTGCCTGCCATCCGGTTCGATCTGAATCGCGATTCGTTTTGTCCGCGCTGCCTCGAGCGTTCGAACGGCCAGGTCCTTTTTTGCTACAAAGAGCGCAAATGATGATATCTGAAGATCGTAGTAAGTTCCGTGGTTGTTTTTCGCGGCCGCTTCGTCGCGGCCGTGCTTGCTGTCCAGCATCCATTGCAGAAACTGAGAGAACCACCTCTCAAGATTTCGCTGATCCGATTCGGTCCAGGCCTTCGAGCCAGCCAACAACCCTATGGCGTCAACAACTCGTGTAAGTCCGCGAGTCTCAATCAAGCCGATGCCGCGGCCGGTATTCACTCCGGGGATGAACTGCGCAAACTCGAGATTCGGATTCATGCGAGTTGCGGGTTCTACAAACCATGCTCGCGCCAACTCTGCGGCCTTTGCGGCGTATGCTTCGTTTCCACTGAAGAAGTACGCGAGGGCCAGCGTGTCAACGGCGCTGACCATCCTATCCATGTTCTGATGATCGGAAATCTTGTTGATCTCCGGATTGCGCTCGCCGTCGCGGCGGATGTACGGGAGATGGTCTGGAGTATCAGGGTTAGGCCAGAAATACGGCGCCTGGCTCATGTAATCGTGTTTGTCTCCGCTTGGCGGCGTCGCCAGCTTGCTGACTACCGAGAACGGTCCGCCGTTGATTGCTTTCTTCGCCTCAAGCTCCAGCTTGCTCATCGCCTGAGCGGCATTCTTATCACCATTACGAATTCGTTCTTTCGTAGTCTGCAGGCGCCTTGCGTCTAACAGGAACACAAGCGGCGAGCGCGAAGGTTCTCTCGACGTCACGCCTCCTTGCGCTGTTGATGTTCCGCACAAAAAGATAATGACGCCGAGACAAAGCACCAGCCGCTTGATTCTGTTCATCGACATTTCTCGTTTTTACTTGTGCTCACCGGAACAAGATTGGAAGTTGGCTAGATCGCAGAACGTTCTCTGTTGCGCACGAAGAGTTCTTTCTGGTCCGGCTCGCCTTCACACTCAATAACCAGAGTGGTCACCGGATCATCTGGCGCTTTCTCCGGCAGTCCGGTGAACTGCACGCGATAGGGGTCTTGTTTGAACGCCACTTTCTGGCCAGTAGCCAGCAGGCTCGCTCGTGTGACCTTGGTCATCAGACCCGCCACGGCGACTGTTTGGCCGGGCCAAAAGTGGACGTGGAGGTAGAGCGTGTTGCCGCGGCGCGAGAAGCTGCCGAAGCGGCAGCGACGCGGCTGGCAGCGATCGGCGGCGTAAATTGACTGCCCGTTCTTATCCATCCATTGTCCGACGGTGGTCAGAATACGAACCGACTCATCGGGGATCGAGCCGTCCGGCCTGGGACCAATGTTCAGCAGGTAGTTGCCGCCATCGTGCGCGCATGTGATCAGATTGCGGATGACTTGCCTGGGGGTTTTCCACGCGTCGTCCGCTTTGTGATAACCCCAACTGTCATTCATAGTCATGCAGGCTTCCCACGCCTTGCCGGCTTCGGCGGCTTCTATGCGTTGTTCGGGCGTGGTGAAATCGCCAGTGAGCTTATTGCGGTTGTTGACGATGATGTCCGGCTGTAGATCAAACACCATACGGTTCATCTTCTCCGACTCCCAGCCTTTAGCGTCGAGTGGCCAGGAGACGTCATACCACATAATGTCTATCTTGCCGTAGTTGGTCATCAGCTCGCGAATCTGCGTGTGAATGTAATCAATGAAACGTTTGCGCGCGGGTTCGTCGTTTGCGCATCGCGCGCCATCCGGATGATGCCAATCCATAAGCGAGTAATAGAACCCCACGCGCAGTCCTTCCGCGCGTGCAGCCTCGACGTATTCTTTGACGAGATCCCGACCCGCTGCTTGTTTGGGCGCGCAGTAATTGGTGGTTTTGGTGTTGAAGAGGCAAAAGCCTTCGTGATGTTTGGTAGTCATCACCATGTACTTCATGCCCGCGCGTCTCGCCAGGCGCGCCCAGTCGCGCGCCGCATTTGGCTTTGGCTTGAATTGCATCGCCAGCGGCTCATACTCGGCGACGGGAATCCCCTCCATCTCCATCACCCACTCGTGCCGCCCCAGAACGCTATACAATCCCCAGTGAATGAACATTCCAAACTTCGCATCGTGCCACCATCTCATGCGGCGTTCGCGATCTTGTTGCTCATCAGGTGATGGGCCGGCGGAAGAGGAGAGATTGGAAGCAGCCACCATCGCTCCTGCTCCCATCGTTTTCAAATAGTCTCGTCTGGAGATCTGTTTGGACGTCATGAAGAATCCTCGAATTGACCAGTTTAGAAGATGATTCTCAGCGATCCCTGCATCACGCGGCCGGACCGCGCGGAGGTCGGCTGTCCAAACCGTCTGTTGGTCTGGTTGACGACCCCGGTCGTGGTATCGAGCGCGAACGTCAAACCGGCGTCAATGTCTCTAAAATTCGTATGGTTGAAAGTATTGTAGGTCTCCCAACGGAAAACAAACTTACGCTTTTCGCCGAGGTTGAAGTTCTTAAAGATCGCCAGGTCGGTGTTCACGACACCCGGCCGACGAAGTATGTTTCTTCCCAGATTGCCGATCTGCCCTCTCGCGGTAGGACGGCTAAAGCACGCAGCGTTTACAAGGATCGGTGTCCCGTCGAGCTGATCTCGAGATGGAACTCCGTTTGACATCATGGAGGGATCACAAATCACGAACGGGCGCGCGTTAATTTCCCCGCCGGTGTAGTCCGTGAGACCACCGGTATAGCTAAAGGTTACGTTCTTCGGGATGCCGCTGACCAGCGATGTCGTTCCGGACAATTGCCAGCCGTCGAAGATTCCTTTGATCAAACCGTGGTTCCAGATCCGCCCAAGACCGGGGATGTCCCAAATATAGTTTGCTGTGAAAATCTGGGTTTGATCCTGATCAGACGGACCATAGTTAAAGGGTCTGTAAGGACGAGGAAATGCCACATCCGAGGAGTCGTCATTGGCGTAGTCCAGTGTTTTGGCGAAGGTGTAGGCGACGCCGAACTGGAAGCCGCTGACATAACGTCGGTTGAGTTGAACTTGCAGCCCGTTGTAGTTTGAACTCCCGGAATACATCACCATATTGATATCACTGTATCCCTGATACGGGCGCAGGAAATCATCGCCTAAGACCGGTGCTGTTGTACTGTTGCTGAAGGGGTCTCTGTTCTCGGGATGCAAATCCACAAACCTTGCAGTGTCGGGTACACCATTGAGATTGCGTCTTTCGCCCAAATGCCGGCTCAGCGATCCCACGTAGCTGATTTCGAGTACGCTCTTGAAGCCGATCTCTTGCTGAATTCCAAGTGAAAAGTTGTAGGTGGTAGGTGTTTTTGCATGAACTTCGAGCGCGCTTAATGCGGTCGGTCTCTCCAGCGAAGTGCCGATCAGGTTAACCAGATTGTCGATGTTTCCGAAATCGATCTGAACGGTGCGTTGGAATGGCGGGTTGCCAGTCGGGGGACCACCGTTTGTTCCACCGCCGACACGGTTGGCGTGATAAACGCCAAAATGGCCGCGAAGAACAGTCCTATGATTGCCAAAAGGATCCCAGGCAAAACCAAAGCGCGGCTCCCATAGAATCGGCGGCGCATCACGGAACCCCTTTGGAACGGTAGGATCCTCTGCCAACGCCAATCCATTGAGCTTATCACCGACGCCTGGAACGAATGTTCCAACAAGATTGGTGTTGGTGGAGAGTTCACCAGTGACCGGGTTGAGGGCTCGCCGACTGCCAGTCGCGCACGCGGTTCCGATGGGAGGCGTTCCACCGACACAGAAAGGTCGATATAGCACTAACGCCTTCGCCGGATTGAATCGCGTCGGGTCAAAGTTTGAGGCTACGGTTTCACGAGGCGCCCAATGTGTATACCAGCCCATCCGTATTCCGTAGTTGAGCGTGAACTGCCTGTTGACTTGCCACTGATCCTGACCGTACCACTGAAGGAGAACCCTCTTCGCGTCAGTGTGCGGACGCGAAGACGTCTCACTGTATCTTCGAAAGCTACCAATAAGCGCATTCGCATATGGGTGGCCTGTGTTTCCGAGTGCTGCGCTGAAAGCACTGACATTACTGCTGAAGTCGAACGTTCCGGTCCAGTTTCCCCCCGGCGCCTCCCCATTCCGCATCCGCTCAAAATACAAACCCGCTTTATAACTGTGATTACCCCGAGTGATTGTCAGGTTATCGGAGATTGCCGGCAGAATATAATCGTTGCCGATCTCCCCCCAGCGATCGAGCCAGTTAATATTCGCCACTGTCGTCTGGGATAGACCGCCCCACCCGGTCGCTCTCGGGATTGTGCCGAGCTTATTGTTGTCCGGAAATAGTTGCGGCGCGTTGTAGCCCAACTTGGCCCGACTGAACCGTTCAATCTCGCCATCACCCGGTATGAATCCCTCCGAATCGTGTCGCGCCCCAATAAACAGTTCGTTAACTATATTCGGATTGATAACCCGAACCCAGTTAACCGCAACACCGTCATCCTGGTACAGGTAATGCGAGTCAATGCCCCACCGGTTGTTGTCACCGCCGGGCCATCCGGATGTGTCAAACCCGAGGTTATCGGAAGTCCACGTCTGCGCCTTTACATAAAAGCTGTCCTTGTCGGTCGGCTTGAAATCAACTCGGGTGAGAGTCGAGCGCTTAGGCACATCTACGCTTCTTTGCGTAACAAAATTAAAAGTGTTTCCATTCGCTGCCCTGCCTGTCTGATTGGGTCGCACAAAAGCGCTGAGTATCGCCAGACCGGCGGAATTCAATCGGTCGCGCGGAATGATGTTCAACCCCTGCGGATTGCTCGCCGTCGCGCGGGTGAGGTCACGGAAACATGCTCTCTGGTCGGTGGCGCTGCAAGCGCCCGTGGTAATGCGCGGGTCGCGAATGAAAGCCGGGACTGGCAGACCGGTTGTAGAGTTAAACCCTACGAACGATTTTGAGAAATCACCTTGAAGCTCAAGCTCGGTCGGGACGGTCACGAACTTGGCGCCCACCGGCGTGATAGTATGCGGCTGCTCGTATGAGAAGAAAAAGAACAGTTTATTCCGCTCTTTGTTTGAAAAGAGCCCCGGAATTTGGACCGGCCCGCCGATGTTGAAACCCCAGATGTTATGCCGGTAGAGCGGCCGCGGCAGACCCTGTCTATTGTTAAAAAAATTGTTGGCGGTCAACGCCTCGTTACGGATGAAGTAGTACCCGCTGCCGTGGTAATCCCTGGTGCCGCCCTTTGAGACAATCGTGATTTGGGCGCCTCCATTGATGCCGAACTCCGCTGCATAGTTATTACGAAGGACCTTGACTTCGGCTATGGCGTCCTGGTTGGTAGTCATGCTGATTTTGTTGTTGCCGCTTGGCTCGCTCGCGTTCAGGCCATCAACTGTCGCGACCGTCGAGCGCCCGCGTTGCCCTGAGATGACAGGCAGATCGGTGCCGAACCCCTCGCCGACTGCTTCGATATCATCGATGTAGGATACTCCAGGCAGCAGGCGCAGCAGCGAAGTGATGTCCCGGCCTTTGGTGGAGATCAGATCAAGCTGATCAGCCGTCAACCGCGCGGTCAGATCGCTCGATTTGGTTTCGACTCGATCGCCGTGTGTGGTCACAGTTACCATTTCGCTGACCTGACCGGGGCTCAATTCAAGATTGCCGATCGCCAGAGATTCATTGGCGCTCAACACGATATTTCTTTGCTCGAGCCTCTGGAAGCCCGCATGTTCTGCGATGATCAAATAGACACCTGGCTGCGTGCCCGCGAAGCTGAATCTGCCATCCTCATCGGAGGTAAGCGTGCGCACACTCCGCGTCTGTTCGTTGATGAGTCTGACATTAGCCCCTGGTATGATGGCGCCGGCAGGATCTGTTACGGCCCCGGAAATGGTTCCGGTGACCGTCTGTGCAAAAAGTTGTCCGCAGGGAGCCAAACAGAAAACCGCGATCCACACTGACAGCAACGGTGTTTTGATTTTCGACATGATTCTCCTCCTGCTGAGCCGGAATGATGTTGCCCCATCAGGTTTCTTTCGAAGAGGCATCCTCAGCCGTGACCTGATCTTTATGACAAACTCGGGGAAAAAGCATCATTCATCTGGAAGCTTCCAGTCCGCTCCCAGATGAATGACGCAAACACGCCTCCGCGCGAGACGTGGACATGCACACCCTTCTGATCTCTAATCAGATTCCAAAACGAATCCTAAAACACGAACCTTATTCCAAACTGTAACTGCCTTGGCGTCGTGCCCTGGGCGAGGGCTGTAACTCTTCCCACGTTGGCAGCGATTGAAGTCGCGTTGGAGTTGATAGTGAGCACCGACGGCACGTCCCAGTTTTGGATATTGAGAACGTTAAAAGCTTCAAAGCGGAGCTGGAGATTCCATTCCTCTCGCACCGGAAAGCTCTTAAACATCGAGAAATCAAAGTTGACGACGTGTGGACCTCGGAACACATTCCGACCCAGGTTTCCAAAGGCCCCCGATGGTATTCCGAAGGCGCACGGATTGAACCAACTCTGTGAGGTGTGTACCTGGTCGGCGGCGCGTCCACCCTGGGAAATCGTCTTCTGGCAATTGGGGTCGGGGTTGGCCGCCACCGGACCCGCAACAAAGGGGTCGGCCAACAAATTAGGACGAAGGTAGTTGCCGGGCGCGCTTGGCGCACTGCCTCGGAGATTTGCGAGATCTCCGGCCACTTGCAAGTTGTATGGCTGTCCCGATCTAGCCTGGAAGATCGAATTCGTCTGCCAGTTGCCGAAAACCCACGAGGCCGGACCGCTTCGAAGCCACCGTTTGCCTCGCCCGGCCGGGAGCTCATAAACGGTCGCCCATGACAGGAACTGAGTGATGTCGTAAGACGAGACACCTTTCGCTGTGTTGATGTCATAGTAGTTTTGAATGGTCGACCCGCCGCCCGGACCATTCTCGACGTTGAAATAACCGCTTCCGATATCGATGGACTTTGACCAGGTATACGACACAAGCGTGTGCAGACCCCGTGAGAATCGCCGTTCGAATCTGGTCTGCAGCGCATTGTAATTCGAGAAACCGGTGCTCTGAGTGTAGTTGATGTTCGCACCAACCCAGGGCATCGGACGCAGCGCGTCGATTACCGCATTCGGTGTCCCGTTTGGCGAAGCTACCCGAGCAGTGTTCGCAAACCCCGAATACGGTAGCCGCCCGTTCTTGCTACCGACATAAGCGGCGGACACCAGCATCGACGGCGTCAGTTCCCGCTGAATCTCCAGATGCCACTGCTGCGAGTAACCGTCCTTGTAATTCGGATCGTCGCCAAACGTATTACCCGGAGTCCATGGATTAGTCGTCGGCAGCGGCGTAGCAAAACCCTGCGACTGAAGTTGAATGATGTTGGCTGCGGTGCCGTTGACAAAGCCGGCGCTGGTATTCGCTGTGCCGGCAAAGGCCGTCGCATCGGGCCAAACCGCTAGCTCCAAATCGTTTTGCGCATACTGGCTTCTAGCCGGAATGGCATCCCAGTAAAGGCCATACCCCGCGCGCAGAACAGTCTTTGCATTTATCGACCAGGCTAACCCGGCGCGTGGACCCCAATTGTCCTTTACCGGCGGCGGCGCAAAGAACTCCTTGCCGGCAAGAACAACGTTGCTGAAATGCGCGTCGTTGAGAAACGCATCCGGGATACACGGCGACTCCTTGGCAACGCTGCAAAGCGGAGGCATTTTTTCAGCGCCGATTATCCATTGACGATTTGGTAGGTCCAGCGCATTCCACAGGCGGCCATCCAGGGTACGAGGCTGCGTCAGATAGTCGTAACGCAACCCCAGAGTCAGAGTCACAGCCGGAGAGAGTCTCCATTCATCCTGGAAGTAGGTAGCCCAGGCTCCGTACTTGAATTGCACCGGTCCTCCGTGCAGAACCGGCAGTTGAGCTTGAAAATCATTCGGGAACCCCAGCAGCGCCGACGCCAGCGACAGACCGGTTGAGCCGGATGCAGCCGCCGGGTTTCGAGTCTGTTCGTCGCTGAAGTTGTATCGCTGGAATGTGTTTAGCTGAATGCGTTTGGCCTGGATGTACCAGAAGCCGGTCTTTATGTTGTGGCGGCCCAGCAGCCAGATAAGGTTCGGCGTAACACTCCAATTTGGGTTCTCCCGCGGCGAGGATCCCCTCACGCCAAAATCGTTGTTGCCACCGTTGCTCCAGTTGGCGAGCCGGACGAGAAGGCCGGAATACTTGTCGATGTCTCCAAAGCCCAGTTGATTCAGCGGCTCAATTCCCGCTTCGTGTTGGTTCGATTGGCCTGAGTCAACACCCGGGCGGCCGGCATAGCCGCCACGCACGTCCAGGATCACCGTCGGACTAAAAGCGTGGGTCCAGCCTCCGCCGTAGTTCCTGCCCGCCGAACTACCGCCGGTCGATCCTGACTGTCCGATCGGCGTCGACACTGATACTCGCTGTTCGGTGTAACGGAAAAAGATATTGTCTTCATCGCTAAATCGATGATCGACTCTAATCTGATATCCATTGGAGTCGTTTGTCGTTGGCCGCAACTGGATGAAGTTGTTCGTCACATCCCCGGCCAGCGCGAAGTTTGGCGTCGCCGAGTATTTTCGGAAGAATTCCTGCATCGGAGCAAAAATCAAAGCGGTTGGAATCTTATTGCAGGGGGTGCCGATGGTCTGATCCTGTCGCTTCTGGGCGTTCACCGGCAACGGATTTCCGGCCGTATCACAACGAAAGGGATCACGGGCAAAACTGCTTCCCGAAGTACGAGTTGAGTACGGGTTGAAAATCTGACGGCGGAAGCCGGGACTGGTGTTGGTGAAGTCGCCGGCCAACTCAGCCGCGGTCGGCACATATGACAACCCGGATCCCGGTTGGCTGTATCGCCAACCGTCGTATCCCGCGGAAAAGAAAGTCCTGTTCTTAATGATCGGGCCGGTCACCACGCCCCCAAACTGGTTCTGATGGAAGGGTGCCGGACCGGTTCTGGTAGCATCCGCAAAGGTATTCCGCGCGTCGAAAAAATTATTGCGTACGTATTCAAACGCTGACCCGTGAATACGGTTGCCCCCCGACTTGGAGACCATATTCATGACTCCGCCGGTGGCACCGCCGAACTCGGCTTTTGCGTCGTGCCCGACGATCTTGAACTCCTGTACCGCGTCTATGTTGGGGATCACGATATACGTCGGCCCGCGGATGTTGGTATTGATGATGCCGTCAAAGAAATACAGCTTTGACCGGTTTTGCTGTCCGTGGAATGAGGGGTCGGCGAACCCGGACCCCGGAATTCCGACATTGCCCTCGACGCCACCGATCGACCTGTTCTGAGAAGTGGATACCGGAGTGACGCCGGGTGAGAGCGTAAGGAGTTGTGTGAAGTTTCTTCCGTTCAAAGGCAGATCCTGAACTGCCTTTTCGGCGATCACCGTGCCCAGCTCGGTCGAGGACCGTTGAACGAGATCGGTTGTAGCAGTGACCTGGACAGCCTCCGATACCTCACCCAGGGTCAGCGATACGTCCTGAGTCACCGTTTGGCTAACCCCGACATCGAAGGGGGAGGTTTGTGCGGTCTTAAAGCCTTTTGCTTCGACACGAAGCAGATATCGGCCAGGCTTGACGTTGACGAACGTGAAGTATCCGCTCTGGTTCGCCACCGTCCGCACTTCGATGTTTGTGGCCTGATTGATAAGCGTCGCAGTCGCCGCTGCCATTACGCCGCCATTTGGATCGACGATGGTCCCATTCACCTCACCGGTCGCGGTCTGGCCGAGAACAACCGTGACTGATCCCACCATTACAAAAAGCAGCAATGCCATCGTTCTTAGCGAAGCCATGATTTGCCTCCTGATTCCTTATCAGCTGAGTGATCTCGGTCAAAATAATTCGCGCCCGCGCCTCCCGGAGGTAAGTCTCGGGAGTGAGGCTATATGCTGTTTTTATATTCCTCGCTGCGACCTCGAAGCGCGCATCCTTGCCCGGTTCAGGCTCGAGATCTAATCAAGCGGCGAAATGATACTTGATTTTGTTACCGATAACAAGTACTATTTTACCGGTAACAATCAGCTCTGTGCGAGAGGCGACGGGACCTCGCCGCGGACGTTCAACCGCCGTCCGGGCCGAATCCATCTGCCGCCAGGTCGAGCTGGACCAATCGACTGACTGTTGCCAGAATGATAGGCGTCTCACTGGTTAGCTTGTAGAGAGTCTCTCGCTTTAGTGATCTCTAAAACAAAATGCCCGAGACGACGGGGATCCAATGAGTTCCAGGCGTTACGCTGATAAGGTAGTAATTGTCACCGGCGGCAGCAGCGGTATTGGCAAGGGCTGCGCACAGGAATTTGTCAGGGCCGGGGCAAAGGTCGTCGTATGCTGCAATGACGAGGACCAGGGTGCGGCGGTAGCCGCGGAATTGCGCGCGATCGCTGACGGTCAGGGTGACACATCATTTATATACTGCGATGTCCGAAAGGACGGTGACCTTCAGAATCTTATTGAGAAGACCATTTCCGAATACGGGCGAATCGACTGTCTGATCAACAATGCCGGGTGGCACCCGCCTCACAAACCGATTGATGATTTTTCCGTCGAGGAATTCCGCGAACTGATCGAACTCAATCTCGTCAGCGTCTTCATGGCTTGTAAACGGGCGCTTCCGTTCTTGAGGAAAACCAGAGGCAACATCATAAACATGGCAAGCCTGGTCGCCACTATTGGACAACGCCACGCGGTTACTTATGTCGCAACCAAAGGCGCCCTCACCGCGTTTACAAAGGCACTGGCAATCGACGAGGCGCCGCACGGCGTGCGAGTCAACTCGGTTTCTCCCGGAAACATCTACACACCGCTCTGGCAGGAAGCGATCGATGCCGCGAGCGATCCTGACAGGTATCGCGCAGACGGAGAAGCAGCGCAGCTAATGGATCGAATGGGAACTGCCGAAGAAGTAGGACGCCTATGTCTTTTTATTGCAGCTGAAGCGAGTTTCACCACCGGCGTAGATCACCTCGTCTCCGGCGGCGCGGAATTGGGTTATGGCCGCAAGAACGGCTGGTGAAACGTAGCAATTCTCGCCGTCGCCCCACTCGCCCCTCTCCCTGTCGCCCACTCCCCTGTGCCCTCTCTCCTCGGCCAGCTCCGGCCTCTCAAGTACTCTTAATAAATCGTGCGACAGACCCGGCGCGCACCCTCGCCAGCGGTCTTGCCCCACAAGAGTTCCTGACTATGAGCTCAGGCGGAAGGCTGATGTTAGGCGGTTTCTTAGGGACTGACTCGCCGACGATCGCATTGAGCAACAGTCGAGCGGCCTGTTGCCCCATCTCGCTCCTTGACCACGACACAGTAGTCAACGGAACGCGCAGCATATCTCCGTAATGAATGTTGCCGGCGCCGACAATTGCCACGTCCTTTCCTATCTCAACTCCGGCTTCCTCCAGTGCTTTCATCGCGCCGATCGCTGCCGGATCATTTACCGCAACAACAGCCCTGGGAATGTTGCGCTTTGCAAGCCATCGACCCATCGCCTGATAGCCGTCGGATTCCAGCAAACCGCAAGGCACAACCAACGACTTGTCGCAACGAATTCCATGTTCTTCTAAAGCCTGCTTGTATCCCTCGAGCCGGTCGGTGCTGACCGAGGACGCATCTCCGCTCATGTGGCCGATTCGGGTGTGTCCCAACCCGATAAGATGCTCGGTAGCGATCTTCCCAACCTGCACATTATCGGTCGCCACCACCGGGCAACGCAGGTTACGCATCGTGCGGTCGACCAGTACGATCTTTGCGCCTTCACTCACCATCTTGCGATAAGCTCCGGTGTCGGTAGGCGCGAGAACCGAACTTATGATCAAGCCATCAGTACGTTGCAATAGGACTTCA
>DASRIZ010000547.1:0-5871 GCA_035649735.1 Blastocatellia bacterium | reverse complement strand
TGCATCTCGATTTCTCCTCACCGATACAAAACAGGCGTGACGATATTGGTCGCATTCGGACCGTTCGGGTTGAAACCGATAACGCCAACAATGTCGTCACTGATGTACTCGACTTGAATGTCGCCACCGTTTCCATCACTTACCTGAGCACGCATAAAGAATCCGGCGAGACCTCTCGTTCTCACCGTTTGATGCCCTCCTTCGTCAATTACCGAATCCATGGTGACGAGCGGTACGATAAGCACACGCCGATTTATTACTCCGGCGTGGGTCGGAGGGACCGCCGTAACCGGAGGGGTAGCCGTACCTTGATACTGTCCCCAGCTTATGCCCTCCCAGACCTGGTTATTACCTTGACCTGATGAATTTCCCTGAGCGATGTTTGTATCAGGAGGGATGTCGGTGCTGTACTGAAGACCACCGGCGCCATATTGGTCGAAGCGAACGTTGAGGCCTTGTCTGATAGCCCCCGCCAGCTCACCGGTTTGTGTCTCAACCGTAGTTTGCACGCCCACCTCGCAAGGGCAATCGTTCAACCCTGCAAGGGCGTTTCTCACGTTGTTCGCGCCGGGGCCTGCGCAAGCGAGTGCAAGGAAAGCACCCGGCGCGGGGCCCTGGCCGTTTTGTGCTCCCGCGCGGATGTTGTAAGTGCATCCTTTGCAAAACTCTCTCTTCGGATCGCAGAGCCCGTCACCATCAGGGTCATCAGGACCATTCCGTACGACGGTCTGTGGAGCGTTCGGATTGGCTCCGGGGCAAACGCCCCAATACTTACTGGAGGTACAGTTTGGATATAACGGATCGCTCGGGTCGCAAAGATTACAAGTCGACCCAGTAACTGCTGTGTTACATGCCATTGCGGAGAGCGGAGTCGGACAAGCGTTGACATTTCCGGGCACGGAAAGCCCTGCCGTAGCAGTAGCTGTCAGACCCGTTGAAAAGCCAAGGATTGGGATCGCAAAGAAAGTATTGATTGGAACGCTGGGAGTTGTGACGCGGATAAAGCGTGCCTGGGCCGTCTCGGTGGGGCTCATCGCACCTGACGTTTTGTACACGTTGGTCTGGCTGGGCTCTAGATTTTTCGCGTACTCGATAACGGGAGCGGCGGTGAAGGTCCGGTTGTTGAAATTGTATTTGTTCGCGTTCAGGATCCGTGTGGCGCGAGCATCGGCATTGGTTGCTCTCTCCGGAATAGCATCCTTCAGAGCCGAAGCTCCGGCGAGTGCCGCAGCGTCAGCAGCATTTTGCAACTCGGTCTTGGCGAGGTAGAGATGGCTGAGATCAACGCCCAGTCCAACCGCGAGGAAGAGGAAGAAAGCTGACATCACGGTGTACGCGAGAACATTACCGCGCTCACCTTTTCTATCGGAGACTCTCGTTATGTTTTCGGGCCGCATAACCTACTCCTCAAAACCCTGGTTGAAATTAAGTCGTTTTAGCAATCAGGGGGTGGCAATCAAGATCGCATGATTACCACCCTCTTCGGAGAAACTCACGCCTTTGCAAAATCGATCGGGGAGCTATGGCGTGAGCTTCGCGGCCGCGCCGGTCGGGGCCGTGGTTTCCTTTTTCTCCGCAGGCTTTGGGGCTGGCGCCTCAGGCACCTTCTTCGGTGTTTCTCCGTTCACTGCCGGCGTTGTAGTGCCGGAACCGGTCGAGAAACCACTCGCGCCGGAGATGCCTTCGCCCTTCGGCTCCATTCCCAGTGGCGATCCATTTTTCAGACCATCTATGCCTCGCATGTTGGGAATGTCATCGCGATTAATCGGTTTCACTAAGTCGGCCGTCACGATGAACACCAATTCGGTTTCCTGTTTCTGGAACTGCGTTGACTTGAACAGGTTGCCGATAATTGGAACGTCGCCGAGAAGCGGAACCTTCGAGAGCGATCTCGATTCACTGTTATCGAGCAATCCGGCGAGTGCGAAGCTCTGACCATCACGCAGTTCGACACCGGTGCGAGCGCGACGCGAGCGCAAAGCTGGAATTACGAAACCTTCAAACCTTACACCGTTGGCGAAGTCGAGGGTTGATACTTCAGGCTCGAGTTCGAGTCGAATGTGATCTTCGTCGATGATGGTGGGTTTAAAGTTCAAACGAACGCCGTATTCCTTGAACTGGATCGTTACGGCGCCGTTGTTGCCCTGCACAATCGGAATCGGAAATTCTCCGCCCGCGAGGAAACTGGCAGTCTGTCCATCCATTGCAATCAGGTTCGGCTCTGCCAATGATCTGAGCGCGCCATTTGTTTGCATTGCATGAATCATTTGCAACGTGTTTCCACCCATGAGAAACACGTTCACCGCCGAACTGAGCCCATTTTTAATAACGCCGCCTACGCTGTCGCTTAATGAGCCGGGACCGCCGCCACTTATGAAGCCACCGGAACCCGGACTGCCCTGATAAGCGAATGAAGCTCCAAGTTCACGAAGCTTGTTGCGGCTGACTTCGGCGACGCGAATCTGAAGTTGCACTTGAGTCGCAGACTTCACCGGCGAAGCCAGCATGTTGACTGTCTTGAAGCCGGCGGCCTGGATTACGTTGTCCGCTTGGACCACGGTAGACGGATCGCTAACTGTGCCAGACAGCACGACCGAACCATTGGCCTGGCTCAGACGAATGTCGTCGCGGGGGAACAGCGCACGGATCTGCGAGTCGATGAGCGAGAGATTTGCCCGCACAAACACGTCGAAGACGATGAATTTGCTATCGGACTTTTCCCAGGCAATAAAGTTGACCTGGCCAAACCCCTTGCCGTTTACGAGTACCTGGTCGGGGCGGACCATGACAGCTTCTGCGATCTCCGGGTTGGAGATGGAGAACCGGCCGATCGGGCGATCGAAGTTGATCACGCGAGATTGGCCCACCAGCACGTTGATGGGAATCGCTTCCTTCACCGTGCTGTTGAACGACGCGTCGTAGGTGGTTTCCTGGGCAGAGACGCTAACGACGCCAAGGCCGAGGGTAAAGACTGCCGCTAGCAGCAGTGTTAGTACATATAGCTTACTGGAGTATTGAGCGAACATAATTTCAGTTCTCCTTGATGCAGAAGTAGGAGGTTGATGCCCTGTACGCGCGTCAGTTATCGACATCGTCTATTGGGGAAAATCAACAGTTTCTTTCTTTGCGCCTTTGATCACTTCGACACTGGGACGCGGCGGCGGCGCAGGTGTATTCACCTTCGCGGTGGCATTGGGGTCGCGTACCGGTTTCGGCGCGGTCCGTCGAATCGGAGATGATGGCGCGGTTTTTGGTGGAGTTGCAGAGCCCGGTTCGGGTGCGATCGTAGCGCGTTCACCGCTGAGCAAGGTTCTCTTATTGGCGCCAGTCGTTTGTTCGTCAGCCTGATCCACCGAATTGCGCATGACCAACTGCAACTTGCCTTCACTTGAAGCGAGCGCGAGTTTTTCAGCCTGCTCTGGCGTTACCTGAAGCGTGACGGCCCTGATCGACCGTTCTACTTCGCGAGCGTTGTTCGGCTTGTCGATATTCTGACCGCTGGCCAGCACCTTGATGTTCTGGAGAACGATCTTCGAGATCATTCCCTCTTGTCCGCTGCCCGCGGGTGGTAAGATCACTACTACGACGTCGACCAGGGTGCCAGGCATGATGAAGCCTGAAACGCCGACGACTTCGTTTACGGCTACAGTCATTGCCCGGTAGCCTTCCGGAATCATTGAGGATAAGCCGCCCGCGGCACCAATCGGCGCCAGCTTAGCGTCGGTAACTGGATCGCGAGGGGAAAGACTCACAGTCACCACGCGCCCAATCAGGTTCTCGTCAATGGCCGGGATTGCACCTTCGGGAGTGACATTCGCAGGAAACTGCGCAACCGTGAGTTGCTCCGGGATCAGCCGGGTGCCGACGGGGATATCAACCTTGGCTACCACGACGTCATTGAGACTTTTCTCGAAGGTTTTCGCACTTAGAAGGTACTGTTTGACGGAAACCGCAGCGATCAAGCCAAAAGTTATCGCCGCCAACAGAGCAATGATTAAACGCTTATTCCGCATGATGATTTATCTCCATTTCCAATCAAGGAACGACTCAGGATCTGAGATCGGTCCCACTAAAAAGGCTGAAAAACTGCGACTGTGATCAAGCTTCCCAGCATGATCGCGACGCCATATGGAATCGTGTGTTTGCGATCCGGCGAGATCGCGAAACGGGGCATCTCCCAACCGGGGAGAAGGCCCACAAAAATTCGGAAGACGCCGTGTAAGGTCGTGAAAACTGTCCCTGCTCTGAGCATCGTGTAGACAGCGAGCAGCGCGCCCAGCATCACCACCAGCACAAACGCGAGTGGGACGAGGCCGACTCCAAGCACAGCTCCAACGGCGCCAAAAAGTTTTACGTCTCCCGCGCCCATCGCACCGAAGATGTGCATCAGGAGCATCGGGAAGAACGCAAGAGCAAATCCTTCCAGGCTTGTAAGAGTTCCCTGCCAACCACCAAAAGCTGTGTTGATTGAAACGCCTGCGAGCAAGGCTGAAAGAACCAGGACATTCGGAATTCGCCGGTACCGTACGTCGTAATAGATGACGAAGATGGCGAGAGGTGCGAGTAATACTAGTTTCATGGTCTCCTCAAAACAACGACAGTTGTTGGTCTACTTCTGAACCTCGTTAGCAACCGTACTCATCTTTGTATTGACGGCCGTACCGAGGAGTCGATAAACCACAAGTGCTATCGCTACTATGATGGCGACGCCGATTGCGTACTCCGCCAACTCTGCCCCTTGCTCATCGCGAAGAAAATTATTTAGCTGTTTCACCAATTAACTCCGTCGAATCAAAATCATCAAACCCGCGAGTAATACCCCGCGCGCGGGTGCAATGGACCATCGAGATCCAGCAGGCAAGATCACGGCGTAAACGTCGTGCTCTGGAGGACTTTCCCACCGGTGCCGCTATTCTGATCGTTGATAGCGTTACCTAAAGTCTTATAAACAACGAACGCGATAGCCACGATAAGCGCTGCTGCTACTGCGTATTCGGCCAGCTCAACCCCTTGCTCGTCCCTAAGAAAATCCTTTGAGAATCGTTTCAAGTTCATAGCCATTTATCCTCTGGGGGAACCAAACTTCGAAAGAGGGATGGGAGCTCGCCTGCCGTTGAGCTCCCTTTCCTCGACACAACCAAACCTTACGGGAAGGTCGGGTTTTGCATTTTTGAGCCGGTGGTAGAGTTGGCTGTATTCACCGCATTGCCCAGGGTCTTGTAAACGACCAGGGCGATTGCGACGATGAGGGCCGCTGCGACCGCATACTCGGCCAACTCAACGCCGGTCTCGTCTTTCAAAAAGCTCTTCAACATATCTTCATTCTCCTTGGTAAGATTTAAGGTGTAAGTCTTTGTTGACCCGGTGTATGTAGTGCTTTGCTCCGACCCCGAGACAACCTGAGTCCTGGAGTGCAGGCGTCATCCCAGGAACCCTGAGCTGATCGCTTCCTGCCAATCACGGCAACACTTCGAGACGTGCCGCGTCTTTCGCAACGGCTGTGCCGCGAGTAATTCGCTTTAATTTAGGTATTTAGGCAGTTTGGAGGGTGGTCCAACTGCTCGCTGGCGAGCAGTTGCCTTAAAACTGCGCAGGCGTTTCTCTATGTTCAGAGTTCAACCTTCAGGTTGCTGCTCCAAAAGCAAGCTAAAGCTTGAACTCTGAGCGGGCACATCTTTTGCTCAATGCGTCCAATCTATGGTCGCGAGTTCAGTCGCCATAAACGCCAGGCCGGCTGGCTGGCTGCGTGGGCTTTCGTTCGACACCACCTACATTTTAGGAATTCTCGGTGTGGCCCTCGTTTCCGGCTGGTTCGTCATTGCCAAACCCGACCTGTTTCCGGCAGTTTTTGTTCTGAACGGCTGGTTACTT
>DASRIZ010000546.1:0-8315 GCA_035649735.1 Blastocatellia bacterium | reverse complement strand
AATACACCTCCAAATATTGTGGCCCCTCTCATAGAGCGCGACCGCATGTACATGGCGGCACGGCGCGGCATGCAGAACAAGTACCTTCCTCTCAAATTTGAAGCCGGAACGGGGAACCTGCTGAGCGGTGGGCGTTACTTGTTCGACACCGAGCATGACGCCGAACAGTATCGAGATTGGGTCGAGAACGACTTCATTCTCGACGGCATGCATTTCTTTGACAGGCCCTTTTTCATCAACCCGGATTTTCACTCGTGGCGGGTGATCGAGGCCCATCATCTGGACGAGCTCGCCAAGCGAGTAATTGTACGGACTGAGCGTTGGAGCGTGCCAAACAACGATCAGGTTGATACGCTCCAGCAAAAATGGAACGGCGTCCTGGACGAAGCTCGCACGCGCGGACTCACCAGTGTGTGGCTTCTGTACAACCAAGACGAGCGGCTGGTCCAGCTTGTCTATTTCGCCGACCGGATAGCGACACAAGGTCCGGCGCCCGATTTCGGCCTTTCAGCGCTCGAGAGCTCGGCCGCCCTGGGTCACCACTTCGACGACCAGGCGTGGACAAAGACCTTTGACCGAACGCAGTGGGTGTTAACCATCTGGTTCCCGTTCGTTACCGGAGACAACGGCGAGCCGTCACTCTGGCCTCACTCGCCTCCCTTCCCCTCACCAAACTGCGGCGATGGCGTTTGCGAAGTTAGCCGTGGCGAGACAAACGCCACCTGCCCCGGTGATTGCCCGCCGACCGCCGGGAACGGCAAATGTGAGCCTGGCGAGAACACGATGAATTGCCCCGGAGATTGCCCGCCACAGTGAATCAATCAGGTAGTGGATCAATGAAGGAAGAGATGTTCAGAGTCCGGGCTTTGCTGATAATCGAACTCTGAACCTTTCTCCCCTGATTGACCCGCTACCCCTAACCAAAATCAGAAAAAGGAGACATTACGATGAGAATCTATCTATCAATCAAAGCGCTGCTGATCCTGATACTCCTACTGCCGACCGTTGGCAGGGCGGCAGTCGAGATCAACATCCTGGGCGTAACGCCGATGTTACCGCTCTATGAAACAGTCGGAGACACTGCCCGATTGAATTGCGAAATGACGTTCGAGAATAACAGATTTCCGCTCGAACTCGTTAGCTGGAAGGTGCGGGCATTTTATACCGGTCACGCGCCGGTCGATTTCCCAGGCACGCCGGAAGATTTCTGGTACAACGTTCGGATTCGCAGCCTCAATAACGGGTTTAAAGACATCACACCCTATTGGGCAGGCTTCTTCGAAAACGGCGTCTACAATCAGGGCGCATGGAAGATACCTAAGCGTACGCGTGTATTGTTCTACCTTCCTTACACCGACTATCCGTTGAGCGATCTGCCGTTGAGTTTAACGGTTTATGTGAAGGTCCGCGACACGATACTGCACGAAGAGCGAGAGCTTATATTCCCTATCAGGCCGAGGCTTCATTCAACCGACCTGCTCTATATCTTCCCAGTCGGGTTTGATCGATTTGAGCCAATGGCCCAGAGCCTTGACTGGTTCATGGGCGATCATCAACCGCTGCTTGGGGATATGCACGGCAGCGGCCACGAACTCTACGCAGCGCATCGACGCGTCCACAAATGGTGGGACGGGCTGGATCAGCCGGTTCTTTTCAATCAGAGATACGCTCACGATATAGCCATAAGAGACGCGAGTGGAAACACGCACGCACCATTTCCTGCGTCGGGTTTCAAAACGGTTCAATCCTACTATGCCTGGGGAAAGAAGGTCTTCGCGATGGCGGGCGGCACAGTCGTTCACGTCGTAAGAGACATGGGTGATAACCTCATTGCAGGAGTCATCACCCCAGATGGAGGCGCGGGCAATCGGGTCATCATACAACACCCGAATGGCGAGTCTTCCATCTACGCTCACCTTCAGTTCGGTTCCATACCTGTTGAAATACAAGAAGGCGCAATGGTGTCGCAGGGACAGTTGCTTGGAAAAGTTGGGAACTCCGGCAACTCTTCGGAGCCTCATCTCCATTTCACGCTTCAAAACAGGCCGGTCTATGAAGAGCATGACTGCTTTCCGATCCGGTTCGTCAACATATCGATACGACGGGACGGCGAGCCGGATTTTCAGCCCTGGACGACCAGCCTCCCTTCAGGAGTGACGATCAGGATCAATTGAGAAGTCCAGAAGGTTCAGAGCGCTGACCAGTGAAGAACTCACAGTCTTTGAAGATATCAGTTCAAGCGTAGCGGCTCGCACGAGCAAGCTTGGTAAACATTAACTCGAAACCGAAATCAGGAGAAAGTCATGAAAATACGATATTCATCAATGAAGTTGATCGCTCTAGCGGCGATCGTGATTACGGGAGCGGTGTGGGGCGCAACCAGTGCGAGCGCAATCAAGGAAGTTGATCCGCGCGCCCAGTCCGGGATGGTGGGCATCACCGCGGGACAAACAGCGCGGCTCAATGTGTTCCACGACGATCCTTTTTCCCGCGATGATCCCTTCTTCAGAGTAGAACTATCAATTGTGGATGGCGAGGGCAATATCCTTGCTCAAAAAGTCATTGATCTGAATTCGGGCAAAGCGGCGTTCCTCGATTTGAGAGGCAGCGAAGTACCGCCACGAGACACTAACCGCACTCAGATCCGCGGCGTGGTTCGATACGTGGGAACTCCTGACACTCGGACGTATATGTGGACTCCGACGCTGGAAGTCTTCGACAACGCAACGGGAGAAACGAGCCTACTCGTCCCGGCCGTTCAAAAAGTCCGAATCGCTTACGAGTGAAGCCGGCGGTTAAGTTTGATTAAAGCGGAACGGGGCTGAAGCTTCAGCCCCTACCGCCTTGGCTCGCAGACTCGCTTTAGTAGACAAGCAATTCCGACACGCCTGACAGAAGCGCGTCCCCAATATCTCGACAGAAAGGACAGGTGGAGACATGAATACTACGATTTTCAATCGCCCGGCTTCAGTAATTCTAGCTACTGTTTTACTAGTCTTAAGCGCGAACTACGCCAGCGCGCAAACTACCGGGTTTACCTACCAAGGCAAATTGAGCGAGGCCGGGACTCCTGCAAACGGAAGCTATGATTTTGAGTTCGCGCTGTATGACGGGCTTACCGGTGGCACAGCGCAGGGCCTTCCCGTGCAACGCCTGAATGTAACGGTCACCAACGGCATCTTCACGGTGCAGCTTGATTTCGGCAATCAATTCAACGGCGCCAATCGCTTTCTTGACATCAGCGTAAAAACGGCGGGCAGCGCAGCGTTCACTCCGCTGACCCCGCGCCAGGAGGTGACTTCGAATCCTTATGCCATAAAGAGCTTGAATGCCTCGACTGCCGACGGACTCTCCGTCGCATGTGTGAGCTGTGTGACGAGCAGCCAGATCCAAAGCCTGCAAGGCTCGCAGGTCACTGGTTCGATTACCGGCAGCCAAATATCCGGTGCGATCCCAGTCGCCAGCGTTCCAGCGGGCAGCAGCAACTATGTTCAGAACACCAACGCCTTGCAAGCCGCCAGCAACTTCAATATTTCAGGCAACGGCACTGCGGGCGGAACGTTATCGGCCGGCGCAATCACGTCGGCGACGCAGTACAACATCGGGTTCAACCGAGTGTTGAGCATCCCCGGAATAAGCAACGTCTTTGCGGGGTCTGGAGCTGGTGCAGCTAACGTGGGCAACAGCAACGCGTTCTTCGGCACAAATGCGGGCGCGACGAATAGCTCCGGCAACTTCAATTCGTTTTTCGGGACCAGCGCAGGCGGGTTAAACACGACCGGATTTAGCAATGCCTTTTTTGGCTCGAGTGCCGGCGCGGCAAATACGACCGGGCGCACCAATGCCTTTTTTGGCACGACCACGGGCCAATCGAACACGACGGGCGTTGATAACTCGTACTTCGGAATTCAAGCAGGGTTTTCGAACCAGACGGGCAACAACAACTCCTTTTTCGGACGCAGCGCGGGACTTTCGAATACGGCAAGCGATAATTCTTTCTTTGGAATGTTCGCAGGCGAAAGCAACACGACAGGGGCGCGGAATTCATTCTTCGGACGTTCGGCTGGTGATGCCAACGTTACGGGAAGCGACAACTCCTTTTTTGGGTATAGCGCGGGATTAGCCAACACCGCCAGCTCAAATTCGTTTTTCGGCTCTAAGGCGGGGGACTCGAATACCGCAGGCAACCTCAATGTCTTCTTCGGCACATCGGCTGGACAGACGAACACCACCGGCAGCCAGAACGCTTTTCTGGGAGCGAACGCGGGCACTGCCAACACTACCGGCGTTGCCAACACGTTCATTGGGCGCTCCGCCGGAAGCGCGAACACGAACGGCAGCAACAACACTTACATCGGCGCCTTCGCCAGTGGCGCAGCGGGTATTAGCAACGCAACTGCCATCGGCGCGAACGCAACTGCCACCCAGAGCAACGGAATATACATAGGCACCTCAACCGAGACAGTCTTCGTCCCCGGCAGCGTTTTGATTTTTGGCAGGCTCACGGTCTTAGACATCGCGCTGGCCGGCAATCTCTCGGTGTGCCGCACAGTCGGGAACGAACTCGCCAATTGTTCGTCGAGCTTGCGCTACAAAACCAACATTTCGCCGTTTAGTTCAGGTTTGGGCCTGGTCAATCGCCTGCGTCCGATTACCTTCGATTGGAAAGCGGGCGGGATGCGCGATTTTGGTTTGGGCGCGGAAGAGGTCGCCGCGATCGAACCTTTACTTGTTACCTACAACAAAGCCGGGCAGGTCGAAGGTGTTAAATACGACCGCCTCGGTGTCGTGCTACTCAATGCCGTCAAAGAACAGCAAACACAGATTCAGCAACAACAAAAACAAATCAAACAGCAGCAGATTTTGATTGACGGTTTGAGACAACTTGTCTGTCAAACAAGCGGTCTATCGGACATTTGTAAGGAGAACAAATAAAATGAAATCGAATGTCGAGACATCAATGCGAACCCTGATCGTTGCCGCTTGCGTTTTTCTGGCCGGAGCCCTTGTCTGTGCTCCCTCAGCTTCTCTGCAGCAGGGCGGTACCTTCACCCTTAGTCCCACGGTTGTACCGGGCGGCAGCGGCGCAAGCTCGAGCTGCTCAAAGCGCGTTGAAGGCTCTATTGGACAGGCCATTGTTAGCAGATCCAGCAGCGCAGAGTTTGAGGTCGAGTCGGGGTTCTGGCCGAACAGCGTAACCTGCCCGCTGGCGCTCTCTCCGATCACTCAGTTCTACACGATGGCAGGAGGGCCAGGAAGCATCAATATCATTGCTACCGGGACCTGCGGCTGGACTGCATCAGTCACCGCTGATTGGATCGTCCTCACTTCCGCGGACTCGGGCATCGGGAAAGAGGTCGTTACGTTTGAGGTGCGGGAGAACTTCACCGGCAACCCACGCCAGGCTTCGATCAATATCAACGGCTTCGCTCAGAGCATCGTCCAGGATGCAGGATTAGGAGCGCAATGCAATTCTTCGTTTAATCCTCGGCTTGAATCATTCGCTGCGATTGGCGGCTCGGGAACAATCAACGTCACGGCTGATGGCCAATGTGCGTGGCAGGCGTTTTCAAGCGTCGGTTGGATAACGATCACTTCAGCGAGTGTCGGTATAGGCAATGGGACACTGGCCTACTGCGTGGAAGCCAACCCCGGTCCCTCGGGTCGCGCCGGCTCGGTGATCATTTCGGGAAAGAAGTTCTCGGTGAAGCAGAAAGGAAACTGAGCGTGCGAGGTCTGCGCGCTTGAAAAGTGGGATCCCTGGCACGCGCAAAGAATTCCAGTTTAGACGCAGTCTTCCGCTGCTCGGAAGTCTTTCGCCGGTCAGGGTGTGTTTGACGGAGCCGCAAGTTTTATGTGACGGCTCCAACTCCGCGATTGCCGGTGGGGGAGACCTACGATATAGAAGAGCAACACCGCGTAGAGGATTAAGCTTCCCCCCAGCATTTCGAAGAGCTCTTCAACGGCAACCTCTACTTGATACAGCCGTGGTGTTGTTACGCTGCTGAGCATTTTGTAGCCGATGCTCTCGAGCCCTGCAGCACCTGTCAGGTATATCGCACATCCTGCGGCAGCAAGCAGACTAGCTCTGGTCGATAATCGCCAAAGTCCGATGACCTGCGGATACGCTGCCTTGAGACAGGCGACCAGCACGAGCCCGCATACGATCGCTTTACCCGGATGACTGCCGAGATAGCCCGGCACCCAATCGACGTAACGTTTTCCAAGCGATTCAGTGATCCGCTCGTGAAGCAATGCGCTTTCGTCGATCGACAGCAACAAAAAGAACCCTCCGCACACTCGCAGAAAACCGCGCGACGGGCGCCCGGTTGCTCGGAAGCGAACAGCGAGCATCCAGAAACCGATTGCGATCAAAGCGAGCTGGAAGGACGAGAACCACGCGGGCAAATTCCCTTCGGCGTCCAGGTCAATCAGGCTGTGGGGTTGTTTCGTCGCTCCCTGGACCCAGGCGTCTGTTCCATAGACTACGACGAAAAGCAGATCGAAGGAGATTAGTGTGAGGAATAGATTGCGTGCTTGCCGACGTGAATGGATCATAGTCCACCTTTATGGCGACTCTTGAGTCCATCGGTCAGACACGCGCGTGCGGAGTTTCGGATGTCAAATCCTGGGGGAGGGTTGCTTATCGTGCGGATCGAGCTCTCATCAGATTTGATCCAGAATCACTTTTGCTATCGTGAGGTAGATCAACAAACCGGTTGCATCAACCAGCGTGGTGATCAACGGCGCCGAGAGTACCGCCGGGTCAATTCCAAATCGATGCGCCGCGATTGGAACGATTGATCCGACCGTGGTTGACCAGACACAAATTGCGCAAATCGTCACCGCTATCGTGAGCGCGAGATCGAACTTGCCGGTCACCCACCACGCCTGGGCGAAAGCGATCGCTCCTATCAGCAGACCAATGAGCAATCCGGTCGCCGCCTCACGCAATGCGACGCGCCACGCGTGTCGAACGCCGATCTCGCCCAGCGAAAGACTGCGGATGACGGTCATCACGGTTTGGGCTCCGGCGTTGCCTCCAGTGCCGATCAGAAGCGGGATAAAAAAGTTCAGCGCGACAACCGTCGCCAATTCATCCTCGAAGCTGTGGAGCACCTTGCTGGTAAGCGTTCCGGCAACAAACAGGAACAGCAGCCAACCAATACGCTTGCGGACAACCCGCAGCACCGGGTTGTCGAAGTATGGTTTGTCGAGGGCCCCCGGTTCGACCGCCGCCATGCGCAGGATGTCTTCGGTCTGCTCTTCGATCATCACGTCGATTACGTCGTCAACGGTTACGAACCCAACCACGCTGCCGTCCTTTTCGAGCACTGGAACCGCCAACAAATTGTATTTCGCAATCTTGTTGGCTACGGATTCCTGATCCTCGTGCGCGTCGACAGTGGCCGGCTTGCGACGCATCACTACAGAGACCGGCTGATCGAGCTCGGCCATCACCAGATCTCTCAATGAAAGGGCTCCGAGCAGTCTCCCGGTAGTTGGTTCAAGCACATAACACGCGTAGATCGACTCCTTCTCTCGGGCGACCGAGCGAATGTGCTTTAGCGCATCGCCGACGGTCATGTGCGGATCAAGCCGGACAAACTCCGTCGTCATGATTCCGCCCGCGGTGTGCTCTTCGTATTGAAGAAGATGTTCGACCTCCGTCTTGACCGCGCTGCTGAGCTTTGTCAGCACCCGGCGCCGGTCGTGCTGGTTCATTCGCTGGATGATATCGGTGCGTTCGTCGGCGGAAAGCCCTTCAATAATTTGAGCAGAGCGTTCGGGTGTAAGGTGTTCCAGTATTGCTCCGCGACGGGTCATCGTTGGCTGATCGAAAAGCTCAATCGCGCGGTCTAGCGGCAGCATCATTAATACGCCGGCTGCTTCGGTCAGCGTGAGCTGATTTAGGAGCTCAACCAGATCCGCGGCTGGCAACTCGGCGACCTGATGACTGATGCCGACGAAGCTCTCATCGAGTCTAAGATTGATGCGTTCCCGCAACTCTTCCAACGTAGGCACTCGATCACCTCATTTCGGTCCGTAATATCGCCAGAGAGTAAACAGAGCTTTTCCCACGACTGGGAACGGTCGTCAAGCGAAAGGGGGGAGTAGTTCAGAGTCCAGGGTTTCTAGTTTCTGGTTTGTAGTAGGAGGTTCAGGGTTCAGGGTTTAGGGTTCAGAGTCTAGGGTTTCTAGTTTCTGGTTTCTAGTTTCTAGTTTCTGGTTTGTAGTGGGAAGTTCAGAGTTCAGGGTTCAGGGTTCAGGGTTTCTAGTTTCTGGTTTCTAGTTTCTGGTTTGTAGTGGGAAGT
>DASRIZ010000545.1:0-21266 GCA_035649735.1 Blastocatellia bacterium | reverse complement strand
AGCGGCGGAGTCTTCATCTTCCTGGCTTAACAAACCAGGATCGATCGATTGCAACGCGAGATCGTTGTAGATCTCTTCGGCCCGTCGATGCTCGAGGATCACCCCGGGGATCCGCACGTCGCCATCCCACACGGCGAAGTCCGATATAGAGGCGGTCGTCGGAATAAGAAAAACGTAGCGCCCTTCTTGAATGCGGTCGGTTCGGTTGCCAAAGATTTGAGTCACTCGAACCCGAGCGTACTGGTTGTCTATCACCACATTGACGGTCATTTCGTCGAGTGACAGCACAGCCGGGTCGGGTCTTTCGGTGCTCGATGGTATGAGCACCCCGGACTGCGCGTGAGCGACTCCTGGCGCAAACATCAGGAGGGCAATCACGATCAGGATCTTCGCGGACAGCATAGACCACTGATTGCGCGGATCGGACGGATATCCACAGATCCGCGTAGATCCGCTCAATCCGAAGGATCCGTGGTCTATCCCCGTCTCATTTAATGACTCGTTTTTCAATTCTCACCAGCCCATTCAACGTCCCGATATAAACAAATCGATCATCGCTCGCAATCGCTGTGACGTTCTGAGAGGCCAACCCTGCGCTGAACTGAACCCATCCGCGGTCGCGCGTATTATAAACTAAAAAACCTCGGTCGCTAGTCCCAACGTACAGTCGCTCGCCATCAAAGTGCATCGCGTTCTGGTTCACCTCGAACTTGCCAAGCTGATCGGCGTAATTAATCCATTCACCCGTTGGCAACAGCGCATCTACCCCACCCCCGTTGGTTCCGACGTACAGAGTGCCGTCGGCCTCCGCAAGGGCACTGACCCAGTCGTGCGACAACCGCGAGTTCGAGGTCTTGTACGTGCGCGCTACTCGCAGACCGTCAAGCTCGGCCAGCCCTGCGAGACTGCCGACAAATAATCGCGAGCCCACCGTCGCGGTTGAATAAAGATGATTGCTTGCAAGCCCATGAAACGCATTGATCGAGCGAGCCCGCCCGCCGATCACCTCAGTCAGTCCGCCTGCGGTCGCCAACACTATCGTGCGGCCCGATGATCCGTTGATCGCCGGCCCCGTTGAGGCCAGTAACGTCGAGTCGATATCCGAAAGCGAAACGTGAGCCACCGAATCGTTTATCAAACCGCTCTTCTCACGGGTCATCACCGTCTGTTTCAAACCGCCGTCGAGGATAACCAGACCGCGCGACGTTGCAGCAAACATTCTGTCTTCTCTTCGGTCGAAAGCAAGAAAGTTGATCTCGCGCACCCGGTCGTCTTCGATGTGCGAGAGCCGCTCGCTTGTTTCGGGCGCGATCAAATCGATTCCGCGATCAAAGTATCCGACCCACAATCTTCCAGCCATGTCCCCGGCAAGACTGGTAATGTGACCTGCAGTCAACACTCGATCTCCAACAAGCGCCCCGGCTATCGATTCAAACGCCGGTCGACTGGTTCGCTCGTCACGCGCAAACGCGCCCTCGCGAGTCAGCACCCACAGACTTCCCTCGCTCGACACTACAGTCGCCGGCGTTGACAGGGGCAGACCCGCGGTTTCCGACCCGGCCAACCCGTCGGCCGCGGACCGTACCCGGCCAGACTGGGCTGCGCTCAGATCGATGATTCCCCCGCCAAACAAACCCGCCCAGAGGCGTCCATTGCTGATGGTCAGCGATGTAATGTTGGGACGATTTGAAATCTGCTTTAGTTCATTAGCGTCATTAACGCCAACGACTCCGAAGTCTGTGGCAACGCTGATGTGTCCTTTGTCCGATAAGCTTGACGGCAGCCCGCTGATTGAAGTCACGTGAGGCGACGGTAACCCTTCATTCGTTGTTAGGTGTTCGATGTGCGCCTCGCGCCAGATATAAAGACCTTTGTCCTGAGTCCCGATGTACACGCGAGACTCGAAAGGCATCACCGCGGTCACTCGGCTGAAATCCGCTCCGGTAGCCGTATTGAAGCGGCGTGAAAACTTCTCGCCATTGTATTCAAAAAGCCCTCCATCCAGCGTGCCGATTAGAAGTTCGCTCTCGGTAGACACCAGTGCACTGATCTGCGTGGCTTTTGGGTTAGTGAAGCGATAACCGGTAAAGCTCTGGCCGTCAAAGGCGACCAACCCGGCGCTCGCCGTCCCGGCAAACAACCGTTCACGAAAGACCGCTAGCGTGGTCAAATCGTTTTCAGGCAATCCATCAAGCGTCGTGAATCGCCGTTCGACATTGCCGACTGCATCCAGCACTATCAGTCCTCCGGACGTCGCCAAATATCGGACACCCGAGAAAGTGGTTACAGCTCGCACATCGGATGCGTTTAGATACAACGTCAACCCATCGGTCGCGGGCGCGCGTAACGAACGTTCTTCGACTTCGACGCGCGTTGCAGCGTACTGACGCTCGCGCTCCCCGGCAATCGTCCGATTCAACCGGACCAAATAAATGACGATCGCTCCGATGATCAATAGAGCAATCAACACCGCCGCGATGAACAATCTGCCGCGCGGATGTTTTAGTTTGTTAATGAAAGCAAGCATTCGAATGTTTGCCTTTGTGCGGCGCAGCCCTTGCCCGAGATCACCGGAACCAGGGCAAAAAACAACGGGATACCCGCGATCCGGAGCGTCAGGCTGGATTAGATGCTGAAACTCGGAACGCGGATAAGCGTCGATTCAAAAATTTTCACCGATGCGGGTAGTCAGTAATGCCGAGGGGCAGTGGTTAAGTCAATGCGTCTTCCGGCTTCGATTCCCTTCCCCAAGCGGGTTCATCGGTGCATTGACAATGATGCAGGGTAAAAATATAGTCAAGCAGTCCGGAAACAAGGATGTCTTAGTTCCGACCTGTGCCCTCGACATTACTTTTGATGATCGTACCCGAGTAACCGATTCAGGAAACTAGATCGTGAACCTGCCGAACGCGCTGACGCTCTCGAGAATATTCGTGGTCCCGCTGCTGGTGGTGGTGCTGTTGACCAAGTTCCCCAGTGACTGGCTCGGCATTCCTCAACAGTTGTTCGGGCTGGCGTTGTTCGTGGGCGCGTCGATCACCGACTGGGCGGACGGTTACATTGCGAGAAAGCGTGGGCAGGTCTCAACGCTTGGCATTCTATTGGACCCCATCGCAGACAAGCTACTCATCTCTGCGGCGCTGGTTTCGCTTGTAGAGAATCGTCTCGCTCCGGCGTGGGCGATCGTGATCATCATCGGGCGGGAGTTCGCGGTAAGCGGGTTGCGTTCGATCGCGGCCGCCGAGGGCTTCACCATCAGCGCGACGAAGAAAGCCAAATTCAAGATGCTGACGCAGGTGATCTCGGTCACCCTGTTAATTCTGGGCAGCGTGCCCGGCGGACCTTCGGGGCTTCAGCCGCCTCACGGCGTTAACTCGGATGTGCCATTCGCTTCCTTTGAGGAGTCGGGCCGCACGTTGGTCACTATTGCGAGCAACGGGGCAATGACGCTCGATGAGTTCCGTGTGCTCTGTTACGGGGCCGGGCGAGCGATGTTGTGGATCGTGGTGATATTTGCGTTATGGTCGATGTACGACTACTTCACAAAGTTCTACGGCAAGGTGCGCGACCGAATCGAAGTCCGCGAACGGCGTAGGAGCCGAATTCTCCGCCGCCGGCGAAGAAAAGCGGCAGCGACGGTTCTCGGCTCGACAAGAGGAGAAAGCGTGAAGGGATGAACGAATCTGTTAACCGCACGACCCGACTGCTTCTCCCACCATTCATTCGACCTCGTTATCTTACTCCTCGCCCGTTCCAATCCAGGAGCCAATCAAACTAAGATTCCCAACCGCTGAGTGAGCTTTCGTGTAAACACCGTAGTCGCGGAACTCAGTAAAACTGATTGAACGCCGTAGATTATCAAGCGCTTTGCGCGCCGAATCTCGGTCCAAAAGCTCCGGTGAGCCGTCGGTCACCCGGGTAAGCTTCGAGATGGCCAGCAACAGTTTTCCGGCATCCTCGACGCTGACTCGATAATAAATGATCGAAGCGTTGGCCGGACGACCCGCAAGAATCTGCTTGAGCTGCTCATTGCCATCCTGTCCATCACGCCTCACATGCGTCTCGACCACTTTGACGATTTGGTCTCGCGTGCCCAGCACCAGAAAGTCTCCGACAAACGCGGCGGCTCGACGATCATCATCCGCGGCAATCAAGATTTCGGCTTCATTATATGGTTCGCTCCGAGGCGGACTTCCCGTTTTACGGCTGAGGTACTTCGCGACCACCGGTTCAAGCCGGCGCCTGTCATTTACCTTAAGGAGCATCGCTCTTGGTTGATCGTCACCAAGGTTAACCAGGGTTATCTCGTTGCCGATAGCATCGCCAATCGACTCCGAAGGCGCGAGCCCATACTCCTTCTTGAAATCAATAACGAACTCTCGAAGCGCAACACCGGCCACGAGGTCAACGGCGGGCGAGAGCTGTTTCAGCAAGCGCTCGGGCAACTCCCCCGCACTCTCGACATTCAACAGCGTCATGCTCTCGATTTCTCGCGGGATAAACGGAAGCGATTGGAACCTCGCCGCGGCAGCCGGTTTCAGAGGTTCAACCAGAGCCTGTGCAATCTGAGGACGCAGCACGGTCAAGTACTTTTCCGTTACTCCGCCATCTTCGAATTCCAGGGAATAGAGCAACCCGGCGCCTGCCTGCTTCGACAGATGCTCGACAAGGTCCGTAAAAACGTTAATGCTCGACGGGTCGGCCTCGCGCCCGGCAATCAGCAGCGGCCAAAGATCGACAAGCTTCTCGATCCCGGCCGCGGTCAGGTGAGCAAACACCGGCGGATCGAGTTTCAATTCGGGACGCATCATCTTTAGCGTCGCATCATCGGCTAGTGTCGGCGCTCGTCCTGCGATAGCGTCGAGACATTGCTTCGTTGCCTCGGCCCGGTTTGCAATGAGGATCACGCTACCGTAGCTCGAGGCTACCAGCTGGTGGCCGGGACCGGTCGCTTCGAAAACCCGCAGCGGTGAACCTCGATAGTCATCCGCACGTTCAGCAACCGACTCTCCGTAGATTCGCTGAGCGATTATCCCTGCCCGCTCACGTACGAGACGCGCGGCTCTCTCGGTCGTCGTGTGAGTTTCGACTATCAGAGCAAAGACCGGTTTAAGGTGAAGGTATGGACCTTCCTCAGTCTCTCCGGTGTCCGACTCGATGCCAGTGATTACGATCGCGCACTGCGCGCGACCCGCGACTACAGCTTCATCGGGACCCAAGCCCGAACGCCCGATCAGATCAGCGACAAGGCCCACCTGCCGAAGCTGGCTCGAAAGACCAAGGACTGGAGCAAGCTCGCGCCAGGCCTTGGTGCTTGTGAGGCCATCGACTAAATCTGCGAAACTGTCTATTTCGATAAAAGCCAGGGCGTCAGCGGGAATGTAGCGCTCCATGGCCACGCGGGTGGGACGACGCAAAACGAAGAACCCGGCAACTACCAGAACTCCCAGCAGCACCACGGAACCTATGATGATGTTCTTTCGGGTTAACGAATCGCGAAGGTTCATCCAGCCGAATGTAGCACACGGGGTAGGGAGTAGGGGATAGGGGATAGGGGACAGTAAATAGCAAATCGCAAATAGAAAACCGTAAATAGAAAATTTTCTATTTGCTATTTGCTATTTTCTATTTACTATTCGTGGTACCGCGACCCCTTTTGACGCTATTGCCCCGGAAGTGAGAAAGCCTTGAATCAAGACGTGACCAACTGCCCGCGTTGCGGGCGACGAACGCCGGCTGCGCGCGGAGACTGCATCTACTGCGGTGAGCAACTCCCTTTTGTCACCATCCAGGCGGCCCCGCCGCAACGAAACATCGATCCGTCCGAGTTCGCTTACAATACCGTGCTCGAGCCATTCCCGGGGCGGATCAATGAGAGCGTCGTCACCGCTCTCGCGGCCGCGCTCCAGATTGAATCGAGCGAGGCTCAGTCGTTGATCGACGCGGGGAGGCCCGTTCCACTCGCGCGAAGCCAGACGCGAGCGGAAGCAGACATGATTACCGCCCTTGTTCGCACCTGCGGATTGAGAGCCGTCGTAATTCCAGACCAGGAAATGATGCTCGATCGCGAGTTGATTCGGGCGCGCCGAATTTCACCCAGTGACGGCCAGCTGCGGGTCTACCATTCAGGCGGAGAAATGGCTCTACAGAATTCCGACATAAAGCTGATGGTATTGGGCGAATTGCGTAACGTCCGGGTGGACTATGTCGAAGCCATCAGTCGCAGTCAGTCAGGTAATGTGCTCGAGTCATCCGAGTTCCGGTCAGATGAGATGCTGCTTGACGTGTACACTGCGAGCATTGATCAGAGCTTTCGGGTCAAGGCCGATGCGTTCGACTATTCTGGATTGGTCTCGCCACTATCGTTTAGATCGGAGGCGAATTTCCGAGCTGCGCTAGCGAAACTGCGCGCCGATTTGTCTAACGTCAGAATCGATGAGGATTTTTCGAAGATGAGAGCCCTTCTTGGCAGGGCGTGGCCCGAACGAAGCCGCAACGAATCGCGAGGTATCAAGCGCACCGGCATCGGATTCCGCGCGGTGTCGCAAGCGAGTCTGATGAGCGACAACCGTGATCAATTCGATCGGTATTCAAGGCTGGCCTTCATCTCCGGAAGTACACTAGGCAACCGATGACCTCTGCATGCTCGAGGTTGGGGGAGAGTGGCTTGCGCCCGCCGTTCGTCATAGAACCTTGTTGCGGGAGCGCAGTGGCAAAGGACTTAGTACTTTCGAATGCTTCGTTAAAGAGAAGAAGTGGAGCAAGACTGCTTTAGATCAGGAGTAAGGAAAGATATCTCGTTTGCCATTCGGAGGGTTTTGACGCCGCTGGCAATTTTTGTGACTCTTTTCCTGGTCACTCCGACTGCTGCTAACGCCGACGGGATCGATATCATTTGGTTGCTTACGCGAGTTGGTGGGCGGAGCGTTCATCCTGCTCTCTTAGCGGCAATGATAGTTGGCTTGATGATTGTCAACTACTTGTTGAACCTTTTGGTTCTTGGGCTGCCCGCGGCAAGATTACTGCAGATCAAGCTGGGCACCCTCAAGAAGGATCTCGCGGCTTTCACGATCCTTGCGCAAATCGCAGACCGTGTGTGTGCGGTCGGGGCGTTTGTCCTGAGTTTTTTCCTCATCGGATTAACGGGTCTCGGAGGTGAGCAACACCTGAAAGCAGGCGCACTTGTTGGTATGTTCTTGAACTTTATTATTTCAGGGATCGCCGTGGGGTTGCTGGCGCTCTGGTTTCTGAGACGACGGTGGGGAGTCGCGCGGCGGCAAGCAACAGCAATCGCAATGTGGACCGCCTTGATCACGAATCCTGCATGGATAATGATGATCCAATGGCGCACGTCGATTTAGGCTGCGGTAGCTACCAAGACTGGCGTGGGTGTCAATCCTACAGGCAAGATCGGCTCTCTTGACGGACATCAGCAAAGGGTACCTCGGTCAACGCCAAGAAAAGCGGCAAACCTTTGTTATGTGGAAAAGCTTCCCGACCGCGAGCATGCCATTGGGTTTCTGGTACTGCGCTAGCTGATCCGCACAACGATCACCGAGGTGTTGTCTTCTCCGCCCGCTGCGTTCGCAGCGACAACCAGCTCTTTAGCAGCGGCTGTCGGATCAGGGTTGACTAAAAGGATGTCGCGAATCTGATCATCCCCGAGCATTCCGTTTAGCCCGTCACTGCACAGCATAAGCATGTCGCCACTTGTGAGCTTCTTACGAATGATGTCTATTTCGATTTGCTCGTCCGCTCCGATCGAGCGATAGATCACATTTCGGTAGGGGTGACTGCGAGCCTCAAACCGAGACAGGTTTCCAGTGTTCACCATCTTCTGAACGAGCGAATGGTCTTCGGTGACCTGCACCAGTGAATCGCCCGATAACAGGTAGCATCGGCTGTCACCGACATGCGCGATGGACAACACTTCGCCCACCATCATCGCTACGGTAACCGTGGCGCCCAAACCCCGGGCCTGAGGATTCGCGGCCGCGTATGCCATAACCTCGCGGTTTGCCGCAACTACGGCCTGCTTGAGCATTTCGGTAGTTGCCATCTCGTGACCGTTGGCTACTGCGAGGCGCAGCCCACCGGTTTGAGTTGGGGCGGCAATCTTCTCGTCGTGTGTAGACTTCAGTGATGCTGAAATCAGCTTGTCGGTCATCCATTCGGCAACCGCCCGCACGGTGACTCGCGATGCAACTTCACCGGCAGCCTCGCCGCCCATTCCATCCGAAACAATATAGAGCCCGATTTGCGTCTGAACCGACTCATAGTATTGCGTGAGGTTCAACGCAAGCACGCTGTCTTCGTTGAGCTCGCGAATCAAACCAACATCGGTAAAGTGACCGGACTGCAAAACCACCGGCAGATTCAAATCGGTCAAGGCTTCGCGAAGATCCGCAATATTCTGAAACCGGTCGCTTGGGTTTTCGGCCAACGCGCGCGTTAGAAGCCGCTCAAAGTTCGGGAAAACAGTCGCCACTGGATAGAGCCCGGATCCCTCTACCGGACTACCGCTCTCGCCGGTGAGCAAGAACTGAAGCAGCGCTCCGATGGAATAAACATCCGATCGGACGTCGTAGACGGCATCTGCCGAGAACAACTCCGGCGCCGTAAACCCGCGGCTTGGATAAATCGGCGCATCCTCAATCGGAGTTCCCGCTTGGCGCGCCCGATCAAAGCCAATCAACCGAACGTGGCGGTCCTGGTTCAGCACGATGCCATACGGCTCAAACCCGTTATAGATCCACCCGTGCCGGTGGAACTGCTCGGCAAGCGCGCAAAGCTGCAACCCGATCGCCCGCGTGTCTTTTTCATCGGTTTGATCGAAGTGGGCAACTGCCTGACCACTGATGTGTTCCAGAACGATGTAAACATCCTCACCCTCGATCGAATGCTCAATCGGTTTGAACAGGCCGAACCGCTCGAATGCCGGCGCCGCTTCCTCAAGCGATCCTGAGACTCCGCCACTGTCCGGTGTCACCGGTAGCCCTCCCGCAAACGGATCGTTGATGCTCAACCGCTGCTCGATGATCGTGTGACGAGTGGAGGGCGAGCCCTGAACCGCCGCGTCGTAGGCGTTATAAGTCGGGGCCGTCCATAGCAGCGATTGAACTGTGAAACGTCCCGCGATTGTCTTGCCGGCCTCACAAGGACGTGGCGGCGCCGGCGGCTGGATCAGCGCCGAATCAAGCTTCGAACCGCAGGTCTGGCAAAAAGTGGCGTCAGGTTCGCTGTCGGTTGCCCCACAGTTGGGGCATAGATCTTCCAGGTGTCTTGGTTTGTCGTCCATAGGAACCGGCTTAGGATAACACACGCTACCTTGAGTTTGAATCCCGCAAATCCGTAGCTTCCGACGGTCCCAGTGCTATCGAACGAAGTACTCCTCCAAACAGGTCCTGTTAATGCAATCTGAACTGCGTATTCTTATGGTACGAATGCACTCGTTCTACAGGGTCGAAACGTATTTCTTTGACATGGTTTCATCGCACTCGCTATCATCTAACTTAACGCCCTCGATGTTAATAGAACGCGCGCACGATTCGTTTCCATAGAGTGAAGCGGTTTGGTGTCAAATTAACCAGGACAGTGAGTGGCAACGAGCGGTCACTCAGCAGCAAATGTTGCGGCGGCAATCGGCCGAAATTTATTGAACCTATAGCAGCACAAGGGCGTAATACGAGGCGGTTGCAAGTTCGCTCAAAACATTCGGAGGACAATCCTTTCCATGCAGTTCAAAACTAGTAAGAGGAAGAAGACTATCATAATCGCGGCAGTGGTCGTTGGGTTGATCGCAATCGTGGTTCTGTCTCAAGCCGTCCAGAAAAAGGAAGGCGAGCCGGTTCAGGTTGGAAAGGTCGAGCGCAAGACACAGCTGGAATCAAAGGTTACGGCGTCGGGCGACATCCGCCCTGTGCACCTCTATAACCTGACCGCGGAAGTACCGGGCCGCGTGGAGCAAATCTACGTCAGCGAAGGCGATGCGGTTAAAAAGGGCCAGCCGCTGGTGCGTGTTGACCCGACTCAATCGAGTTTTGCGGTGACCGCGGGCGAGGCCTCGGTTCGCGTCACGCAAGCCGACGTCGCCAATCAACAGGTTGCGGTGCAGCAAGCGGTAAATAATATTAATCAGACCAAGGCCACGCTTATGAGCGCCGAGGCCGATCTCGAGCGCAACAAGGCCGACCTGGCGTACGCCGAGAGCGAATACAAGCGTTATCAACAACTCGTCGAGAGTGGAGTAGCCACCAAGTCTCAATTCGATTCGGCTAAGTCACGTTACGACCAGGCTCGTGCCGTGATAAACGCACAGCAGGCACGCATTAATCAACTGAAGGTGCTGGTAAAAGACGCTGAGCTGGGTGTGGAACGCTCGAAGGCCGCGCTCAACTCCAGTGAAGCACGGGTCAAGCAGGGTCAAGCGGATCTGGCCCGGCAATCGGATCAGCTCAAAAAGTCGACAAGATACTCACCAATCGACGGGGTTGTATCGAGCTTGCCGGTTAAGGTTGGCGAGTACGCGCTCGCCAGCTTTTCGACCACCCCGTTGCTAACGGTCGCCGATATGTCTCAGATCAACACCGAGGTCAAGGTTGATGAGACGGACATCGCGGACGTGCAGGTTGGTCAAAAGGCGAAGGTGAAAGTGGACGCGCTCGGAGACTTCGAGATAGAAGGTGAAGTTATCGAAAAAGGCGCGTCAGCCATAACGCGATCAGGGCAGACGATCGCTCAGTCGGCAAACACTCAGGAAGCGAAAGACTTCATTGTAAAGATTAAGTTAAACCCGACTCCCCAGGTACGAGAAAAACTGAGACCGGGAATGTCCTCGACCGCGGTGATTACGACGGCTACAGTTTCGGAAGTGCTAACGGCACCGTTACAGTCGATCGTTCCTCGCGAGGCCCCGAAGGATCAGCAACCCGCGGATCAATCGGGAAGCGGTTCGTCGAAGAAGAAAGAGGTCGAGGGAGTGTTCGTATTCACCAAAGACGGACGCGGCCTGTTTACCCCGATAACCACTGGCATCAAGGGTGATCAGGAAATCGAGATCAAGAGCGGGCTAAATGAGGGCGATGAGATAGTCATAGGCCCATACAAAACCCTGCGAACGCTTAAGGATGGTGATCAAGTTAAGCGAGAAGCGGCTCCGGTAAAGGTCGAAACAAAAAGCTAATAGGGGAGGATGGGGGACCATTCGGAATCCAAAAAGGGTAACGATATGATGATCGAAGAAGCTGTGTTCGATAAGGGCTTGGCCTATCTGGAGACGGTTCCGGCAGGGACCGACAGCGTCATCCGCACCGAAGATCTGTGGAAGACGTATCAGATGGGCGCCGAAGAGGTCCACGCATTGCGCGGTGTCTCATTCGATGTGCAGCGTGGGGAGTACCTCGCAATCATGGGCCCTTCCGGATCCGGTAAATCGACCTTGATGAACCTGATCGGCTGTTTGGATACTCCGACCTCAGGCCATTACTTTCTCAACACCAAGCTTGTGTCGGACATGGACGATGACGAGCTGGCTCACATCCGAAACAAAGAGATCGGTTTCGTCTTCCAGACATTCAACTTGCTTCCCCGGGCAACCGCCCTGCACAACGTTGAGTTGCCTTTGATTTACAACGGCACGCCGCGTGGGCAGCGAATCGAGATGGCGAAACTCGCGCTTAAACGCGTGGATCTTTCCGATCGCATGAACCACAAGCCAAACGAGCTGTCGGGCGGCCAGCGTCAGCGCGTGGCTATTGCCCGCGCACTGGTCAACAATCCTTCAATCATTCTTGCGGACGAGCCGACGGGTAACCTCGACTCATCGACCTCGCACGAAATCATGCGGTTCTTCGATGAGCTTCACCACCAGGGCAACACTATCATCCTGGTGACTCACGAGCACGACATCGCCGAACACGCTCATCGAGTTCTGCATATACTGGACGGACGAATCAATCGCGACGAGCGAAGATAACTTACCGCAACTTTAAAGACTCTGGACGTTGGCAGCGGACAACCGGATAGACCGGTGTTCGCTGCCATCTTATTTCCGGCTGCTCCGGCCCTTTGCTCTTTGCCCTTTGCCCTTTGCTTTTTGCCAAACCTCGATCTATCACTAGGACCAACCAGCGGGGCCTTGCTATAATCCGACCCGTTGCACCCGGACCGCCTCTTCCTATGAACAAGTTTATTGAAGCTGCTTCCATCGCCCTGTCTTCGATAATGGCCCATAAGCTGAGGTCGTTCCTCACGTTGCTCGGCGTCATTATCGGCGTTGCTGTCGTTACCGCGGTTGCAACGGTCATCGAGGGCGCAAACGTATACATAAAGGAAAAAATCGCTACGCTCGGTTCCGGGGTGTTCACTCTTCAGAAGGCCAGCATCACCGGCTTCGGGGATTTCCAGAAGTTTCTGGAGGCGTTCCGCCGAAATCCGGACCTCACGGTTGACGACCTGGTTGCGTTGCGCTCGTCAGTGACGCTCGCGGATCAAATCGGCGCGCAGGATGGCGGCGCAAAGTCTGTAAAATACGGCAACATCACGCTTGATAATGTAGGGGTCCAGGGCGTGACCCCGAATACCTTGTTGATTTCGAGCACCGAAGTAGCGCAGGGGCGTTTTGTAAGCGATTTCGACGACGAGAGTCGTAAAGACGTCGCGTTTCTGGGATCTGAAGTCGCCGAGGGTTTGTTCCCACAACTCGATCCTATCGGTAAAGAGATCAAAATCGGAGCCGGCACTTACACCGTTATCGGTGTGGCTAAAAAACTCGGTTCGGTGCTCGGTCAATCACAAGACAATTTCGTCCAGCTTCCGCTTCTGACTTTTTTCAAGGCCTTCGGTAAGCGGAGTTCGCCGACCTTTCGGATTATTGTTCGCTCTCGCTCGGACGTGTCCGCCGAGATGGTTCAGGACCAGGTTCGAGTGGTGATGCGCAGCCGGCACAAACTTGACTACAACAGGCCTGATGATTTCTCGATCGCGACCGACGAAGCTACCGAAAAGCTATTGGGATCGATCGTGAACGTGGTGGCTGCGGTCGCGTTTCCAGTCGTGGGTATTTCGTTGGTCATCGGTGGAATAGTAATAATGAACATCATGCTCGCCAGCGTAACCGAACGCACCCGAGAGATCGGCATCCGCAAGTCGCTCGGTGCAACCCGGCGGGACATCCTTATGCAGTTTCTTGTCGAGTCGGCGATGATGTCGGGGATCGGCGGGTTGATAGGTTTGCTGCTTGCGGTCACGAGCATGGCGATTCTGCAGCGGTTTGTACCGGTGCCGGTGGCGGTCCCGTTGTGGGCGCCGGCTATAGCGATTTCGGTATCGACGCTGGTAGGCGTGTTCTTTGGGCTTTATCCGGCAAATAGGGCGGCTCGTCTCAATTCCATTACCGCGCTTAGGGCAGACTGAAAAAAAGAAATAGGACCTATAGGACCTATATTAATTCTTATGAATCTACAAGAGATCGGTGAAAACGTATTGATGGCTTTCGATACGCTCCGAACCCACAAAGTGCGTTCGGCTCTCACAATGCTCGGGGTGATCGGCGGAACCATGACCGTGATCGCGATCTCATCATTTCTGACCGGCCTCCGCGAATTTGTTCTGGAGCAAACAAAGCGCTTCGGACCCGATATCGTGTTCGTCACCAAGTGGAATAACATCGGCATACGATTCAGTCGTCCGTCCCAATCGGAACGCTCCCGCAAAGATCTGACCATCGACGACGCCCGGGCGATCGCCGAACTTCCAGCGGCCGAGAGTGTGAGCCCAACGCTGGTTGTTGGTTCATTCGGTCCTGGCGGGCCTCAACCGGTCGTGAAGCACAAGGGCATCGAAGCAAATCGGCCTCTGATCTTTGGCGTGTGGTCAAACTATGACGTCGTTCGCAACGTCTACATCAGAAGCGGGCGATTTCTTACCCAGTCCGAGCAGGACCACCACTCTCAGGTCGCTGTTATTGGCTCGGCAATCGCTGAGACATTATTCGGCGCACTGGATCCGCTGGATCGAGAGATCGAGGTTGATGGGAAGATATATCACGTAATCGGGGTGATGGAGAAAGCGCCCGGCGGTCTCTTTGGCGGTGACCCGGTTGAGGACCGCCAACTCATCCTGCCGTTTGAGACGCTGAAACGCGATCATCCGGAAATCGACGACATCACAATCAACGTAAAGGCCAAGTCGGACCAGTTTGGCCGGCTGGTGGACCAGATAACCGAGTTGATGCGCCGGCGCCGCGGCGTGCCCAACGACAAGCCGGACGACTTCGGCGTCAGCACGCCGGGCAGCATCTTCGAGGTAATTGCTCAGTTTGCGGCAGTAGCAAGCGTCATCGTTTTCCCGTTATCCGCAGCTGGGTTGCTGGTCGGCGGCATCGGGGTGATGAACATAATGCTTGTCTCGGTCACCGAACGCACCAAGGAAATCGGCGTGCGTCGGGCGATCGGAGCCAGGAAGGCCGATATCGTTTGGCAGTTTCTGACCGAGGCGATTACGTTAACCGCGGTCGGCGGACTGATCGGTATCTTTGCCGGATGGGTTATAAGCCTTGCGTTGCGACAGCTCGCACCGACGCTTCCCTCGGTCATCCCGCTGTGGGCGGTGCTGCTCGGGTTCTTTGTATCTTGCTCGGTAGGATTGATCTTCGGAATGTGGCCGGCCGTAAAAGCAGCACGGCTTGATCCAATCGAGGCCCTTAGGTACGAATAGTAAACCCTTGCAAACGGCCTCGAGCTCAGTGTGGGCCATATTGCCACACCCGTGTCTAGTTTGTGATTATGTGGTAGCCGGTCTGTCTGGCCACAGGCGTCTGCTCCCCCACCCAACGAGCCTCGCCCGTGTCGTCCAATAACATCAGCATGCTGCACTCAAGGTCTGTATACGATGAGAGATACAGAACGGGTCTTATCCCGCTCGCCGCGCGTTGAAACAGCATTTCCTCCAGGAGGTCGACTGATTCCAACCCGAACTGAACGGGGATCGTGACATCTTTCTGCATATCTTTCTTCACGTCTTAATCCACTCGCAATCATCGTGCCGCCACTCGGTCAGCCAGTATCCCGCGATTCTCACCACAATGGCGCGCAACGAACTGAGTTTGGGTTGTCACCGCCCAATTACCAGCAGATTTTTATACGCTATGAACAACCTCCGACTGTAATTACTCCACAGCACTGTTCTAAATCCGTGCCGTTGAACAACGCCGCTTCGTAGGCGACTCAACGCGACTGCTAATGGTGAACTACTCCTCGAGGATCTCCGTCCACAGGGGCACGTCAGGTTGAAGTGCGACCTCGCGGGAGCATCAGGTCTCGTGTGATTTTTCGGACGTTCAGACCGGGCTGCATAAAGTCAGGGCGCCTCGGGTTTACGCGCGATCGACCGAATTCTCCAATTTCACTTCGCGACACCTCCGGCGGATTGGTCCACCTTTGGGAAAAGCTTTTTCAGAATCGAAACAGCCCGCCACAACCAGCCTTCTGTATTCCAGGATTTCCCTTGTGCTCATAAGGTTTAGCCGGCCCCCACTCGCTGGCACGAAGATTGGTATTTAAACCTAACCGCCTTTAGCCAGCGGGTTGAGACGGAGTCTTGAAACTCAGGTCGATTCGTAACTTTGGTGGCTAACACTTATGAAGGGTCAAGCGTCTACATTCACGGTAAGAGTGTAAATCTGCTCGAGGTTGACGGGAGGATTAATGATGAAAAAGACGATGCTCTTCGTGACGGTGCTTGTTCTTGGTTGTTTTTTGATCTTCGAACCCGCCGGTGCACAGGACAAAAGGCGCAACCACAACACCACCATCAACACTAACGGAGAAAAGCACATCACTGATTGCGAACAAATCAGAATTCGAATCGGTGATGCTGAAGCGCTCCGATCCCAACTAACACAGACCGTTCCGCGAGCGGCCGTTTCCACGTTACAGGTCCGGGCATCGAAAAACGGCGGCATTCACGTGCGAGGTTGGAATCGCGATGAGTATTCGATCACTGCTTGTCTGGCGGTTCTCGGCGACGACCCGAACGAGGCCAAGGCACTTCTGGATCAACTACGCCTCGCAGTCAATGATGGTCAGGTAACGGTCGAAGGGCCAAACCCGCAGGATTGGATTGCTTTCCTCCTTATCCAGGCTCCGAACGGAGCTGCTTTGGATTTGGTCTCGGGCAACGGCCCGATTGGCGTAAGCGAATTCTCCGGAAAAGTTCAGGCGCGAAACCAAAACGGGCCGATCAGCTTCCACGAAGTCAACGGCCAGGTTCGCGCGGACGTCCAAAACGGGCCGATAACCGTGGCCGGCAGCAGCGGCGACTTCAAGTTAACCGCACAAAACGGTCCGCTCACGGTCGATCTTGATGGCAGCCAATGGTCAGGGGGAGAACTCGAGGGCAGCACTCAGAACGGGCCGCTAACGTTAAAGCTACCCGACCACTATATGTCGTCGGTTCGGGTTGACGCGTCCAAACATTCTCCGATTGAGTGCAGAGCGATTCAGTGTCAGCAGGCTGTGCGTACCTGGGACCGGCCCAGCGTGATTCAGTTCGGCGAAAGCACGCCGGTGATTCGTCTATCAACCGTCAACGGACCCGTCACGATCGTATCGCCCGGCGGCAAGAGTCGGTGATAGAGAAATTTTCGCTAAAGCATTCAGTTAATCTCTTCAAAAGGAAATGAAACCCGGGGCCAGCAGGACGCACCTACTATCGATATCTCTGAAGTTTGACGTGTCGATGGAGGCCGAATGATGACGACTCTGTTGCAGGATGTTCGTTATGGAGTTCGGATGCTGGTCAAGAACCCGGGCTTCACAATCGTGGCAGTGCTCGCGCTGACGCTCGGCATCGGCGCCGACTCCGCGATTTTTAGCGTGGTAAATGCCGTGCTGCTGCGGCCGCTGCCCTACGACGAATCCGAAAGACTTGTGTTTCTCTCCGAGCGAAGTCAGGTCCTGGAGGGAATGTCCATCGCATATCCGAACTTTCTTGATTGGCGCGCTCAGAATAATGCGTTCGAGAGCATCGGCGTCTATCGCACTAACAGCTATAACCTGACCGGCAGCGGAGAACCCGAACGAATCAACGCCGGGCAGATTTCCGCTGATCTCTTCACTGTCCTGAGAGTAAACGCGGCGGTCGGTCGTGTCTTCACCAACGACGAAGACCAACCCGGCGCAATGCCGGTGGTAGTCCTGAGTCATGCCCTGTGGCAGCGCCGGCTGGGAGGAGACCCCGGCATCATCGGTCAGAATCTAACCTTAGACGGTCGCAGCTTTACAGTTATCGGCGTAATGCCTCCGACTTTCCTTTTCCCGAGCCGTGCTGAGATGTGGACGCCGGTAGGACTGCGAGCAAAGGATCCGGGTTGGGAGAGTCGTGGCAATCACCCCGGACTTTATGCGATGGCCAGACTCAAACCCGGTGTAACGGTTGAGCAGGCACGCAGCGATATGGAAATCGTCACCGGCAATCTAGAGAAACAATACCCCGACAGCAATACCGGAAATGGCGCGACTCTCACGCTGGCGCTGGAGAACGTCGTGCGTGACATTCGTGCCGCGCTGCTGGTGCTTCTTAGCGCAGTAGGCTTTGTGCTGCTGATAGCTTGCGCGAACGTCGCCAACCTGTTGTTGGCGCGAGCGACCAACCGTCAAAAGGAAATCGCTATCCGCACGGCCCTGGGGGCGAGCCGCACCAGAATCATCCGGCAACTGCTAACCGAAAGCATGCTGCTCTCATTCGCAGGAGGCGCGCTTGGGCTTTTGTTAGCGCAAGCAGGCGTCAAGTTGATCGTTGCAATCAGCCCCAACAGCATCCCGCGCGCAACCGAGATTGGTCTGGATCTGCGAGTAGTCGGCTTTACCATCGCAGTTTCGGTGCTCACAGGAGTTATTTTTGGATTAGCTCCCGCGCTTCAGGGAAGCAAACCGGACTTGAATGAAACACTAAAGGATGCCGGCCGTGGATCGACAGGACGCCGGCATATTCTCCGAAGCGCGATGGTCGTTTCAGAAGTGGCGCTTGCTATGGTGCTGTTGATCGGCGCCGGGTTGATGATTCGCAGTTTTTATTATCTTCAGCGGGTAGATCCCGGGTTCGTGACCGACAACCTGATGACGTTTAGCGTTTCCCTGCCAACCAAGAAATATCCCGAAGAACAGCAGCGCATCAATTTCTATCAACAATTGCTCCAGAATCTTCGAGCGCTGCCGGGCGTCCAATCGGTTGGAATGGCCACCGGCTTGCCCCTCGGCAACAACGGATGGCAGAGCGGGTTTTGGATCGAGGGTCGTCCGGACCCGCCGCAGGGACAACGGCCTTTAAGCGAGGTCGCGTTCGTTAGCCCGGACTACTTCGATACGATGAGAATGACCTTGCTCAGTGGCCGCGGATTCACTGATCAGGACACAAAAGCTCCGACCCCGCCAGGAGCGCAACCAAACCCATTCTCACCTCCAACCGTGACAATAATCGACGAAGAATTCGCCAAGCGATACTGGCCGGACGAAGACCCACTGGGGCAACAAATCAACTTTTGGGGCGGCAAGGTGACTATCGTCGGGATCGTGCGTCGAGTCAAAATGGAAGGCCTCAGCACCGACTCGAATCGTGTCCAATCCTATTATCCGTATTTGCAGAACGCAGGCGGCGGCATGAGCATCGTGATGCGCACCGCAGGCGATCCAACCCATCTTGCCAACGTAGCGCGCGAGCAGGTTCTTGCAATCGATCCGGATCAGCCAATCTACGATGTTCAAACGATGGGCAAGATTTGGAGCGATTCGATTGCACCCGACCGCCTGTATCTCATGCTGCTCGGCACGTTTGCGGCAGTCGCGTTGGTGCTGGCGGGTGTCGGTATATATGGCGTGATGGCGTACTCGGTAACCCAGCGAACTCACGAGATCGGGATCAGGATGGCGCTTGGCGCGAGACAAAGCAATGTACTGGGGATGGTCATCAGGCAAGGGATGATGCTGGCTGTGATCGGGCTTGTGATCGGCCTCGCAGCTGCGTGGCTTGCGACGCGGGCGATGGCAAGCTTGCTGTTTGGGGTAAGCGCGACGGACCCGTTGACGTTTGCGCTGATTTCTGTGGTGTTGGCAGGAGTGGCTCTGGGAGCCTGTTTTGTGCCCGCCCTGCGCGCGACAAAAGTGGATCCAATGATCGCGCTTAGATATGAATAGATCCTTCTAGTTTCTGGTTCAGGGTTGAGGGTTCTGGTTTAGATGAAACTGCGGATGGATAGACACAAACAGCAGCAGAAACTAGAAACACAAACCAGAAGCCAAAACCAAAAACGCTGAACCCGGAGGCAATCATGGCTACATTGATTCAAGACGTCCGCTATGCCGCGCGGATGATGCTCAAACAGCCGGTATTCACCGGGATTGCCGTAGTCGCATTGGCGTTGGGTATCGGCGCGAATACCGCGATCTTTACAGTCGTGAACGCCGTGTTGCTTCGGCCTTTGCCCTACGATGATCCGAACAGCCTGGTGTGGGTCTGGGACACCCAGCCGCAACTGGCAACCGCTCCCTCTTCCCTTCCCGACTTCCTCGATTGGAGAGATCAGAATCAATCTTTCGAATATATGGCCGCTTATCAGAGCGGCAGCATGTTTATGGACGACGGGAATGGAGCGCGAGACATGCCGATCGGACTCGTAACCCCGGATTTCTTTTCTTTGTTTCGTGTAAAACCGATCCTGGGCCGCACCTTCACCGAAGAAGAGACCCAGCCCGGTCGTTTTCGCGTAGCAGTGCTCAGCCAGGGTATTTGGCAGCGACAGTTCGGGGCCGACCCTAACGTACTCGGACAATCGGTGCAACTCAGCGGCGCCGCTTATACCATCATCGGGGTGCTTCCCGCAGGTTTTAGTTATCCAAATGAGGCTCAGCTCTGGCGGCCCTTCCCCATTGATCCGACGCAACTCAACCGCGGTCCTCATTTCCTGCGCGTAGTCGGCCGGCTCAAACCAGGGATTACGCTCCCCGCCGCGCAAGCTGAAATGTCCACGATCGCATCACGCCTCGCGCAACAGTATCCCGACAAAATTGCCGGGCATGGCATCAAGCTCGAGCTTTTGAGCGATGTTGTGGTGGGGGATATTGGAACCGCGCTGTTTGTCCTGCTAGGCGCGGTTGGATTCGTCCTGTTGATTGCGTGCGCGAACGTTGCAAACCTCCAGATGGTACGCGCCGGCGCTCGACAAAAAGAAATCGCAATAAGAACGGCACTTGGAGCAACCCGCACGCGCATCGTTCGGCAGTTGCTGACCGAGAGCATTTTGCTTGCGTTCGCTGGTGGAGCGGCAGGGTTGGCCTTGGCCATTTGGGGCGTCGATTCGTTGATTTCATTGAGCACCGATACTATCCCGCGCGTTCGCGAAATCGGCATCGATGCTAAAGTAGCAAGCTTTACAATTCTGGTCTCACTGCTTACCGGCATCTTCTTCGGTGTTGCCCCGGCATTGCAGGTTTCAAAACCCGATCTGACCGATGCGCTCAAAGAGAGCGGCAGGACCACTGCCGGGGCGCGACGCAATCGGCTGCGCAGCGTGCTTGTCGTCTCAGAAATCGCGTTGTCACTTGTTCTCCTCATCGGCGCCGGATTGATGATCAGGAGTTTCGCCAAGCTGAACAACATCGACCCCGGTTTCAACAGTAACAATCTACTTACAATGGGGGTGACGCTGCTGCGGTCAAGGTATCCTGAGGAGGAGGGCGTTGCGGCTTTCTATTCTCAGCTTTTGGAGCGTCTGTCGACAGCTCCCGGGGTCAAATCTGCCGGCGCTATTGGTGAATTGCCGCTCTCGGGAAATAACACCAGCGACTACTTCACGATCGAGGGCCGTCCGGAGGTTCCAAAAGAGGAGCGGCCCCTGGCCGAGTGCCGTACTGTTACGCCTCACTATTTTGAGGCGATGGATATTCGTCTGTTGAAAGGGCGTGATTTCGCCGAAACCGACTCCAAACAGAGTCCGAACGTGGCGATAATAAATGAAGCTTTTGCAAGGCGCTATTTCCCCGATGAAGACCCGCTCGGCCATAGATTAGCCCTTCAAGGTCAGTTTCGCGATCCTCTGCTGATAGTCGGTGTAGCCGGCAATGTCCGCGACTTTGGTCTGGATGAGCTACCTCCTCCGGCGATTTACTACCCATACCTGCAAAGCCCGTTGTTCGAAACCTACTCTCGATCGATGACGATCGTAGTTCGAACGAAATCCGATCCCGGGGCGATGGCCGAGCCTTTGAGAGCCG
>DASRIZ010000544.1:0-5568 GCA_035649735.1 Blastocatellia bacterium | reverse complement strand
AGATGACTGTCGCGCACCAGCGTCTGGTTGTGATTTATGCCTCGACCAAGAATCTGTATGCTGCCCTTATCTACATGCTGAAGTAGCCACAGAATCAACGGCACGCTCCAGTACAAAACATTTCTTTCGATGTTCATGACCATTCTCCTTTCGCTATCTGTCTTCAGTTTGGTTAGGCATCGTTTTGCCTCCACTTACCTAAGCGACAGAATCGAAAAAGTCGTATCATCGGTTTATCATTCTTTCGCCGCTGGGTGCCTTCCCCTGAGCAGCCTATAAAATGAAGATCTCGTATTAATGTGATTGGCTGAGAATCAAGCGGACCTTGGTGAGCTTTTCTTTCACGAAGTAATGAGCGACAATCCGCTTCGATTCGGCACCTCAAGAGGCTTGAATGACAGTATCTCCGCAGGAAGTGACTCAATTGCTTGCTGCCTGGCGCGGCGGCGATCCGCAGGCGCTCGACAAGCTCATGCCTCTTGTCTACGATGAGCTTCGCCGAATCGCCAGCCGTTACATGAAGCGTGAACATCCTGGTCACACTTTGCAGACCACCGCGCTGGTCAACGAAGCGTACTTGCGAATGGTTGGCCAGCAGAATGTTGACTGGCAAAATCGCGCTCACTTTTTCGGAGTAGCTGCTTCGGTTATGCGCCATTTGCTCGTCGATCGGGCGCGCGCCAACGGGCGAGTCAGACGCGGCGGCAATCCTCAGCAAGTCACGCTCGATGAAGCGGCAGTAGTCTCTGAACAGAAAGGCGAAGAGCTGCTTGCGCTGGACGAAGCGTTGACAAAGCTCAATGAGATTGATGAGAGAAAGGTAAAGATCGTCGAGCTTCGCTATTTCAGCGGTCTCAGCGCTGTAGAGACAGCTGAAGTGCTCGGCGTATCGGAGATCACCGTCAAGCGCGAGTGGCTGAAGGCGAAGGCATGGCTCTATCGTGAATTGACATTTGGAACCCACGATGAAGGTTGAACGCTGGCAACAGGTGGATAAGTTGCTGGATGCGGCGCTTGAGCGCGACGCTTCGGAGCGGAGTGATTTCCTCAAGGGGGCTTGTGAAGGCGACGAGGAACTGCGTCGCGAAGTCGAATCGCTTCTTGCTGCTCACCTGCAGGCCGGCAGCTTTATTGAAGACGCTCCGGCTGAAGATTTGACCCTCCTCCTCGACGGCGATCAGTTTCGACCAATCGTTGGCCAGTCCTTAGGTCGCTACACGATTCTCTCGCTGCTTGGCACGGGCGGAATGGGACAAGTCTATCGCGCCCGGGACACCACGCTCGGGCGCGAGGTCGCCGTCAAGGTGCTTCCTGCCGCGTTCACTCAGGACGCCGAGCGGGTGCGGCGCTTCGAACAAGAGGCGCGAGCGGCTTCTTCTCTCAACCACCCAAACATCATCACGATTTACGAGATCGGGCGGGTCGATCGCACGCAATTCATTGCCGCTGAATTGGTCGCGGGGTTGACGTTGCGCCAACGGATGGCGGACGGACGAATCAAGCTGTCGGTAGCGCTGGATGTCACCGTGCAAGTCGCTTCGGCGCTGGCTGCAGCTCACGCAGCAGGAATCGCTCACCGCGACATCAAACCTGAGAACATCATGTTGCGACCGGATGGGCTGGTGAAAGTCGTCGACTTCGGTCTCGCCAAACTGGTCGAGAAGCAGGCACCCCTTGGCGATGATCCTCTCAGGCTTAAGAGTGGCGGAACACTCCCTGGTGTTGTAATGGGCACTGTCGGCTACATGTCGCCAGAGCAAGTGGGCGCTACGAAGGTGGACGAACGGACAGACATTTTTAGTCTTGGAGTGGTGCTTTACGAAGTACTCGCGGGTCGGCAACCGTTCCGCGGCGATTCGGCGGTGGAGGTGATGAATGCCATCCTGAAGGAAGACCCTCCCGAACTGTCGGCCGCGAATCTTGACTCACGTGGCAGCCGTGAACAGATTTCACCGGCGCTTCAGCGAATCGTACGACGCTGTCTGGAAAAAAGGCCTGAGGCGCGATTTCAATCGGCGAGCGATCTGGCCTTCGCTCTGAAATCGTTGTCCGATGCGTCTGGAGCCATCCTGACTTCCTCGACTGCGGCGAGCACAGAATCAAAACGACGACGCTGGCTGACTCCGGCAGTCACGATCCTGGTGTTGACAACGCTAGCAGGTTTGTTCTTTTTAGCTGGGTGGCTACGAGGAGGGCTGATGCGGTCAACACCGGGGCAGCCGGTGCGGCTTCTACGCCTGACGGATTTCAACGGGTTGGAGGAGTTTCCGGCGGTCTCGCCGGATGGCAAATTCGTCGCTTTCACGGCGGAGGCTGGCGGAACACGACAGATCTTTGTGCGGCAGCTGGCCGGAGGTCCGCCGCTACCAGTCACACACGATGCCGCTGATCACCTCTATCCGCGATGGTCAAGCGACTCGGCTTCGTTGATCTACTACTCGCCGTCGTCTGAAGCTGAAGGGCGCGGAGCAATCTGGGAGACTTCGATGTTCGGTGGCGCGCCGCGTCGACTAACGACCAGCATCGGCAGTGCTGATCTGAGCCGCGACGGTCAACACCTCGCTTTTATCCGATTCAACGAGGGCCAGATCGAACTTGCCGTCGCGGCGCGCGATGGCTCCAACGCGCGTGTCGTCGCGCAACTTACGTCGAATTTCAAATACTATTCCCCGCGCTGGTCGCCCGATGGTAATTGGATCGGCTACGTGCGCAGCTTCTACTTCGAAGATAATCTGTTCGCCGCGCCGGCTAACGGTGGAGAACCGCGTTTAGTTGTAAACGACCGCAGCATGCTAAGGGGTTTTGCCTGGACAAGAGACAGTCGGCGCCTCGTGTACAGTTCATCGCGTGGCGCTACGATGCTCTACTTGCCGAACTTCAATCTGTGGTCGGCTGAGCTAGCGGGCAGCGAGCCGCGACAGTTGACTTTCGGCGAAATCTCTTATGTCCAGCCAGATATCAGTCCCGCCGGCACGGTGTTCGCCAGTCGAGTGCACATGCAATTCAACATTTGGAAATATCCGGTCGACGGCTCTCCAGTGGATAATGTGCGCCGGGCTGTACAGATGACACGTCAAACCGGACAGGTGCTAACGCCTTCGGTAGGACCGGGTGACAAAGAAATGGTTTATCTCTCAGACAGCGGCGGTCACTCCAATCTTTGGATCATGAAATTGGATAGCGGCGAGACGCGCCAGACAACCTCCGAGCGCGACGCGGTCAAACCGGTGGGCGTGCCGGTCTGGTCGCCGGACGGAAAGCACATCGCTTTAGTATTTCGCTCCACGATCCATGACGACGTTGATTTATGGTTGATCAGCCCCGATGGCAGCAATCTCCGCAAGGTGGGTAAAGGCGGCAACGCCGCATGGTCAGGTGACGGACGGTGGTTGTACTACGCCGTCACGAAGGATGCGCTGGTGGACGAGCTCAAGAAAGTCTCTCCGGAAGGTGGACCCCAGGTGGATGTACGGCCCGATGAGGCTTCGGCGCCGGCAATTGCGCCTGATGGTAGCGCCGTCTATTTTTTGCGTTTCCTTACGAACGTGAATGACTCTCCGGATATCGAAATCTACGCAGCGCGACCCGAAAACGGCCCGGCCCAACTTCTGACACGCATTCCCGGCTCACGCGTGCCTGCATGGCAGCAGATCCACCCGGTGATCTCGCCTGATGGAAAGTGGCTGGCCGTGCCACTTACTGACGCCGGAGTGACCAACCTATGGGCACTCCCTACGGCTGGCGGGTCGCTACGTCAGATCACGGATTTCGGACAGCGCCGCACCTTCATAGTTCGCCGTGTTTCGTGGTCTGCGGACGGAAAGTTCATTTTTGCCTCGCTCGGCGGAGGTGATGCGGATATCGTGCTGCTCGACGGCCTTGCGCCGTAGAGCCTGCTGATCCATTCACATAGTCTCGATCAAACGCGTGAGCAGCGCCGCGCGGCGAGGAATATCGCTGACGATAATGTGCTCGTGTTCAGCGTGGGCGCCTGCGCCATCGACACCCAGACCGTCAAGCACCGGAACGCCGAGCGCCGCGATAAAGTTACCATCCGAGCCGCCGCCCACCGAGCCTTCTTTCAGATCAAAACCAATCTCTGATGCCAGTTGCTTTGCGTGATCGAACAGCGCGCCGGTTTCGTCCGTGCGAACCAGGGGCGGCCGGTTTATTCCACCGCGTAACTCAATGCGGGCGCCATCCACCACCGGCTGCAATTGTGACATAGCCTGGATTACGCGTTCGCCCTCATCAACCGTTCTAAATCGCATATCAACAAAGGCGTGCGCTTCTGCAGCGACGACGTTTGAGAGCACGCCGCCGCGCGCTACTCCGACATTGATCGTCGTGCCCCGTTCGTAGTCGTTTAGCTTGTTGATCGCCAGGATCTGATGGGCCATCTCGGTTACCGCGCTGATCCCAGCCTGCGGATCGTTACCCGCATGCGCCGATCGGCCGCGGATTATCACCTCAAACTCGCCGACGCCTTTTCGTCCGGTCTTGATCGTACCTCCCGGGATCGGTGGTTCGATAACCAGCGCTGCATGAGCACGGCGCCCTTCCTCTTCTATGATTTCTCTCGAAAAGTGACTGCCGGTTTCCTCATCACAGGTCATCAACAGAGTAATGCCGCGCCTGGTAGTCCGCCCGAGTTCTCTGATAGCCCGAACGGCGTATGCAGCGAGCATCACTCCCGACTTCATATCAAAGATACCCGGTCCAAACGCTCTGCCGTCTTCAACTCGAAATGGTCTCGTCGCCAGGGTCCCGATTGGCCAGACCGTGTCAAGATGCCCGACCACCAGTACCTGTTGGCTGTCTTGAGACTCATGACTGTGATGGAACCGAGCGCGCAGCGTCGAGCCATAACGCGGGTCGTCGAGCAACTCCACCGAGCCGCCTGTCGACGCCAGAGTCTCGCCGAGCTTCTCCGCTATGCGTCTTGTGGCGTCAGCCTCGCGTGACATCGACTCTTGTTCGACAAGCCAGCGAGTAAACTCGAGCATATCCGCGCGGTGTGCATCGAAGTAAGCTAACAGGACTGGGCCGCCATCATCGGTTCTCATCACGTCAATTTCTAACAGAGAGATGGGCTGCGCGCCAGCAACCAAACGATTAGATAGAGATCGTTACGGAGACGCCCCTTAATGATTCGGGTCAACCCGACTGATAACGACGATCAGCGTTGTCTAGCGCTTTAGCAAGTTTTCGATGATCGAAGCGAGATCGTTGATAAAGTCAGAATTCGGATTGAATCCGCCGCGTGGTTGACCAAAGGGATTACCCTCGAGGTCAAGCACAACGATGGTGGGAAGCTGAGCGACTTTGCCGCTGAATCGCTTAAAGGCGGCTTGATTTGTGTCGCGCAGCAGTGGAACCGAAGTTGAGAAACTCTTGAGCTGTTCGTTTGTCACTTCGCTCGCCGGGTTTACGCTTACCCAAAAAATCTTTACATTCTTGCCCTGGAATCGTTCACCCACCGACCCCAGCGCTTTGAGTCCTTCGCGGCGTTGCGGATCCTGAGCGCCGCTAAAAAGCAGCACCACTACATTTCGGCGCAAGCTCGAA
>DASRIZ010000543.1:0-37453 GCA_035649735.1 Blastocatellia bacterium | reverse complement strand
GGTAAACAACGTGGTAGCCATCCATACCAAGCAGGCTGCCTACCGGAGCTATGTGATCGGACTGAGGGTGCCTGCCGGCTCAGTGACCAAAGCTCTCTATTGGGACACGGGTCATCCCTATCACTATTTGCGTCTCACCCCGACTTCATCGTCCGGGAATCATAATGCGTCTGAGATTCTGATCGTCGGCGGCGAGGATCATAAGACGGGTCAGGAGGATGACTCTACGGAGAGGTATGAGCGGCTCGAACATTGGACCCGCGAGCGGTTTTCCCTCGCGAGCGATGTTGTGTTCCGCTGGTCCGGCCAGGTTATGGAGACGGTTGACGGGCTGGCCTATATCGGACGCAATCCGCAGGATGAACCCAATGTGTATATCGCTACCGGCGACTCCGGGATGGGCATGACCCACTGCACGATTGCGGGAATGATACTGACTGATCTGATTAACGGAAGAGAGAACCCCTGGAGCGAACTGTATGCCCCCTCTCGGAAGCGAGTCGAAGCTGCCCCGCGTTTCGTGCGTGAAAACCTCAATGTTCTCGCGCAATACGCAGACAAGCTTACTCCGGGCGAAGTCGATAGCGTGGACGAAGTCGCGAGAGGCGCCGGCTCTATCGTTCGCTGCGGGTTGACAAAGATTGCCGCTTATCGCGACGAACAGGGCGCCCTTCATGAATACTCGGCGATATGTACACATCTCGGCTGCGTCGTCAGTTGGAACTCAGGCGAAAAGACCTGGGATTGTCCGTGTCACGGGTCTCGTTTCGACACAGATGGACGAGTGCTAAACGGACCTGCAATCAGCGATCTTCCGCGGGTTGAGCCTTCGCGTTCGGACGACCGGAGCAAGAGGAAAGCAGCCTTATGACTTTCGGCAAGATTCGCGACCTCCTAAAAATCACTTTCTCTGAGTGGAGGGAAGACAATGCTGCGCGGCTTGGAGCCGCGCTCGCGTACTACGCGGTGTTTTCGATGGCGCCGTTGCTTGTCGTAGTCATGTCGATTTCGGGGCTGGTATTTGGACACGACGCGGCACAGGGTCGAGTCGTTGAACAGCTTCAAGGGCTCGTAGGGCGTGACGTCGCGCGATCGATTGAATCAATGATCGTGAACGCACGCTCGCCTGGTCTTAGCGTACCGGCCGCGATAGCTGGAACACTTGTAATGCTGCTGGGCGCCTCGGGCGTCTTCGCCGAACTACAGGATGCTCTCAACTTGATCTGGAACGCGCCACGCCGACCGTCGTCAAGTATCCTCCAAACTATCCGCGAGCGCTTTCTCTCGTTCACGATGGTCCTGGGGACCGGCTTTCTATTGCTGGTGTCATTAGTCATAAGCGCAGCTCTGGAAGCTATGAACGACAAACTCAGCAGCCTTGTGGGCTTGCCGGCGTCGGTGCTGCAGATTATCCAATCCATCGTTTCATTTGCGGTGATTACGATTATGTTTGCGATGATTTTCAAAATGCTGCCACGCGTAAGAATTGCGTGGAGCGACGTATGGATCGGAGCAGCCGTCACCTCGTTGCTTTTCACACTCGGCAAGTATTTGATCGGCTTGTACCTGGGCAGGAGCAGCACGGCATCCAGCTACGGGGCTGCGGGCTCGATCGTGATAGTCCTTTTGTGGGTTTATTACTCGGCACAGATTCTTTTTTTCGGCGCGGAGTTCACCCAGGCGTACGCGAACAATTATGGCTCGCGCCTTTCATTTTTCGAGGAGCAAACAAGTGACGCAAATCAGCGGAAAGCGAGCGCGCCGTCCAGCGATTCAGGGTCTGGCCGATCGGTTGGCCCTTCCGGCCGGCCGCACTTGCGAGCCGTGAAATGAATTTCTTATCGGTTTTGCCGCTTATCAGAGCGGAAGAAGGAGCATCGACAATGGAACCAACCAGAATCACAGTCGACGAAGCGAAAGAGAGAATGGATCGCGGAGAACCGCTCGTCTTTGTTGATACGCGCAATCCGCAAGCGTGGGCAAAAGCAACCGTCAAGTTGCCGGGGGCGATCCGAGTTCCGGCCGATGAGGTTGACAAACACTTCGCTGAAATCCCACGCGATCGAGCGATCATTTCTTACTGCACGTGACCAAACGAGGCTTCAAGCGCCAGTGTGGCGCAGAAACTCCTGGATCACGGTTTCAAGAATGTGCACGCGCTTTACGGCGGTTTCGACGCCTGGCAAAAAGCGGGCTATCCGGTCGAGCCAAAGGAAGCTTCTGCGAAAAAGAAGGTAGGCGAAGCTTAATTGCGAATATCGGGGTTCGCTGTTCATGCGAGATGGCCTTCCATTGATGAGGATGATGAGGACGATAGTTGGCGACGTAAGGTCAGACTACAGGAGCTGATAGGAACAAGCACAAGGAGGAAACTATGCCAATCATAAGTAGGAAGAGAGTCGTCGCGTTTGCGTCGATCTTGATGCTGGCGCTCACAATCAGTCTAACGGCCACTGCCCACAACAAAGCAAAGAATAAAACTACGCTCCCGAGTGTGAATCTGATAGCTGGTCAGTCGGCGACACTGACAGCCTCCCTGATAGATGCCGAAAAAAATGCGAAGGAAAAAACTGCGACCGTAGAGGTTAGTCTAACGGGAGTCAAGCTCATCGACCCGGCAATGACCAACAAAAAGGCTACAAAAGGTCAGGGCCATCTCCATTATCAGGTGGATGAGGGTCCGGTGATTGCCACCACAGCACCGAAACTTAGTTTTCACGGATTGACTTCTGGAAAGCATAAGATAGTCGTTATGCTCGCCAACAACGATCACACTCCGGCGGGTCCCCAACAGACCCTCGAAATAACAGTCCCGTAGCTGGTGAATGTTTCTCAACCGGGTCTCCCACCAGGCAACTGGGATCTGGATTGGTTCGGACGGGCTGCCTGGGCCCGTCCCCTAACTCTTGAATCACCTCAAAGGAGAATATTCATGGAAGGTCCTGCTCGCGGATGCCTTGCCGGGCTAATATCTTGGAAGCTCGGCGGTGGAGTCATCTCCACAATCGTTATTTTCTTGATCGTGTTCTGGCTGCTTGGTTACGTACACTGCTAGCAAAGCTCCTCGAACCTAGAGCGAACTCGACTAGTAGCGGCGTTCGCTCTTTTTAAAATAATTGCTCAAAAAGAGGCTCTATGGATTCTCGCCAAAACGGTGAACGATCGAACCAACGAATGGCCGGGGTTGTCCACAAAAACATTGCATCCCTTGTTGAGATGCGAAAGGCAGAGGAGCGCAAGAAGGGTCTTCAAGAAAAGACTGCCGATCTGCTTACAAAGTTTTCCGGGAGCATGACATTTGTCATTGTTCATACGATCTGGTTCGTCGTTTGGATTGCGCTTAATACCGGCCTGCTGGGGACTAAACCATTCGACCCGTTTCCTTTTAGTCTTTTAACCCTGGTAGTTTCACTAGAGGCCATTTTTCTGTCCACATTCGTACTTATCAGTCAGAATCACGCCGGCCAGGTCGCGGAAAAACGAGCCGAACTGGATCTGCAGATCAATCTCCTTGCAGAACATGAGATCACCCGTCTCCTGACTATGATGGACGCGGTCGCCGAGCATCTTGGTGTAGAGATACCGGAGAAACCGGAGGTTCAGGAATTAAAAAAGGATGTTGGTGCCGAGGAAGTGCTTGGCGAAATCGAAAAGAAGGGCGAGGTCCGGAACTAACCGAATTCGCACACGACAAGAAAGTATCGGTGTATTATGTAGCGTTCTCTCGCGCTCGTTTGGTCAGGCTCGCGATTACGGCTATCAGTTCTGCCGGTTCCACCGGCTTTGGTATGTGCATATCGTAGCCCGCCGCTAAAGCGCGCATTCGATCCTCTGCCCTGGCGTGGGCGGTCAATGCGACAGCCAGAATTCGGGCTCCCTGTTCACCTTCAATTGACCTAACCTGGCGAATCAGTGAATGCCCGTCTCGCTCCGGCATTTCGATATCGCTGACCAACACGCTTGGTTTCGATTCCTCGATTGCAGACAATGCTTCGTCAGCCGAGGATACTGTCATCACGTCGGCGCCGCATCCTGTAAGCACTGTGGCCAGCAACTCCCGAGCATCAGCCTGGTCGTCAACAACCAGCACGCGCAAGCCAGCCAGCGATGTAGACGTTTCAAACAAATTGGCGAATTCATCGAATGAATACGGCGCGATACTGGTCTCCACTAACTGGGGATCTATCTTCGGAGCATTCATCGGCAGAATTGCGGTGAACCGTGCGCCTTTCCCTTTACCGGAGCTGGCGGCTTTGATTGTTCCACCATGCATTTCAACCAGGTGGCGAACGATTGCCAACCCAAGGCCAATGCCTCCCTGATTTCTCGAATGTGAGCTGTCCACCTGGCGAAATCTGTCAAACACAAACGGCAAGAACTCTTCGGGGATTCCCACACCCGTATCGATGACACTAATTGCAACGTATGATTCAAGCTGATCCAGACGGAGTTCCACGCGGCCGCCTCCCGGTGTGAACTTGACGCCATTTGAGAGCAGGTTCCAGACCACTTGCTGCAAGCGGCTTGGATCACCGGTTATCGGACCTACGTTTGGATCAAAGACTATATCGAGCTGAATACCCTTAAAATCGGCGGCCGGGCGAATCGATTCGACTGCCGCTTCGACGACCGAAGCGAGATTCACCGGCTGCACATCCAGCCACATCTTACCAGTGATGATGCGGGTCAGATCCATCAAGTCTTCAAGAAGCCGCGCCTGAGATCTCGCATTTCGTTCGATGATGTCGAGGGCCCGCTCGTGGGTCGGCCTGTCAAGCTTTCCGGCGCGCAAAAGCCGCGTCCAACCCAGCATTGAATTCAGTGGTGTGCGAAGCTCGTGGGAGATCATCGCGATGAACTCATCCTTCATCCGGTTGGCTGTTTCGGCTAATGCGCGGGCTTCGTCCGCGCGCTCCAACAAACTGGTCCTTTCGATCTCGGCTTGTTTCCGATCGCTGATGTCCACAAGTACATTCACCGCGCCCAGGAGGTTTCCAGCCTCATCATGGATTGGGTTCGCGTGTGCCAGGACTGTCAAGCGCCGGCCGTCGGGCCGTTCAATGATTATTTCGTGCCCGTTGTACTCTTTGTTTGTCTGCAGCGCGAGCGCCATCCAGCATTGATTGTGGGTTATTGGCGCGCCGTCGATCGAAAACAGTTTAAACGAACCGCAGAAGCGGTCGGTCGAGTGGTTGAGTTTCGGTTCACGACCCCAAAGGTGGACTGCGTGCTGATTGTAATAGGTGATCAGTCCGTCTGGGTCGCAAGTGTAGGCTCCAGCGGGCAGTTTCTCGAGCAGCCGGCGAAATTGAACCTCACCGCCGGGCAAGTCCGGAGCGCTTCGCGATGTCTGTGCGATCTCTTTTAGCTCTTCCCTGGACACAACAAATACAAAACCTGCGGCTGAGTTAAGGAGTCAATGTTTGTGCCGTTCTTTCAACAGCCGAATTTAGTCACTGTTGAGGTTGTGTCTCTTGATCAAGCTATAGAGCCGCGGCCGGTAAATGCCGAGCAAATTAGCCGCCGCTTGTTTATTGCCCCTCGTACGCGCGAGCGCCGCGCTGACAACAACCCGTTCGATTTCGGAGAATACGTCTACCGGTTCCGCCCCGCTCTTGGAATCCGGAACCTTGTCCACAATCATCCGACCGATTGAGTCGAAAGACGGGTCGTTCGGTGTGGCGCCGTCATCCTTGGACGGAGCACTGATCTGACCTGCAACTGGGACCGGAACGGTTCTGGTCACCGCGGCTGATCCGGCAGAAGTCGCCGCCATTGCCCGCGCCGCCGCAAACGGCAGTGCGTCGACGTCGATGACCTCGCTCTTGCAAAGCAGAATCGCGCGCTCGACCGCGTGTTGCAGCTCGCGCACGTTGCCTGGCCACGTATGCTCGAATAGCCGCTGGTAAGACTCTTCGGAAATCCTGCAGGCGGGTCGTTGATACTTTTCGCTCAACTTTTGCAGAAAGTGATCGGCCAGATACTGAATATCCTCGAGCCGCTCGCGAAGCGGCGGTACGCGTATCTCGATCGTATTGATGCGATAATACAGATCCTCGCGCAGCCGCCCTTCTCTTATGGCTTCCATGGGATCCCGATTCGTCGATGAGATAAGCCGGAAACTGGCTTCCTGCGCCTTATCGCTTCCAAGCCGATAAAAGACTCGCTCCTGCAGGACGCGAAGTAGTTTTGGTTGAAGGTCAACCGGCATCTCTCCGATCTCGTCCAGCAGAAGACTCCCATCATCAGCGCGGCTGATGAGTCCGACCTTGTCCATGGCAGCGCCGGTAAACGCACCTTTGGTGTGGCCAAACAGCTCCGACTCGATCAGCTCTTTTGGCAGCGCCGAGCAGTTGATCTTGACGAAGGGTTTCTTGGCACGAAGGCTCTTGTAGTGAATAGCGTTGGCGATGAGCTCTTTGCCGGTTCCGGACTCTCCAATAATTAGAATGTTCGCATCGGATTCGGCAACACTATCGATCATCTCGTAGATGTTCTGCATCGCTTTGCTGCTGCCGATGATGTTGTAGTACGAATCGCGGTTTGTCAGTCGCCCTCGGAGTTGTCTGATCTCCTCGGCCTGCTGGCCTCGCTCGACCGCCTTCTCTATCAAGATCATCAGCTCTTCGAATTCGACCGGCTTTTCGACAAAGTAAAAGGCGCCGGCCTTGGTGGCGTCGACTGCTTTGGCTACCGAACCGTGACCGGAGATCATGATGATCTCGCTGTGGGGCGAGATCTCTTTGAGGCGCTTGACGACTTCAATACCCCCGATATCCGGCAACTGCAAGTCGGTCAGAATCACGTCAAATCTAATCCCCTCGACCAGCTTTAACCCCTCCTCGCCGGTCTCCGCTCGGACTGTTTCGTAGCCCTGGGCCTGAAGGTGGAACTCCGCGAGTTCCAGCATCGATTGGTCGTCGTCAATGATCAGAACTTTTGTTTTAGCCATAACGCAATCACCTCTTCGAGTTAGCGTTCATCACTTCTCGTAAATCTGCGCAATCCGAAACAGCGCAGCGTGTCACCCTCTTCAAAACAACTCAAGCACCTCGACTCTTACTGGTGCTGGCAAGCCCGGTGAGACTAGCCACAACCGTTGCCAGCTCCGCTGGTTCTACCGGCTTCGGCATATGCATCTGAAAGCCGGCGGAGAGCGCGCGAATTCGATCGATCGAGCGGCCATAAGCCGTGAGAGCAACCGCAGGAATCCTCCCGCCACTCTCAGGACCCAACTCTCTCACCCGTCGCACAAGCTCATACCCATCTACTTCCGGCATGCTCACATCGGATACAAGGACGTCGGGGCGCCGCCCATCCTCGCCGGCTGTGATCACCGCCAGGGCTTCCGGAGCAGACCCAACCGGTGTTACCCGGGCCCCGCATTGATGCAGCAGTGTCGCCACAAGCTCGCGAGCATCGGCTTCGTCATCAACTACCAACACCCATAAACCCTCCAATGAAGGCGCGCCGAGCACTCCTACGCCTCCAAACACGGGAGGTTCTCCTTCACTCATTTGTGGCAGGACCGCACGTAACGGAAGGTTGATAATAAAACTGGCGCCGTGTCCTTCTCCGGCGCTCTTGGCGTAGACTGTTCCTCCGTGCAATTCGACCAGATGACGAACGAGAGAAAGCCCCAAACCGAGTCCGCTGCGGCGAGTGCCCGGGCTGTCCTGCTGATGAAATCGGTCGAAGATAAACGGCAAGTATTCCGGACTGATGCCCTTCCCAGTATCGCTCACGGTAATCCGGCAGTGGGGATCGGCGCGTTCGAGTCGCACTTCGACGTTTCCACGTTTCGGTGTGAACTTGATCGCATTCGACAGAAGGTTCCAAACGACTTGCTGCAGGCGGTCCGGGTCGCCGGTAATGACCTCGCGCCCGGCATTCAGCCTGAGGCTAATCTCTATCTCCTTGGCTTCAGACGCCGGCCGTAATACTTCTACCGCGTTCTCAATGAGCGACGTGAGATCTATCGGCTGAATATCAAGGCGGAGTTTTCCGCTCACGATCCGAGCAGTATCGAGCAAGTCTTCAATCAGTTTCGACTGAGTTCTCGCGCTTCGTTCGATTATCTCAATAGCGTGCGCAAGCGTCTTCTCGTCGACCCGGGTAGATCTGAGAATCTGCGCCCAGCCGAGCATCGCATTGAGCGGCGCACGAAGCTCGTGGGACACCGTCGCCAGGAACTCGTCCTTGGCCCGGTTTGCGGTTTCGGCTTCTTCCCTTGCCTTCTGCTCCTTGCTGAGCAACTGCTCGCGCTCTTCGTCCGTCCGCTTTCGGCCGGTGATGTCATTGGCGAGCATCAGCGCAGCGGGCCGGCTGTGATACAACAGCTTCTGCCAGATGACATCTACTTCAATTATCGTCCCGTCCTTTTTTTTGTGACGCCATTCACTTGCGTTTGTACTCGGGGCTGTTGCTCCGTCGCCCTCCACCGCGCGCACATCTTCGGCGGGTTGTATGTCGGGAATGCGCATACTTAGAAACTCATCACGCGAGTAGCCGTAATGCTTTACCGCGGCTTGATTGACTGCCAAAAACTTAAAGGACTCGAGATCGCAGATCCAGGTTGGGAGCTTATTGCTCTCAAACAGCAGCTCATAACGTTGTTCGGTCTCACGACGCGCATCTTCTGCATCCCTCATCCGAAGAAGCGCATTGATGGTTGCCAGCAGCTCCTCGGGTTCGACTGGTTTCACCAGATAAGCGTCGGCCCCGCTTTCCAGGCCCCGCACCCTGTCAGGACTGGAAACCAGCGACGCTGAAATCTGAAGAATTAGAATCGTGGGATCGTTGGCCTTTAACAGACGGCAAACTTCGTGTCCGCTGATGTCCGGCAACTTGACGTCGAGCAGTACTAATTGCGGCTTAACTTGCGCCACTAACGTCAACGCGTCGGTCCCGGTCTCCGCGTCAAACACCTCAAAGCCCGCAAGCCGAAGCAGCTCGCTTGATGCCTCGCGGCCAGGTTCATAATCCTCAACGTTTACGATCTTGATCTGCGGCATAGTTCCTATCCTAACTCTAACAGAATCCTGATTCAGCTACGTTTTGCGGGCATACTCCGCTGTGGCGGCGTGAGTGGACCGGTACTTTTCGCGAGCCTTCCAGTAACACTCCCGAGAACCGTCAGCAACTCCGCTGGTTCGACAGGTTTGGGAACGTGCATTTGGAAACCGGCCGCAAGTGCTTTCATGCGGTCTTCGACTCGGGCGTGTGTCGTCAATGCCACAGCCGGTACCCGTCCGCCAAACTCGGCCGGGAGAGTTCGCACCTGTCTCATTAGCTCGTATCCATCCGCGTCGGGCAATTCGATATCGGCGAGCAAGACCTCAGGGCGCCACTGAGCGCGGCTGCCCAGGAGATTCAACGCTTCGGCGGCGGAGCACGCGGTTCGGACATCGGCATCGTACTTCGCAAGGATCGCGCTCACCAAATCACGCACACCCGTTTCGTCATCGACAACCAACACCCGGAGCCCCTCGAGCAGCGGCGGACAATCCAAAGTCACCGCATCCAGCCTAGAGACCAGATGAGCCTCCTCATTGGCCATCGGCGCCGCTAAACTTGTCAGGGGCATTCTCACCACAAAAGCAGAGCCCAGCCCGGCCCCTTCGCTGTCGACGCGAACCGTACCTCCGTGCAGTTCAACAAGGTGTCGCACGATTGCCAAGCCAAGACCCAACCCGCCTTGCTTGCGGGTGCTTGAACTATCGGCCTGCCGGAAGCGATCAAAAACAAACGGAATGAATTCGGAACTGATTCCAGCACCCGTGTCGGATACGACAATCTCGATTTGCGACCCAACCCGAACCAATCGAACCTCTACGACCCCTCCCCTTGGAGTGAATTTGATTGCGTTTGAAACCAGATTCCATACTATCTGCTGCAAGCGGTCCGGATCTGCGATGATCGTGCCCGTCGTGGCGTCAAGCGCCAGCTTTACCGTAATCCCTTTTGCTTCGGCGGCTGGCCTCATCGCTTCGACGCCCGCTTCGATTATGGGCGCAGGTTCGAGCTTTCTGATGTTCAGCCGCAATTGCCCGTTTATGATTCGCGAGACATCCAGTAGATCGCTGATAATCCGATTCTGCATACGAGCACTGCGCTCAACCGTCTGCAAAGCCCGAGCTGTCACATCGGCGCTCAGCCCGCCCTCGCGCAACAGAGTAATCCAACCGAGTATCGCGTTCAGGGGTGACCGCAATTCATGCGAAATGGTGGCGAGAAAGTCATCCTTCATGCGGTTCGCTGTCTCGGCCTCTAGCCTTGCCTGTTGTTCACCTTCATAAAGCCGCGCGCGTTCAATCGCCAGCGCCACCCGGTCCCCTGCCAGTTGCAGCAGGTTCAGATCATCCTGGGTGAAGTTATGAGCTTCGAGAGTATCTACATGAATCACACCGATGACCCGGTCCTCGATAATCAGCGGAGCCCCGATGAGCGATCGGACATTCTCGATCAAAATCGAACTCACTACTTCTTCCTTACCGAGATCATCGACGATCATGGGTGTGCGGCTTACCGCAATACGACCCGCGATTCCGCTGCCCATCGGCACGCGCACCCTCGCTTCTTCCTCCAGCCCGATCGCGATACGCCCGGTCAGATACTCCCCGTCGTCTGTAACCAGCAGAATGGCCGCCGCATCGGCGCCGAGCAAATCCTGAATGCGACCCAGCATCTCGCGCAGTAACTCATCAAGCGAAAGCGTGGAAAGCGCGGTATCGGTGATACTTTGGAGTCGTCGAATTGTCTCTGCCGCTCGTTCGGCCTCCGAGCGCGCTGCTTGTTCGCTCATTAGCAGCTTGTTGCGCTCGTCCTCGAGTTTCGTGGCGTCGGTAACATCCCGCGTGAAACAACGTGTGTGGACAAACCGATCGCCCTCCCACAGCACATTTGAGTTGATCAAAACATTCCTGATCGAACCATCCTTGGCCTTCAGTTTCGCGGGATAGTCGACAAGGGTCTCGTGTCGAGCAAGGTGACTGAGGATTTCATTCGCCGCTTCGGGGTCGGTGTGAAACTCCGCAATCTCGTGTCCAACATATTCTTCCCGCTCATATCCAAGCATATTCAATTCGGCTCGGTTCGCCCGTAAAATCGTTCCGTCCGGTCCTGCCCAATGCAGCCCTACGGATGCGTTGTCGAAGAAGTCCGAGAGTTCCTCCTCGCTTCTGCGCAACTTCTCGGCAACACGACGCCGCTCTGCGATCTCCATCCGCAAAGCCTCGTTGGCCTTGGTCAATTCAGTCGTCCGGCTTTCAACACGCGACTCCAGCTCGTCATGTGAATGCCGCAACGCGGTCGCCGCGCGCTGGCGATCGGCATCCATCACGTGCAGCAGCTGAGCGTTTCGCCAAATGACTACCAGGAACAACACAACGTTTAATGCGACCAGTAGCGGAATACCAAAATCGAACCTGTAGAAGTTGGCATCCGTACCGGCGACGATCAACCAGCCCAGAATCGAAGGAACACCAATCGCCGCCGGCATAAGGCGCCGGAACATGAACCCGCCTGCGCTTCGGCTTGTAGCGACGGCCAACAACCCCCTATCCGGATAGGCGCTCAAAACACCCGCCGAAAGTACGATGAATGCCACACAGGACTGGATTGCCATTCGCGGGTTGAGATTATAGTTACCGGTTAGCCCGTAGCCGTAACTGAGGAGTGTCAAAAGACATATCACCGCAACGGTGGCCGCGAGAAACTGTGCCGGCCGACCGCGTCGCATCTCAGTGTGAATTGTCAACAACGCAACCCCGCATAGAAGAAAGTTGAGTGCGGTGCTGTTCGCGATCCGGCCGCCGTCCGGTCCCGCCAACCTCGAGCTGAAAAACCATTCATCAAGACCCGATCTAAAATCAAAGAAATATTCCACGAGAACGAACAAGCCCATCAGAGCAACCAACACGGCGAAAACACTTCCTATCGCTCTCGACACCCGATTCAAGGGACGGCCTGTAAGCAGCCACAAAGACGAGCCGGCAAGCAGCAAACAGATCGCAGCGTAGGGTTTCATCGTAGGCAGACCAGGTCGCAAACTCTTGAGTAGAATGCTGTCGGTCGCCCATCCAATGAGAACCAGACCGCCGATCAAAACAACGATCACGCTTGCAATCCTCGGCAATCGTTTGGATGCGCCGCTCAGAATCGAATTACTCATTAGCCACCAGTGATACTGCAAGAACTCCGTGCGCAGATTGGTGAGTCTCCGCTACCTGCCAAAAATAATGTCCCGTACAAAGCTTTCGCGGCGTCGCAGGAAAGTCTGTCACAGGTTTGTCCTCTTCTAGCATTGTTGAAGGGGCGACCCTCGCTTCATTCGCAGCGACCTGGCCGTTGTCTTCCAAAATTGAGGCCCTATTCCGATTGATAATCAACGGTCAGCGGGAACCGAACCCACCGTCAGCCCGGCCCTTAGTCAATTCTGCAAAACATGGACCAGAACCGAACGCTTGTGCAGTCCGTTGAAACACAAAGAGTTCTGGGAACTCTGATCGCGACAACATTGTACTCAATACATACATTTGAAGGTAAATCATACACTCTAATCGAGGCCGAACGCGATGCTCCAAATAATCCTTCAATCCAAGTTACTCAGAATGGGCGGGATCCGATCAATTGAGTGCCGCTTACCCACAGGCACGGCCTTTGCCTTGATCGCGGGCAGAAACCCCGAGAGGAGACGAGTAATAACATGCTTTGGACGGTTTTACTGCTTTTGTTTGTACTGTGGTTGTTGGGAGTCATCACACACATTGCGGGCGGTCTTGTCTACTTACTGCTTGTCGTCGCGTTTGTTCTCTTAGTGATTCAACTAGTGGGTGCCCGCCGGGTCGCGCTCTGACGCAGACCGCTAACCAATGCTCCGGTTCTCTCGCCGCGATCGACCGGAGCCGCCAGGTGTGAATTCAACGAAAGAGGTAAAAACGTATGCTGGAAGATGAGAAGCTCGCCATCGACGAATCTGAACGGACTGCCAGACATCAGGAAATAAAAGGAGAGGTGCGTCGGGAGATGCAAGGTGAGATCTCGCGACAGGCGCAGAAGGTCGACAAACCACATCAGGCGGAGGCCGCGGCGATCGGCGAACATTTCAGAGAAAAGGCAATTAGTGAAGTGGTTGGCGTAGAAGCCGAGATCGACCGAGGGCGCGCCGCCGCTCGCGTGTCGCAGATCATCGATTATGTTTTCTACCTTATCTATGCGCTGATAAGCCTGGAGATTCTGCTCGAGTTGTTGGGAGCTCGCGAGACAAACGCCTTCAAGAGGTTTATCGACACGCTAACGGCTCCACTTTTGGCGCCGTTTAATACTCTCATGCCTGATCCGGCCAGCGGGAGATTTCAACTGAAGATCTCTTACCTGGTGGCGCTTCTGGTTTATGTCTTACTGCATCTTGCGATCAATGGATTGCTCAGGCTGTTTGCACACAGGAAGACCGCCGTTTGAGATAGTTTCCTCGCCGCGCGTCTCACTCTAACGGAGCGCGCGGCGAGTAAACAAAACCCACTCTAGGCTCCTTTTAGTTTCTTTACAGTTAGTTGATTCGTTACACCCTTCACGCCATCGGTATTCTTGGCGAGCTCCTCTGCCTTTGATTTCTCTTTGGCATCCTCGACTTGTCCCTTGAGGACCACCGCGCCGTTGCTGACATCGACGTCCGTACCGGTGATGCCATCGGCTATCAATTTCGCCTTAACCTTGGCAAGAATCGAGGCGTCGCTGAGGGTGTCACCTAGGCCCTTTGCTGCTTCTCCGGCTTTGTCGCCGAGATTGGTGGCGCCCGTCGAATTGGGGTCCACCTTGATTTCGTTTGAGACTTGCTTAACGCCCTCGGTATTGCGGGCGAGTTGCTCCGCTTTTGTTTTTTCGGTAGCCGTCGGAACGGTGCCGGTTAGCTTAACGACACCGTTATTTGTTTCGACGCCTATCTTGATCGCGCTGGTCTGACTGTCGGCAGCGAGCTTGCTCTTCACTTTGGCCGTGACTGTGGAGTCATCAACCCCTTGCGAACTACAGCTCACCAGAAACACGACTACCGCAATCAGTGTTGGAATTACTGCTCTTCTCATCTTCGCCTCCTTGTGTGTTGTCAACAACCACTTCGCGGCTTGCCGCGATGCTACTTCGACGTCTTCACAGACTCCGCGCGCGGCTTGCTAGGTTCGTTGGTCGGCTCTGAAATGGCCTTAAGGGTCTCGCGTGTATCTCCCTTTGAGACGTGTCCGCGGTTCATCAGATCCGCCATCGAAACGACGCCCTGGATTGTGTTTTGCTCGTCGACCACCAGTATCCTTCGGACCTGGTTGTCCTTCATCAGGTCAAGCACCGTCTCCACATCATCTGACGGGCTGCAGTAGATGACCTTCGTCGTCATGCAATGTTCAACGGGGATGTTGGTTGCATTTAGCGACTCCGTTCCGGGCGGTCTCTGAGCGATTACGCCGATGCAGAGATCGCGGTCAGTTATGACACCGACAAGTTTGCCACTGCCCTTTTGTTCGACGATCGGCACGATTCCGGTATTTTCATCTCTCATGATGATCGCCGCCGTCTGGGCCGTGTCAGATGGAATACAGCAGGTTGGATTTGTGGTCATTACCTCACTGACTAACATTTTCTTTGTCACCTCCGATGGTTTGGTTACACAACTGTCTGGGTTCGCTACACCAGAACCGTATCTAGTGTGTTTTGCTCCGATTCGAGGGTAGATGTGCAAGAACTATTCCGTCACTCGCAGACCGAGCCTCGGCAACGCCCGCACTTCAGCAGACCGGTCCAACTAACTTTTACTTAGGACTAGTGAACTCCAGCTTAAGGCCTATGCATCGCGCCAACCGGAGTTTGCACACCGGTCCAGCACCGACGAAGGAAGGGATGAGTGACAACGTGACGAAGGTGGGTCAACTTCCGTTAAAAGCTTCAGGTAAAAAGGCGTCGCAGCGCGGCGTGAGGGTTCACTCAAGCAGGAGAACGTGTAACTGTTGCGGTCCGTGCACTCCCACAACCAGGGTTAACTCGATGTCTGCCGTGCGACTCGGGCCGGTTATCAAAGTGATTGCGCTGCTCAAGTCTCTTCCCTCGGCGTGAGCTTCGGCACGCAAGAGCGGGAACAGATCGCTCAAGCCTGAGACGATTTGTTCGGGCTTGATGAGGGCGACATGCACTGGCGGCAGCAGTGAAATCGATCGAGCCTGTCCTTTTCGCGCAAGCAAAACCAGAGTACCCGTATCGGCAACACCATAATCGACACCCGATACGCCGATGTCCGCGGCTTCCGCCTTTCGTATAAACTCCGGCGCGGTCTCGTTGAGAAACTCGACGCCTCTTTCTTCAAACCTCCCCTGCAGACCAAGATCGGTGATAACCTCGGTTTCCCAGGCGATGATTCTTTTTGCCTCGCGCGCCGATGAAAGCTGTTCGATGTATTGGAACACCGAGTCGGAGTCTGCCGCTCGGTGAAAGTGAATCCCAATCCTCCTCGATTCCGCTTCGAACTGCTCAATCAATTCTTCCCGGCGACGATCGCAATTCTCTCTTATTCTAGAAACCACATCCTCGAGATGCGACGAGGCAATCGGAACAGTCTCGCCACGCGCCGGTTCGGGCTTCCCTTCCCCACGCAGCGCGCGTTTAACCTCTCCAAGTATCTGCTCTCTGGCCGTCATTTAGTTTGCATCTCCCCACATCGAACGAAACGATCTCTTCGCCAGCGCAGGAAAATCTCGATTCTCCGTCCAACCGCCCAGCGCAAACGGAAGCTTTTTGATTTTGCCATCCTCTAACAGCGGTCCCTGCAGAAACGCCGGCACCCTGAACGCAAGGTTGTACAAGACTCGGTGCCGCATCGCGAATGCCCACAGTTTTATCGCGAGCTTCTCGAGCAGAGGCGGTCCGCCCTCGTGATGCTTTCCAGTTGACCAGTCGTTCCGAAGCTTCAACAGGATCCTCGGGATATCGATCCTCACCGGACAAATCTCACGGCACGCGCCGCACAAGGTCGACGCAAACGGAAGATGCTTTGACTTTTCCAACCCGGCAAATGCCGGAGTAATTATTGAACCGATTGGCCCCGAGTAAACCGATCCGTAGGCGTGTCCGCCAATCTTCTGGTAGACCGGGCAAACGTTCAAACAAGCTCCGCACCGCAAGCAATATAGCGACTCGCGCATCTCTTCATCGGCGAGGATGCGCGTGCGGCCGTTGTCGAGAATAATGAGATGAAACTCGCCAGCGCCGTCGCATTCGCCGGCTCTGCGCGCACCGCTGATAAACGAGACATAGCTGGACATCTTCTGCCCGCTCGCGCTCCTCGCCAGTATCTTGAGAAACACCGCCAGATCGTCGAGCGACGGAACCAGTTTCTCGATGCCCATCAACGCAACGTGAATCCGAGGCAACGAAGTGCTCAACCTGATATTACCTTCGTTCTCCACCAGAACGATGGTTCCGGTTTCGGCGATCCCAAAGTTAGCGCCGGTGATTCCCATATCAGCAGTGACGAATTTTTCCCGAAGCCGTTTGCGGGCTACTACGGTCATCTCCTCGGCTTCTTTGAGATTTGCGACGCCCAACTTATCGGCGAACAGTTTGGAGATGTCACCTTTTGATTTATGCACCGCGGGCGCGAGTATATGTGAAGGTTTCTCGTGGGCAAGCTGAACGATGTATTCGCCCAGGTCCGTTTCTATCGCTTCGATGCCCTGTTCTTCGAGAGCTTCGTTGAGTTCGATCTCCTCGGTAACCATCGACTTGGCTTTTACAACTCGCTTCACATTGTTCTTTCGTGCAAGTTCGAGAACGATCGCCCGCGCCTCCTTGCCGGTGCGCGCCCAGTGAACGGTCCCTCCAAGCCGGATAACGTTTTCCTCAAACCGCGCAAGATAAGTGTCAAGATTATTGATTGTTTGTTCCTTGATCCTGCGTGCGCGATCGCGCAGCGCCTCGCCGTCCGGTAGTTGGGCGAACATGAGGTTGCGCTTGACGATGAAGCCGTCGAGCACACGCAGACGGGTTTGCAGAGTTTTGTTCTGCACGGCTACCGTCGAGTCTTGAACAAAGGATTCAGAGTTTACGTGCATGGGAAATATAGTTCAGGGTTCAGAGTTCAGCGTTCAGAGTTTCTGGTTTCTGGTTTCTAGTTTCTAGTTTCTGGTTAATAGTTCAGCCTGCTTAGGATTCTGGGCCGACAAGAAACCAGAAACTAGAAACCAGAAACCAAAAACCAGAAACTAGAAACTAGAAACCAGAAACGAACTCAACCCTGAACCCCTCACCCCTTCTTTGCTAGCAGTTCAGCTATGTGCATAGTCGTTGCCGCGCTGGATTGCCTGCTCAACCCCCCGGCTATGTGCATCAGGCAGCCAACATCACTGGCCACTACGACGTCGGCGCCGCTCTTTTCGACGCTGTCGATCTTGTCTTGCAGGATGCTGCCGGAAATGTGCGGATACTTAACCGAAAACAAACCGCCAAACCCGCAGCAAGTTTCAGCTCGTTCGAGCTCGACTACTTCTATGCCTTTTACCGATCGAAGAAGGCACTGCGGCTCACTCCTCACGTTAAGCTCCCGCAAAAGATGACACGATTGATGCAGCGCGACTTTTCCATGATATGAAGAGCCAACATCCTCGACTTTCAAGACGTTGACCAGGAATTCGGTGAACTCGTATGTCCGCGATGCTAAAGACTCAGCGCGCTTGAGCCATTCCGGATCGTCCTTGAAAAGCTCCGGGTAGAACACCTTAACCATGCTCGTGCAAGAACCAGAAGGGGCGACAACGTAGTCGCTGTTCTCAAAGATTCCGATAAACCGCTTCGCGAGCTCTCGGGCGTCGCTGGTGAATCCGCTGTTAAAGGCCGGCTGCCCGCAACAGGTCTGTTCGGCGGGAAAGTCAACTTCTACTCCAAGCTTGCGCAGCACGCTTACAACGCTCATCCCCACATCGGGGAAGAACTGATCCACCAGGCAAGTGATGAACAGCGATACCCTCATTGTTTATCAGCAGCCCCTAGGTCGAGTCGCGGGTCAAACAGCAACGGAAAAAACCGGCCACGCATCGGTTCGCCGGCTGGAATCGGCGGAACGCCTTGGAGCGGCGGCGCGTTTGAATCCGACATCACTCCGTCTCTGAACACGTTGATCACCGTAGCGCGTCTCGGATATTCGGTTCGATTCTCATACGATCCGTGAATCATAAGCGGGTGATGAAACGACGCTTCTCCCTTCTTCAATTCGATTGCTACGGGATTGAACTGTTCCTTTTGCTCAGCATTTAGACAAGCGTTGATAGCTTCCATATCTCCAGCTAACCCGGTAATGGGCAGAAGATTCCAGCGATGACTCCCCGGAACATAGTGCACACACCCGTTGTCGCGAGTCGAATCATCCAACCCGATCCAACAGCTAAGGTGCGCCATCGGCTGCGTTCGGGTCCAATACGAATAGTCCTGATGCCAGGCCACGCGCCCGCCATGAAGCGGCGGTTTGCAGAAGAGCTGATCGTGCCAGAAACGCACCGGTCCTTCAAGCAGCTGCGAAGCGGGCACTGTGAACGCCGGGCTCCAAAGCAGATCGTGAAACGCAGGGGAGATCCGCCACGCACCTAATGCATGAAACAATGTAGTCGCGGGATCCGGCGACTCGTTACTGTGATATTCGTAGAATAATTGTTTGGCTTCAGATGACGGATCGGTGAGCTCGGCGAGTTCCTCTCGCAGCACTTCTACCTGTTCATCGTTGAGCGCCGTGATGCCGGCGACATAACCATTATTCTTGTAGAACGCGATTTGCTCCTCGCTCAGCCCAAGACTCGCGGGTTTCGCCTTCGAATTCGCAGGCTCGAAGAGGCTGGTGATCGGTCCGTGACGGGTTGATAGGTCTTCAATCATTAGCTGAATAATCGTCGCCAGCTTCCAAACGCGATCAGACGGCGCCTATTCTAACAGGATCGAAGCATTTTTTCTGGCGTCAATCGCGAGTAACACCCCAACTTCAGTTAGGGGTCATTAGGTTCAGCCTATGTGGTGCGCGATGGGATTCTTCCGGCTTTCCAGCTACCAATGGCCGCTGGCGTCGGGTAAACTGGACCGGCCAGTTCGATCTGGCGGGTGGGCAGGCTTTCCCAAACCGCCTTGGTATTCTGAAACCGACGCGAGTGCCTCTCAGATTTGTGTTACGAGCAGGAGTTCCCTTTCCTTAGGAGTGGACAGTCGTCGGTTGACTTGTATTAGGAGCCTCATGGCATCAGGCTCACACAACATTACTCAGCTGCTGATCGCGTGGAACAATGGAGACGCGTCGTCGCTCGACCAGCTCGTCCCGTTGGTGCATGCCGAACTGCATAGGCTGGCAAGACGCTACATGGGGCGGGAGCGCGAAGGGCATCTGCTGCAAACGTCGGCGCTTGTCAATGAAGCCTACATTCGATTGATTGACTGGAAGAATGTTGAGTGGAAAAACCGGGCGCATTTCTTTGGCGTTTCCGCGCAACTGATGCGGCGCATTCTCGTTGACTTCGCGCGCCAGCGTCCGCGCCTCGCAGGCCAAACTGCGCCTCACGTATCCCTTGATGAAGCGCTCACCGTCGGCGCCGGACAAAGCGATGATCTGGTTGCGCTGGATGACGCGCTCACTACACTTGCACAGATCGATGAACGAAAAAGCCGTATCGTTGAACTCCGTTTCTTCGGCGGTCTCAGCGTCAAGGAGTCCGCGGAGGTTATGCAGCTTTCCGAAATCACTATCATTCGCGAATGGAACAAGGCGAAAGCGTGGCTTTATAGGGAACTAAGCAAAGAAAAATGACTCCCTGAGGAGCGCGGCATGGATAGCGAGCGCTGGGCAAAAATAGACCGTCTATTGGATGAGGCGATGGACCGTGACCAGCAGTCGCGCGCGGCGTTCTTAGACGAAGCCTGCCTCGGCGACGAAGACCTGCGGCGCGAGGTCGAGTCCCTGCTCAAAGCCCATTCACGAGCGGAGCCGTTCCTCAGCACGCCGGCGCTGGATGTCGCTGCCAGGCATCTGGCGCGCGAGAACCACATCTCCCTGGTCGGAAAACAGTTTGGGTCTTATCACGTGCTTTCGGCGCTCGGCGCGGGAGGGATGGGTGAAGTATATCTCGCGCGTGATGAGCGCCTCGGCCGCAAGCTCGCACTCAAACTCTTACCGCGACGATTCATCTTGGAGGCCGACCGCGTACGGCGGTTCGAACAAGAAGCGCGTGCCGCCTCGGCGCTCAACCATCCAAACATAATCACGATCTATGACATGGGCGAGATGGCCGAAACGTACTTCATCGCCAGCGAGTATGTGGAAGGCGAGACACTTCGCCAGTTGATTAGTCGCGGTCCCATCCGAACCAAGGAGGCTATGGACATATGCGCCCAGGTGGCGGACGCACTCGCAGCTGCGCACGAAGCCGGGCTTGTTCATCGCGATCTAAAGCCGGAAAACGTGATGGTGAGGCCCGACGGTTACGTCAAGGTTCTGGATTTCGGGCTGGTCAAATTGACTGAGCGGGGCAGCCTCGAACAGAACAATAATTCCAGCGATACTCACCGGACGAATCCCGGCACTGTGCTCGGCACGGTCGCTTACATGTCGCCGGAACAGGCATCGGGAATCGAGGTCGATAATCGCAGCGACCTGTTCAGCCTGGGCGTGTTGATGTACGAACTCCTTACCGGCGTCGTGCCCTTCAAGGGACGTTCCACGGTCTCTACCCTAGACGCGATCATTAACCATCAACCCGCATCGCTCAGCAGCGTGAACGAAGGTGCGAGCGCTGAAATGGAGCGAATCGTCAATCGCGCACTCGAAAAAGACCGCGATCTTCGCTACCAAACTGCGAGCGATCTGCGCTCCGAATTAAAGCGGCTACAGCGCGAACTCTACTCGGCTTCGATGAATTCGGGCGACGTCGCGACTTCTCGGCCCAGTAAGACCGGCTCATCGGCGGTGACATTGTCAAAACCGGTGGCGGCAGCTCTCTTTGCGTCGCTGCTGCTTTTGGCGGCTCTGTCTCTTGTGTTTTGGCTAAGAACGAGCGACAAGCCTGAACCATCTCCCTGGCTTGGTGCGCGTTCGTCCCAGGTAACCGATTTTCAGCGCGAGGAGTTGTTTCCCAGTCTGTCTCCGGACGGCAAGACCATTGCTTATGCGCGAAACAGCGACGGCTATTGGAAGATCTTTGCGCAACGCGTGGGCGGCTCCAATGCGCAGAATCTAACTGGCAGTACACAAGGGGACGACACACAACCGGCTTTTTCGCCCAACGGCGCATACATAGCTTTCCGCTCGGAGCGCGACGGCGGCGGTGTCTTCGTCATGGGAGCGTCCGGTGAGTCGATCAGACGATTATCCGACAGAGGCCCGGCTTTTCATCCCGCCTGGTCTCCTGACAGTCAGGAGGTTATCTACACCGAAGAGAGAATAAGAGATCCGCGCGAACGCGCGATCGCGCCGCGCCGTCTGTGGGCAGTAAATATCAAGACGCTGGAGAAACGGCTGCTCATAACGAGAGATGTAGCTCAGCCGCAATGGTCCCCCAACGGACATCGCCTGGCATACTGGGCATCGGACGCGAGCAGCCAGCGAGACATTTGGACGATCACTCCTACAGGAGACAGCCCCGTCCAGATAACGAACGATGTCGCAACCGATTGGAATCCGACGTGGTCGCCCGATGGTAAATACCTTTACTTCGTCAGTGACCGATCAGGCGCAATGCAAGTGTGGCGCGTGGCGATTGAGGAACAGACCGGCCGGCCGCTTTCTGAGCCGGAACTTGTTCCCACACCCTCAGCTTTTGCTCAGCATATCAGCCTTTCGCGCGACGGCAATCGGCTGGCATTCGTCAGTGCAAAGCTCAATCGAAATCTCTACCGCGTTGAAATCGATCCCAGGAGCCAAAGGGTCATCGGCCAGCCCGAGACGCAGACTCAATGGGCGCGGCAAGGAGTCGACTTGGATCTTTCGCCCGACGGTCAGCGCCTCGCATATACCACAGTGTCAGATACCGAAGAAGACCTCGCAATAATCAACAGCGACGGAAGCGGCGAACTTACATGGCTGACCGATGACGAGTACAAGGATCGCGGACCGCGATGGTCACCCGATGGAAAACGGATCGCTTTCTATTCCACTCGCGGCGGACACTTTGAAATCTGGCTCATCAATGCGGACGGTACCGGTTTGCGGCGCTTGACCGAATCAGTCAATAACAAGGCTTACACTCCTGTTTGGTCGCCTGATGGGAAGAGGCTCACTTTCACCAACAGCAACGGCGAGACCTGGCTCATCGAAGTCGATAAACCCTGGAGCGAACAGACCCCGCAACTCCTCAATCCTAAACGCGAACCGCCAGTACGATTTTGGCCCTCCGCGTGGTCCTCGGATGGCCGCAGACTACTCGGCGGGAGTAACCTTGATGGGCAGACTCTGGGGCTCAGTATCTATTCATTTGAAACAGGCCGGCTTGAGAGGATCGGCAATATCGGATCTTCTTCAATGGCCTGGTTGCAGGATAACCGCCGGGCACTGTTCAGCGTTGATGGAACGGTCTTTATCATCGACACAGAGACCAAAACACAGCACCCGCTTTTTTCCGGCGCGCCGGGCAAGATCATCAGTTTCAGACTCTCGCGCGATTACCGTTGGCTCTACTATATCCAGGAATCTGCAGAAGCCGACATCTGGCTGCTTATCCACAAATGACGCTTACTCGCCCGTGCCGAGACACTCAACTCAACGTGCCATCGGACTTCTGTGGTTTATACTCAAACTCAATCTTGGCGTAGTTCATCGGACCACCTTTGGCCTGTTGCGATTGCTCATCGGTAGCTGGCAAGTCGGCAAGCTCTTCGTGTTGAGGATTGATCGTTTCGGTACTCTGGCTCGTTCTCTCTTTGGTTTTCATAGTGAACTCCTTTTATGTCATCTCAAAGTTTTAGTTCTAGCCTGCGTCGTGAACGCCGCGCGTGATTCAGCGTTTGCTGATTTGCGCGGGCACGTCAGAAAAATTCTCTTTCAACTGGCGCAGCGGTTCGAAGACGTATTCGATCAACGAGCGGTTGCCGATGACGATCTCCGCCTTGCCCGTCATGCCTGCGAACAACGAACGCGGTTGGCCTTGCACCAGGATCTCCCTGTCGACTAGTTCAACATGGGACTTGAATGTGGCCCCTTGGTTTGACTCGACGGCGGCCGGGCTGAGCCACGCCACCGACCCGTACCTCACACCGTAACGTTGATAGGGAAAAGCATCGTACTTCAGCTTTACCCCCTGGCCGGTCTTTAGCTTGCCAACACCGGATTCCGGCACGCTCAACTCCGCCTGCAACGTTTCGCCCGCGCAAGCAAGTTCGGCCACCGCGAAGCCTTCATGCAAGACAGCGCCGCTGCTCTTTACATGCAGGCGCAAAATCGTCCCGGCGCATGGCGCAGTCAGTCGGATTTCATCGCCGTCGCTTCCAGCGAGTCCCTTTCGCAGGGCGCCGCTGCGAATCTCGCTGATCGCCGTCGCCTCTCTGTAGGTTCGCTCGACCTCTTTGAGCTCGACCTGGCGCGCTGAAGAATCAATCTTAAGTTTTTCAATAGCAGCCCGCGTTTCGCCCTGTTCGGCAATCAGCTTTTCCAGCTCTGCCGACATCTCCGCGACTTCGAGTTGCTTTTCGGTCAATTGCGCCCGGCTGGCTATGCCTTCGCGATAGAGTTTTTCGTAGCTCTCGGTCATCTGTTTCAGCAGAGCCAGTTGTTGGCGCTTGAGGGCGATCAACCCTTCGAGATGTTCGACGCGCGCGGCAAGTTTGCGCGTCTCCTGCTCGGCGGCAAGCGTCTGAGACGTGAACCTAGCCTTGGTGTTGATAAAGCTCTCGCCCGCGCCCGCAAGCTGCGTTTGGGTGGTCATCAACTCTGCTGCGCGGTCGCCCGCCGACTCCGATCTGAGTGTGACTATGAGGTCGCCCTGGTTGACCGACTGACCTTCACTGACAAACACCTGATTGACGATGCCTTGCCGAGTTGTCTTGATTGGGTCGGTTCCTCGCGCTGGGACGAGCACAAAATTCGCGGTTACGGTTTCGGGCAGTTTGATGATTACCGCGGCAATGGCGCCGATCAGAACGGTGGCGATGATCGCATAACTGAGCCCGCGAGCGGCCCAGTGAGGCGGCGCGAGAGCAAGAAACGTCCGCGATATACCGCGTGCATCGTTTGAATCGACTGATGTAGCAGACATAGTTAAGCTCCGTGAAAGAATCGATCGATGTTGGCGTCCCGAGGACTCTTCAACCAATCAACGTTGAATCGAAGATTCTGAAGCGTCCGCGAGTACCATCTTGATCTCAAAGTCGTGTCCATCGGCCATGACCAGGTTGGAGATCGTACGCCTTGCGGCGCCTTTGGTCTCCTCCGCCTGATCATTAGCGACCGGCAAATCGGTCAGGGTGTCTGCCTGAGGGCCGCGGTTATCGCTTGTTACGTTTCCCTTTTCCATTCCTATCTCCATAAATGATCGGCTCGAGTAATTCCTGATGATGAAGACTCTAGAGCGTAGTCCCAAACCTGTTTCTCCAGGTGTTATAGTCGCTAGTGCCACCTTTGGTCTCATCAGCCTGCTCATCAGCGATCGCCAAATCGACTAGAGTGTCTGCCTGTGGGTTGAGGGTTTCGCTGTTTGCGGTTTCGTTCTTTCTTTCTTTCATTTCTATCTCCTTTTCGGTGCATTCAAAACATCTTTATCCCTTTCACAAAATGTTTGAAGTAGCGCCCTTTGCCCGGACCGTGCTCACGGGGATCTGATCGCGCTCATCTACAAAGGCGCAAAGAGTTGCGGAAAAGTATCATCGGCAAACACCTCTTCAAGGATTAGACGGATCAGCGGGGCAATGATAGGTTTTAACCGGACTGATGGTGGTGCCGGCTCTGGTGCCGCCCCTGGTCTCGTCGGCCTGTTCACCAGCGACCGGCAAATCGTTCAGAGCGTCTGCCTGAGGTTTGATGTTCTCGTTCGCTGCGTTCCTTCTCTCTGTTGTTTCCATGATTAGCTCCTTTCAATGAATCCAAAGTTGTTTCCCGTGCGACTCGCGTTGATCAGCCGTCTTGACGCGAACTTGTCTAATTCGCTTCCAATGAATGGCTATCGAAGTCTAGAGGGACGTCGTCGTTTGACCCTGGAAGGTCAGCCTGAACGTACCGGTCGTCCCGCTCAAGGTAGGTCCGCCTTTTGTCTCCTCGGCTTGAGCGCCGGTCAACGGCAAATCTGCCATTGATTCCGTTTGTATATCGTCTTCACAATTGTCTTGCTTGTTCATAGCGTCTTTCTCCTAGTCACTGAAATTTGTTAATCGCTTGAGACTGAACTGTGGCTAGCGCAATGACCCGGGCGGATCGGTTCCCGCACTCATTGCCTACTATGTCTGCGGATCCTTGCCGGGCTTGAATCTTATCGTTTTCACACCGGCTCCGCCTTTCACCGCTTCTTCTCTGCTTTCATTCAAGGTCAAGTCTTCGGTTAAGGGTTGCTGATTGCTTTGCCCTTCGCTGGTTTGTTGATTCATAACGATTCGCTCCATTGGTGTGGTTGTCTCTTTCAATTGAGACATAATGATTAGTCGTGAACGTGTACCTTGCCTGCACCGAATCCGCCGCCGCCGGCGACACCAACCGCTCCGGCCTTGGTCTCCTCGGCTTGCTCGCCGCTCATAGGCAAATCGGCCAATGGCTTCGTCCGGACATCGTCTTCACGATCCTGTTGCTGATTCATAGCGTTTGTTTCCTTTCTTCTTGAATGTTGTTTATCCGTCGAGCGCCTCATTGGCGCTCACCTGTTAAGGCGCAAATCGCTGTCAAAAACTATCATCGAAAAAACATCTGCAATGATAGTTTTCGGCTTCGCATTCCGCCTTAACACATGAAGGTAGGGGGAAGATAAAGTAATGACCCTGTTTACCATCGAAAATCAGAGATTCGGATGGGATGAAATCGCCGTTGCGGCCGAGATCTGGGGCGAATGGCAGCCGTTTGTGGAAACCGTGCGGCAATCATTAGCCTGCTTTCGCCTGGCCGAGATTACACGCCAGATGCCCACGACCGCGGAAATCCGTGAAGCCGGCAACGCCTTCCGGTACGCTCACAACCTGATAAGCGCCGAAGACGCAAGAAGCTGGTTCGCCCGATGGGAAATGTCGATTGATAATTGGATGGACTATTTGTCGGGCCAACTTCTTCGAGATCGCTGGGCCCGACGACTGAAGGAAATCGTAGCTGCCTATGAAATCAGCAGCTCCGAAGTCGCCGTAGCGATCAAGAGTCACGCCGTCTGCGCCGGCACGCTTTCTGAGTGGGCGGTCAGGTTGGCCGGGCGAGCCGCCGTTGCCGCAAGATCCGGCGGCTTGTTTACGGGCGAGCCGCCTGCATCCGGATCGCCAAGCGACCTGGTCCATCGAATCGAAACCGAGTATGAACGACAACGACTGCAAACCATTACACCGAAACTGCTGGAAACCAAAATAGCCGATCACCGGATTGACTGGATTCGCTTCGACTGCCGCTACCTCTGGTTCCCCGAAGAGCGTATAGCCCGCGAAGCCGCGTTTTGCGTCAAAGAGGACGGCCTTACGATGGACGAGCTCGCGTATGACGCGCTGGGCGTCGTCCAGGAATGGAATTTCTATCTGGATGAAATCGAGGCGCCTGCGCGGCCACACTTCCTCGCCGCGCGTCGCGGTGACTGGTTAGGGCCGATCAGGATGATGGAAGGCTTTCCGCTATTTTCCGTTCTCGCCAAAACAATGCCTGCGTCGGACGATCCGCAAATCCGCGAGCGCGCCGAACAAGCCATTACCGCAACCCTAATGAACCAGGCGATAAACGAACAAGTGGAATGGGAAGGAACATTGCGCTGAGTCTTTCACGGCTGCGACGACAATCTGAGGATCAAATGAGCGACAAACAATCTGCACTCGAACAATTGCCGATGATGATGTCTCTTCCCCCGGATTTGAAGAGATTGGTGATGGACTGTTTCGCTCCGGCCCGTTTCAGCTTCGGGGGCGATATCGTCACTGAAGGGGAGGAGACCGATGCCGTCTATGTCCTTGCGCAGGGCCGCGCCCGAATGGTCAAACGCGGCGCAAACGGCGAAGAGATTCCGTTGAACCTGCTGAAACCCGGCGAAACATTTGGCGCGACTGGCCTGCTCGACCCGACGGTTATCGGCAAACGCGATACGACTGTCCGCGCAAGCAGCGATGTGCAGGCATACAAGCTGGATCCGGCGCTATTCCAGGCATTGCTCGCGAATCATCCTGAAATCAAAAACTTTATTGAGCCGGAACAGCGCCATCGTGAAATATCGAATTTCATGAAGGTTTATACGGTGCTGGCCAAACTGCCCGCGGAAGCATTGAAGCTGCTGGCGCTGGAAGCCGAGATTGTCACGGTCGAACCAGGGGAGCTGGTCATTCGCCAGGGCGCCGCCATCGGCCCCGTCTTCATCGTTGAAGACGGTCGATTGCGCGTTTGGGAGCAACAAGCGCAGCGGCAACGCGAACTGGCTTTCTTACGCAAAGGCGATCTGTTCGGCGAACTATCTATCGCCAGAAATCAGCCGCGCCGGGCCAGCGTCGAAGCGTTGACTCAATGCCGCTTGATCAAGATCAGCGAGACAACCTTCGGCAAGGTCTACGCCAGATTCCCGGAATTCAGGCGCAAAATCGAAGAGCGGATCGCGCAATACGACTACAAGAAAACCGCGCGACTGCCGCTGGACTTCGCAACGGAAATTTTGCCTGCCAATGCCGCACCGACTGAGCAGGTCAGCCCAACCCAACTGGATGATCGCAAAACGGCACCCGACCGCGGCCCGTTCGCAACCGAAGACGGCCACTTTATCAAAGGCAGCAAGCGGGTTCATGGTTTCCCGCATATCAAACAGATAGACGAAATGGATTGCGGCGCCGCAAGTCTGGCCATGATCTGTCGGCACTTTGGTCGAAAAGTCTCGGTCACGCGTATCCGCCAGATGGTGCGAACGGCGACCGACGGAACCAGTTTGCGCGGTATATGTCAGGGTGCCGAAGCGCTCGGGCTAGCTGCGCGTTCCGTCAAAGCATCGAAAAGGAACCTGGACCAAATGCCGCTGCCGGCGATCATTCACTGGGAGGACTATCACTGGGTAGTGTTGTTCGACGTGAGCGGCAAGCACGCCTGGATCGCGGACCCGGCAACCGCTATTCGCAGGATCACCCGCAAGGAACTAGCCGAAAACTGGAACGGGTACGCCGCGCTGTTCGATTACACTGAAGCGTTTGAACAAGCGCCGGTGTCTAAAGCGAGCTTCGGCTGGTTGATGCCGTTTCTGAAGCCGTTTGCGGGCGTCTTTGCCAAAGCGTTCGGGCTGGCCGCTATCGTCAGCGCGCTGCAAATGCTCCTGCCCGTCTTCACTCAAGTTATCCTCGACAGCGTGCTGGTTCAAAACGATTCCAGTCTGCTCTCGATGATGATTGCCGCGATGTTGGTCGTGCTGGCGTTCATGAGTGTGGCAATGATCGTGCAGCGATACTTGCTAAGCTTCGTGGCGGTGCGCGTCGATTCTTCATCGCTCGATTTTATTACGCGTCGATTACTGGCGTTGCCGATGAGTTATTTCGCAGCGCGCAAAACCGGCGACATCCAACGACGCATCCTCGGCGTCCGGCAAGTACGGGAGTTTCTGGTGCAAAACGGCGTCAACGGATTAACTGCCATTGCGCAAATCGGGGCCGCTATCGCGCTGATGTTTTTATATAGCCCCATGCTCGCTCTGGTCTTTCTGGCGGTCGCGCCGCTTTACGCCGGACTGATGAAGTATTCCAGCAAACGTCTTGGTCCGATGTTCGACGAACTGGAAGAATCCTACGGCAAATACGCCTCACATCAGATTGACGCGATCAAAGGCATCGAAACCGTAAAAGCATTGGGGGCGGAAACTTCATTACGAGAAAAGATGCTAAACGAATTTCACTCATTGGCGGACAAGCAATTCAAATCGAACTTTCTGTTGATGAACTACGAGGGGGCGGTCCAGTCGGTGGGTTTCCTGTCGATGGCGCTCTTTCTATTTATTGGCGCGCAGCAGGTGATGAGCGGTCAGATGACTATCGGCGCGATGGTCGCGTTCAATTCATTGGTGGCGATGGCGAGCGCGCCGATCCTGACTCTGCTTTCGATGTGGGACAACTGGCAACTAGCCGCCGTGCTGCTAAACCGGATGAACGATATATTCGAGTCGGAACCGGAGCAGGGCTACGACCATTCGCACTTGAAACCGGTGCGCACGCTTGAAGGCCGGGTACGATTGCAGGGAGTGAGCTTTCAGTATGGCGGGCCCGACTCGGCAAAGATTCTGGAAGACATCTCGATCAACATTCCGCCAGGAACGACTGTGGCGATGGTTGGGCGCAGTGGTTCGGGGAAAACCACCCTGGTCAAGTGTCTTGCCGGGATGCTTGAGCCAACAGAAGGCACAATCTACTTCGATGACGTCGAGCAAAAGAAACTGCGCTATCGCGACCTGCGCAGCCAGATAGGCTTTGTGCTGCAGGAGAACTATCTGTTTGACGACACAATCGCGAAGAACACAGCATTTGGCGAAGAAGAACCTGACCTCGAGCGGGTCACCTGGGCAGCGAAGGTAGCCAACGCCCACGAATTCGTCGAACGCCTGCCGCTCGGTTATGACACGCGTATCGGTGAAACCGGCATCGCGTTGTCCGGCGGTCAGCGCCAGCGAATCGCCATCGCCCGAGCCCTGTACAACAATCCGCCGATTCTGATCTTCGACGAAGCGACCAGTGCTTTGGATACAGAGTCGGAGAAGGCCGTCAAAGAGAACATGTCTCAATTACTGAAAGGTCGAACTTCGTTCGTTATCGCGCATCGCCTGAGCACGATCCGCGACGCTGACCTGATCCTTGTACTTGAGAAAGGAAAGATCGTTGAGCAAGGGACTCACGAAGAGTTAATGGAACGGCAGGGACTCTATTACTACCTCAGCAGCCAGCAACTCGGCGCGTGAGGACAAAGACCCACCTCGCAAAAGAGCTGGGTACACTAGGTAGCTTGCGCGGGTTGGCGTGCCCCTGGGCCGCGTTAGCGGTTACCTCTGTGCGTCAAAAGCGATTTATATTCAAATAGGTAACGGCTACGCGGCCCAGGGGTATCGCCAACCCACGCAGGCTATCGATAGGACACCGCTACGCGGTTTGCTTAAGCGCAGAGCGCCGTGAGTTTGGTTGTTAATCGTTCCGGGGATCTTAACGACAGGATAAATGAGCTGATCTGTCGTTTATCCATCAAATCGCGTGACCCGCCTTCCACTAGAGAGCTTCGCCGGATCTCATTCCACTCCTGCTTGGAAATGCTCAGGAACGCGTTTACGATTTTCGGGTCGAAATGTGAACCCGAGCTCCCAGCGATTTCCTCACAGGCTATTTCGTGGGATTGGCCGGCACGGTATGGCCGGTCGCTCCTGATTGCGTCATAAGCATCGGCCACCGCGAAGATGCGAGCGTGAATGTGAATCGAGTCACCACGCAGCTTGTGCGGGTATCCGGTTCCGTCGTACTTCTCGTGATGTTGGCCGACAACCCATCGAGCCCCTGTCAGGAATTCCACGCCCTCGATTATCCGAAGCCCGTGGCCAACATGCTCGCGCATTCTCACCCATTCCTCAGTCGTAAGCGACCCGGGTTTGAGCAACACAGCATCGGGCACACCTACTTTACCAATATCGTGAAGCAGCGCCCCCTGCTCAAGCGCAATGAGCTCATTCGAATCCAGCCCCATTTTGTTGCCGAGCTTCATCGAATAGGCGACGACTCGATCAGAGTGACCGCGAGTCTCGATGTCCCGCGCCTCCAGCGTCCCGGCCAGCCCGCGAAGGGTCGCACGGTAGTTGCTGTACAACGTATCGAGCATGAAGTTCAAATCGTCGTTCGCCGTTTTAAGCTCATCGGTTCTGATCCGCACCCGCTCCTCGAGAACCTGCTCATATCGTTGCTTGTCCTCAAGCGCCTGCTGATACCGAAGCGCCCGATCGACCGCCAACTTCACTCGCGATAGATCGAACGGTTTGGTGATGTAGTCGAACGCTCCCTGACGCATGGCCTCCACCGCATAGTCGATGTCGGTCATCGCCGATATCATGACCACCGCCGTGTTCGGATAGCTCCTCTGCACGTGGCCACAAAGATCGAGGCCGCTCTCGCCCGGCATTGTTATGTCGCTCAAAACCAGGTTAAACGGCCTGGACGCCAGCAAGCTAATCGCTTCCCCCGCGCTTGCCGCCGTTGCACACCAATCGCTTTCGTCCAGACAATTGATGAGCAGCTTGCGGATAGAATCATCATCGTCGACGATCAGGATGGAGGCATTTCGTCTGGTCATGAAGCGCTCCTTATGTTCTCGGGGTTGGAAAACCGGTTCGGTGGCTGGCCCTTAAAAGTCAGCTGCGGCGGCGCCAGATTGGGACCGGCAAACGTCTTTAACTTGCTCGATCGCGATGGGTGTTGAAGCTTAAACAACGCCTTCGCTTCGATCTGGCGGACGCGCTCGCGGGTGACCCCGAAATAGCCCCCAACTTCATCCAGCGTATGCTCACGGCCCGAGACTCCCAACCCAAAACGCATCTTCAAAACCTTCTCCTCGCGCGGCGTAAGGTGCTTCATCGCGTCCTGAATCGCCTCGCGCAAATCGGAGTTGATTAGTTCCTCGCTGAATCCAGCTACCGACTTGTCCTCGATCAACTCACCAAGGCTGACGTCCTCATCCGCGCCAACAGGTGTTTCAAGTGATATTGGTTCCTGCACTACTTCAAACACCTTGCGCACCCGCGCCTCGGGCACATCGAGCCGCTTGGAAATATCTTCGGTCGTCGGCGCGCGTCCAAGCTCCTGTTCCAGCGCGCGGCAAGCCTGAACCTGCTTGTTGATCGTCTCCACCATATGGACGGGGATGCGGATCGTGTGCGCCTGTTCCATGATCGCCCGGGTGATCGCCTGGCGAATCCACCACGTGCCGTAGGTCGAGAACTTGAATCCGCGGCGCCAATCGAACTTGTCCACCGCTCTCATCAATCCAACATTGCCTTCCTGAATCAAATCAAGGAACTGCAACCCGCGGTTTGTGTACTTCTTGGCAATCGAGACAACCAACCTGAGGTTGGCTCTGACCATTTCGTCTCTTGCCTGCCCAGCTTCGGCATCTCCAACGCGAAGACGAGCGAGCGCGCGTTCGAGCTCGGTTACACTGACGCGCCAGCCCGCTTCCAACTCAGCCAGACGGCGATTGGCCTGCCGCAGCGCGCGTTTGAGATCGGTCTCGTTTGCGCGCCGGCTCCGTTTTCGTTCGAGAGCGGCTTTGGCCTTTTGAATCGCGGTTTTCGCATCGCGGCACTCGTTAACCGCCGCCCGTAACAAACCAGCGAGTTGTTCGCGTTGATTCGACGTAAGGTCGAGCGCGCGGCATAGCCGGCTGACGTGCACTCGCTGGCGGGCGAGCTTGCCGCGGAGCCTCCGGAACTTCTTTGAGCTCTTCGGCTCGCTCTGAGTTCTCGCGTAAAGCTTTAGCGTTAGCTTGTACTCTGCCGCTATCTCGGCGATGGAATCCAGAGTCGAGACGAGACAATCGTGTATCCCTGCTTCAGTGATGTCTTCCTGATCCCGAAAATTGATGATCTCGCGGATGTGCAGCTCGCCTCGCTTTAGTCGCTCCGCGATTGCCAGGATCTCCTCTATACAAATCGGCATGCGCGAGATGGCCTTTGCGGCGCGGCGACAACCGCGTTCGATGCGCAGCGCGAGGGCTGCTTCACCGTCCCGGTTCAACATCGGCGTCACGCCCATTTCGCGGAGGTAAACACCGACGAGATCTTCGGCGCTATCGACTTCCTTGGCGAGCAGCTCGGTCTCTGAATTCGATTCATTCTCGAATAGATGCGCCCCGGGGCTGCCAATCTCGGGATGATCCGGAGCGGTTTCGAGTTCCTCAAAATCCGCTGATTGAGTTTCCGTTTCGACAGTTCCCACTAAGTGAAGACGGCCCGAAGCCGTTCCGTTCCCGCGTTTCGCACCTTTTGAGGTTGCTTTTTTTCTCACGGTTTCTCCTTTAAAACAGGGCTGAGTCATCCGAGGGGACCATATCCGCCGAGGCGTAAGCGTCTCCGAGAGTCGTGTTCTAGTTGATCACGCTCTCTGGGCTGTGCAAGGGATATTCCCCTCGCAGGCTACTTACACGGCAGAAAAGGAGTTTAGTTGCTTCGATTACCGAAGGGCCCGAACAGGCTTAGTTAAACCAATGTGGGGACATCTGGAACAGCGACCAAACATGCTACATGCAATAAGGGGCGAAGGGGTGCCAGCTATTCTATTCATATCAGTTTTCAAGTCAAGAGTTATTTTTATCCCAGAGTATGTGTGTTCCGCATTCCCCCCGACTATTGCGGTCCGACGCGCGTAGCATTCCATACCGTAATTTGGAGTGCGTCGCTTATTTCAATCGAATGCCAATTAGCATCCGTGGCGGCGCTTTTATAGTAAGGTGCTACGGCAAAGAAACACACGTTATTGTTCTACCGCGGTTCCCTCGCGGATGGTGAATGCACCTCCGCCTAGACCGAGCCCTCTCACAAAGTGATAGGTATACCGGTTACCTTCTTCAAGAGCCGGCGGTTTCACACCATTCCTGGGAGTTATCTGGCTGAATCCTGGCGGCAATGTTCCATAAGTGATATCAACCGGCCAACTACTTTCGTGGGCACTATCTGGCGCAATCTGCCATATCGCATTCGCTTCACCGCGCTGATCTTCTGGCAACTCAGGACAAACAAAAAAATGGCGCATCTTGTCATTACCGTCGAAGTGAAACGTGGGAGGATAGCCCGCCAAAATCTTGGCATTCAGTCGAGGCTCACAAGAAGAGACCAAAAGACAAGAAACTAGAATGAGGGTTGATTTAAAATATCTCCGTTTCATTAGGTTCATACTGTAAGCGAGCATGTTTTCCGCCTCTGATGGTTGGGTGCCGGGTGGTCACCAATGACCGTTGACGATTTTCCGTTCGACAATTCACACCTCACAAGCTTGCTGTCATTCCTGCCATATGAGTGCCTTGCCGCCCTTTCCAAGCAACACGCTCCCAGGAAACACTCGAAGTCGCCACGGGTCGACTCTAATCACCGCAAATGCTTCACAGGTCGGAGACTCCCACGCGGGTATGATTGCCGGGTTGTAACCTAGCGGCTCGGGAGTGTTGAGAAAAAGGTCCCAAACCATTATTCGAGTCTGGTCGTCAAAAGCCCAAGCGGCACGACACTCGGCTACGCACGTATCGTGAGAGGAGGACCAGTAATTGAGCGACACGTATGGGCTCGCGTTCAGATGGGCGCGTTTTGTCGGGGTAGGACTTGTGCCAATCCACCCCACAAGCCGGACACCGTCCCACTGCCAGATAGGATGGAGAATACGCGAACGCGGACGTCCGTGCGCATCCACAGTTGCGGCACTTGACCAGACAATTCGGTGCGCCATCTCGACGAAGGCCGGGGCGGCTTCGCTAAGAGCGTTAATCATATCTCTCCACTTCGCAAACCAGTGATCAATCGATGACAGATTTAACGACGACGCCGGGTGTCGGGGCTTCGTTGACTATCAATTGAAAGACATCGGGCCGGCAATAATGGCCTACGACATCAAAGTCAAACTTCCCGCGCCCAATGTCATTCAGATCAAGATCCGCGGTCAAGATCGTTTCGCCATCGAAGTGTGGGCCGGCCAGAACCTTGCCCAACGGGCTTATGATTGCGCTCCCGCCGCGCATTAGCACGGTCTCGGATGATTCGCCCAGCGACACACGCACGCTGTCCGGAAACTCCTTCTTGCGTATGAACTGGCACGCCGTCAAAACAAAGCAGCGCCCCTCCAGGGCGATATGCTGCATCGACGCCAGCCAGGTGTCTCGATCATCAGCCGTTGGCGCGCAGTAGAGTGCAACATTCTTTGCGTACATGGCCATCCGCAGCATCGGCATGTAATTCTCCCAACAAATCACGGAGCCGATCCGGCCGTAGGGACTATCCACGACCGTTAGCGTCGAGCCATCTCCAAAACCCCAGATCATCCGCTCCAGGGCAGTCGGCATTAGCTTGCGGTGCTTTCCGAGCAGTTTCCCGTCAGCACCAAAGAACAGCGCGGTGCAATACAGCGTGCCGCCGTCGCGTTCGATTACTCCTATCACGACGTAGCAGCCGTGCGCCGCGGCTGCCTCGCCGAGTCGCTGCGTCTGCGGACCCGGCACCTCGATGGCCGCATCGAAATAAAGCCGGAACTCTTCACGACCGGCTGGGTCGCGCGCGCCAACCACCAGACCATAATTGAGGCCCTTCGGATACCCGGTAATGAACGCCTCAGGAAAGACAATCACTTTCGCTCCGGAGGCTGCCGCTTCTTCGATCAGCCCGACGGCCTTATCCACACACGCATCGTTATCGAAGGGCACCGCGCCAGCCTGAACCACTGCCGCGCGCACGGTCTTTGTTTTGTCTGTCATAAAATCAAACCTCATTCGAGGGTCAGGCCTGCAATATGCAATTTGAGGCGTCAATCATAAATTGGCAAATTGCATATTGCACGGCTGACCCTCAAATTATCACGAGATCCCTCTAAGCGGGAACGACGTGGGTTCTCTTCCCGATACAGTCACTTGACTCAGCAATCTGCCTGCTGTGCGTATTACAATGGTTAGCTTCGCTTCGATGCGCCAGTATCTGGTGCAACAGGATGGTTAATCGATCAAGATGGTCTGTGCAACACTGAGCAGAATATTGCGTTTTCCGTAGCGAGGACGAGCCTAGTACTTACATTAGCTTTGAGTCGTTCGCGCTCGTCAAGAATAGCGATCAGCGACGACTTATGTCCCCGGCTCATTCTTCCCATAACTGAGATTAAAACGAGGGGTCTTGGGATCATTGAGGGGTCAGGCCTAACGACAGCTTCATACCTTCCGCGGACCAGTCTCCCATACTGTCCTCAGCTTGGTTCCGAGATTGGAGCTCAGTTCATGCTCGGCCCGGACCGAGCGTGTCAGCAGCTTACGCGCGCTGCGGAATGGGAGCCTGTCAATCACCCATCCCCATAATCTACGCTGTACCGCTTTGAGCGCTTCCTCGCCGACTAGCCCGACAAGGCCTCCCGCGATTGCGCCAGGTGGGCCGGCTACAAGACCTCCTCCTGCTACGCCAACGACGACACCGACTGCCTTGGGTAGCACTTCTACGAACATGCTGCGTGTAAGCTCGAGCTCTTGACGATTTGAATCGAGTTCTCGGGTCATTATATCGGCAGCAGCTGTGAGTTCCTTGATTGCTTCAGTCGAGCGATCTGCATCCTCAGAGGCAATCGATTCGCGTAGCTCTCGATATCGTTTGACCGCGGGGCGGCTTCGTAGTTCTTTCGCTCGTTCAAGCAGGATGTCGGGACCCTCCTTATAGAGATTCATTCGACTCAGTAAGTATGGTAGGAATGACGGTGTCCACGGTACATCCCATTCCCTCCAGCCAGCCCCACCATCACGAAGCCGTCGCCGTACCTCTTTATACACGTCCGCTTCAATGGCGGGGTCAGCACTGTCCGCTGGGATACTTGCGGCAGTGACGAGTCGACTCCGTCGTGGTGAGAGCACGTGCGGTGCTCCCGTCTGTTGCGCGTAGCCAGCGAAGACCAGTACCCCGCCGAGGAACCGCGCAACCACGACATCCTTAGCGTTTGGCAGTTCGTTCTCCAAGCCTAATAGCGAAGGTTCCCATTGATACTCAACCGCAGCGAGACTCGTGATGATGTCCCGGGCCGTAGCTTCGCCAACGAACGGTCCGTCAGCCATGCGACTGCGCAATTGCTCGACTGCTGCTTGCTTAGCGGTCATATACGGCTCGTAATCAACATTAACACTGACGAGCGTCTTGTCCCCACGGTTGACAAGGGCGCCCAGACTGTCGTCAAAGTTCAGGCCCATATCGAATGTGTCGGTGTAGTTGAAAGCTGGCAGTTGGTCGTTCAGAACGATTAAGTCGAAAAAACTGACCAAAGCACCTAGATCTCCCTCCACCGCATGCCATCGGACGTTCTTTTTATCACCTGCCGCATGCTCACCCTCAAGGAATATCTGACCCAGACGATAGATCAACGGGTCGACGATGACGCGAAGGCCTCGTTTATGAAGCTCTTCCCAATCGCTTTTCTTGGCAATCGTTAGGTCGTGCATTCTAGCCTTCCCCCTTTGTGTGGAGATTGTTATCAATTGTCGTTGACGGCCGATGGCTTGTTCACTTCTCGCAAAATCTCAGGTTCCTTTGGCTCCAATTTTTTAGACGAGACTGGTACCTTAGGTGATTCAGAATTCATC
>DASRIZ010000542.1:0-4901 GCA_035649735.1 Blastocatellia bacterium | reverse complement strand
GCGCCTGCGATTCACGCGGCGCGAACCAATCTGAACGAGATGCTCAAGGAGGGCGGTCGATCGGTTACCGGCGGCAAAGCTCGCCAGCGTGTCAGGAGCTTTCTGGTTACCGTGGAAGTCGGGCTTTCGGTAGCCCTTCTTATCTCCGCCGGGTTATTGCTTCGGAGTTTTTGGAGATTGCAGGACGTCGATCCCGGATTCAAGTCTGATCGCCTGCTTACTATGCGAATCAACTTGCCACGGAACCGGTATCCGCAAAACCCACAAGCGTGGGGGTTCTACAAACGATTTATGGAAGAGGCCAGCGCGCTGCCCGGAGTTGAGGCGGTTGCGGTGACCAGTGGCTTGCCGGTTTCTGGAGGGGGTACGGCAGGTGAAGTCCGCATTGAAGGCAAACCGACGGCAGACGGAACCCCTTTGTCCGCAGACTGGCGAATCGTAAGCCCGGGATATTTTCAGACGATGGGGATCCCTCTGAGAGGTCGCGAGTTTGAGGAGCGCGACAAGAACGACTCACAGCCGGTTACAATCATCAGCGAAGAGATGGCTCAGCGGTATTGGCCAGGCGAAGACCCGATCGGCAAGTCCGTAACCCTGGTGAGTTTCGGAAGGACAGCTTTCACGGTTGTCGGAGTGGTTGGCAATATCAAAACTATCTCTCTTGAATCGGATCCTGCTCCGATGTCGTACGTTTCGACCCCGTTTGCAGCCAGCTGGAACCCGATGAACCTGGTTATTCGCACGAGCGGTGAACCGAACGCTCAGGTCTCCGCCTTGCGGAGCACGATCGGATCGATCGATCCGAATCTTGGCGTTTACGAGATCCGAAGCGTTGGCGAGATACTCTCAAACTCGCTCGGTTCGCGCCGGTTTACGATGTTTCTGCTGGCGGTTTTTGCGGGAGTGGCGCTATTGCTGGCCTGCGTCGGTTTGTTCGGCGTTATGGCTTATCTTGTTTCGCAACGGACCCACGAGATAGGGGTGAGGCTGGCGCTGGGCGCGCGGCCGGGCGACGTCTTCAGGCTGGTGATTGGTCGCGGAATGGCGCTGGCGGCAGGTGGATCCGTGTTAGGGCTTGGAGGCGCGTGGGCGATTGGGCGTTTTCTTGAAACGATGCTGTACCAGGTAAGGCCTACCGACCCGATTACGCTTGCGAGCGCGCCGGTCGTATTGCTGGTGGTGGCGTTGATGGCTTGCTACGTGCCGGCACGTCGGGCGATGAAAGTCGATCCGATGGTGGCGCTGCGGTATGAATAAACAAGATTGCCGATAGCCGATTTGCGATTGCCGAATTCGCAGTAAGCAATCGGCAATACAAACATGAACGAATGGAAACATGAAATCAGCCGGCGCCTAGCGGACTTGGATCTTAATCCAACTCGCGAGGCCGAGATAATCGAGGAGTTGTCGCAACATTTTGAGGACCGACAAGCCGAGTTGCTTGCCGGTGGTGCGACCCCCGACGAAGCAACTCGCGCGATTCTCGCCGAATTAAGGTCGAGCGAGCATCTTGCGCGTGAGATCAGCCGCATTGAGCATCCGGCAAGGCGAGAGCCCGCCTTGCTGCCCACAAACCGGCGTGGCGGCAAAATGCTCGAAGACCTGTGGCACGACCTGAGATATGGCGCACGAACCCTGCGGAGAACTCCGGGGTTTGCGCTGATCGCTATCGCAACGCTGGCTCTGGGTATTGGAGTCAGTACGGCGCTGTTTACGGTCTTTAATGCCTTTGTTCTAAAGCCTCTGCCGCTCGAGGACCCGCACAGCATCACCACAATTGAAGGACGAACCCGCGATGGAAAGAAGACGCCGCTGTTCTCCTATCTCGATTATTTGGATTACCGTGATCGGAACAAGGTGTTTGCGGGACTAATTGCGTTCAATAAGTTTGCCGCCACGTTTCGCGAACCAGCCGCGGGTGTTGATGAGCCCATGGCTGCTTCTGAGAGCCTCGGCTTCGGCCAACTAGTTTCAGGGAATTACTTTTCGGTGCTTGGGGCGGAGATGGTTCTGGGACGCGACTTTGCGCCCGAAGAATTCCGCACGCCCGACACGCATCCGGTGCTGGTCCTGAGCTATATCTGCTGGGAAAAGCGATTCAACTCCGATCCCGAAGTCATCGGCCAAACCGTCAAGGTTGCCGGGAGGCCGTTTACGATCATCGGGGTTACGGAACGTGGTTTTATCGGCACAATTCCGGATTCGCCGCAGTTCTGGATTCCATTGATGATGCGTGATCAAGTGGCCGGGAGTTGGAACAACACACGATGGCTGACTGATCGCAGCGCGGATTCCTTCTCGCTGACTGGCAGATTAAGGCCGGGGGTGACACGCCAGCAGGCTCAAGCCGATATGAACCTGCTCGCGGACCAGCTCGCTCAGCAGTATCCCGATCCCGAGCGCGAGACGTTTATCAGTGTTGGCGCCGGCGCAACATTCGTTCAACTTGATGATCACCTGATTCCGCTGGTCGCGCCGTTATTGACCGCAGTCGCGCTGATTCTGTTGATTGCATGCGCAAACGTGGCCAACCTGCTGTTGGCCCGCAGCGCCTCGCGTCAGCGCGAGATTGCCGTGCGTCTGTCGTTGGGCGCGAGCCGATGGCGTTTGATCCGCCAGATCCTCACCGAAAGCGTCCTGCTTTCGGCGCTGGGAGGTGTTGCCGGTTTCCTGTTGACAATCTGGACGGTCGACGTGCTGTACCCAGTCGTGCTGGCAGAATTGCCGCTTCCGCGCGCGCTGGTCGAACAGGTCTCGCTTGATCTTGGCCCGGACTATCGTATCTTCGGGTTTGCGTTGTTGTTGTCGTTGCTGGCCGGATTAGCAGCAGGACTCCCCCCAGCAATGCAAGCTTCGCGGCCCAGCCTCAATTCAGCCCTGAAGGATGAAGGCTCGACATTCGGCGAGCGATTGAGCCACTCGCGGGTCCGCAATACGCTGGTCGTCACGCAAATTGCCGTGTCTCTGACGCTGCTGATCGCCGCGGGTTTGCTTGTCCGCAATCTGCAAAAGGCGCGAACTATAGATACCGGTCTGGTAACGAACAATGTTGTTTTGTTACAGACAAGCTTGCAGAGAGTGCAAAACGACCCGAGCAAGGAGATTGAACTGAATCGCCAACTTGCTGCTCGTTTGCGCGCAGTGCCGGGGGTAAAAGCGGCGGGTCAATCGCATCGAGCGCCGCTCACTGGCGGGCCGCGCACCGTGCGAGTCACGCTGGCCGGCGATGGAAGCCTGCCAGAGCGCCAGTTACCCGCCGGCGTCACATATGTATCCACCGACTTTTTCCAAACTCTTGGCCTGCGCATCACCCGCGGTCGTGTCTTCACTGATCAGGAAGCACAGGCGCATGCGCCCGTCGTGCTGATCAACGAATCGACTGTTCGCCACTTCTGGCCTGGCATCCGAGACGCAAGCGAAGCACTTGGAAAACACATCGACATTGGCTTCGCGACTGCAAAAAACAACGACACATTCAACCCGCGGTCCAGCTCCCAGCGACGTGAAGTCATCGGCATTACCAACGACACCAGGCAGATATGGGTTTGGCGAAAAGATGAGATGTTTCTCTACCTACCGTTGCAGTCGTTTTCGCACCCGAACGAAACAAGAACTGCCGAATACTTAGTTGTCAGCGTCGAAGGCGATCCGCGAACGGTAATTACAGCGGCCCGCGACGAAGCCTTCGCCCTTGATCCCAATCTGAATGTTCTAGCGCGCCGCCTTGAAGATTCACTGACAATTCAAATGGCTCCCTTCCGGGCGGTGGCATTGCTGTCGAGCATCTTAGGCGTGCTGGCTCTATTGCTCGCGTCTATCGGGCTGTACGGCGTTATGGCGTTTGTTGTCAGTCAGCGCACTCGTGAGATCGGTATACGTCTCGCTTTGGGGGCGCAAAGTCGCGATGTGATCTCGCTCTTCTTGAGGCAGGGCGGAAGGCTGATTGCGATTGGTGTTGTTCTGGGTCTGGCTGGGGGCGCTGCGATATCGGGAATGCTTGCGGCGGTGTTGGTCGACATCGGCCAATTCGATCCGCTTGCGTTTTGTATAATGGCTGCCTTCCTGACTGCGGTCGCCTTGTTCGCTTGCTGGATTCCCGCGCAGCGCGCGATCAAGGTTGATCCGATGGAAGCACTCCGTTGCGAGTGATTGAGAATTGCCAATTGCCGATTGGCGATCGCCCGCCATAAGCCATCGAGCACAATCAATCGGCAATCGAGAAGCGCAAAGATGGTTGACTGGAAACATGAAATTGGAAAACGCCTGATTGGCTTGAAGCTCGATCCGTTTCGCGAGGCTGAAATCGTAGAGGAGATGGCGCAGCACTTCGAGTCGCGGTACGAAGAACTGCTCACTCGCGGAGCCACCAGCGAAGACGCCAAACGTGAGCTGCTCGCGGAGTTGAGCGACGGCGTTTCGTTGGCTCAGGAACTGCGACGAGTCGAACGTAGCGTGAAGCGAGAACCTGATGCTTTGCGCACCAGGAGATTAAGAGTGTTTGGAGATCTGTGGCGAGACCTGCATTACGGAATTCGACTGCTGGCCAGACGACCCGGCTTCGCATCAATCGCAGTGTTGACGCTGGCGCTGGGCATCGGCGCCAACAGCGCGATCTTCAGCGTCGTTTACGCGGTGCTGATGCGTCCCTTGCCTTACCACGAAGCCGATAGACTGGTTTGGATTACCGAGCGCCACGAGCAGATCCGCACGCGTTGGATATCCTATCCGAACTTCCTGGATTGGCGTGAACGCAATCAATCCTTTGAGCACATCGCTTTGATTCGCGGTTATCAGATGACGATGACTGGCGGCGCAGAAGCCCAGGCCGTCAACACTCGTATGGTGTCGGCGGACTATTTTCGTGTGATGCGCGCACTGCCGATGCTTGGCCGCGACTTCAA
>DASRIZ010000541.1:0-28807 GCA_035649735.1 Blastocatellia bacterium | reverse complement strand
AGTTCAAATAACTCCCCGGCGATAACACAATTTGATCAAGCGACAATCCATCTTCGCGAACCTGCACCCTGATTGTCTGGGCGCCCGAAGATTGACAATAGATCAACGGGCCAAATACTCCTACTCCCCACCCATTGTCCTGCCATCCCCAACCGCTCAGCCCGGCCCCTAAATCGTCCTCAAGGTTGATCGTTGTCGCCGACGTCGTTCCGATTCGATAAGCGGGCGTACCGCCAGACTCAACGCTTCCAGAAAACTGAACGAACACGGAATCATTGTAAGGGGAATCCGCTTGCGCCTTTCCTCTGATCCACAACCGATAAGCGGTGCCCGCTTGTGCGTTAAAGGTCATCTCGAAGTAATTCGAAGGACTGGCGAGAGGATTTACTATTTTGGCCGCGCCCAAATCCGAATTTGAGAGTCTCGCGCCGCCTGCCGCGGATGAGTCTGAAACGACAACCCAGTTACCGACCTTTACACCAGCCTCGGACGCATATAAAACGACTTCGCCTGCAGACGCCTGGGAATCTGAGAGATTGATGCGGCCCCACCAGGTGCCCCACCTGTCCGCGCCACCAACCGGCGCCGCCGCGTACTCCTGAATAGTCCATATGTCCGTGTCGTTCAACGGATCGACTACGGTGCTGCCGACGTCTCCCCATTTGTTGCGACTGCTTCCGTTGGTTTTAAAGTAAGAAGCCTCGCCCGCTTTGAGCACTGCTTCATCTCGCAGGCTGTTAGGCGGATCAGTGCCCGCTCGAAAGGAATAATTTGCACTCGCGTATTGTGACGCGGAAAAGCGGGAATAGCCGATCAACGCATCGTTGTTCTGATTAACAGCGATGCTTGGAAACCCGTAAAAGAGATTACCGGTCGAATCATCAATACGATCGCGCTGCAGAATCACCCCCCCGGGGCTCAGTTGCCACCACTGAATTGCGCTTCGCGTAGGCGCGCTCGCCGGCAAAAAAATTGTCTGGGCACACCAAAGCGAACCATTGCGGTAGACGACGTTTTGAATCACTGCGTCGCCGTTACTGATCTTTTGCGAAGAGCCAAGTTGTGGCGCAAAATTCCCGTCTCCGGGCGCGGAATCTCCCCAAACATCCGGTGTTGAGGGAAACATGATTCCGGAATTCAATACCTCCGAACCAACCGGGCCGGTGATGGTGCTCATGCGCAGATAGCCGCTTCCGGAGAGATTGCCGTTCCAGTTTTCAACCAGAAACATTGTCGAAGTCGTATTGTCATGAGTAACTGAGGGAGCCATTGAATGACCGGAACTATCTTGCAACAGGGTGAACGCGCCGGCGCCGCCCGCGTACAGATTCGCTTTGTTCAAAACATAAACGTTAGACGTCACGAAACTCTTGTCGCTGATCCTGTAGACGTTCACCGTGACGACAATCCAATCTTTGTTGAACCCTATTATTGGATAGTCTGCAAAATTCTGGTTAGTCGAATCTACGTCGATACCGTAGAGCCGCCACGAGCCGCTCGGGTCGCTCGTCTGGCTCACGCTGACCAGCACCGCCGAGCTAGCAGTTCGATAATCCGCGAGCGCGACGAATATCCACCTGTCGCTGTAACGGTCATATAACACGCGTGGATCGAACACGTTCGAATAACCGAGGCTCGACCAAAAACCCGTAAGCGACGTCGTGCCTATTGTCCCGCCAGTCCTGGTCTGCACACTAACCTGGCTGTTGAGCGTTACCATCATCTGATTTCGCCCAACTGCGCCCTGAGTATCAGGTGGCACCTGGTTGTTGTTATCCGCAAGCGCCTGGAAACTTGACGACGGCGCGGGAGACGGAGCCAGCAATCCTTGACCAGGACCGCTGCGGTCGCCTTCTTTCTGAACCAACGCGTCGACCGGAAGCAATTTGCCCTGCGGTTTTGGTTCCGGCTCAGCTACATCCTCGGGGTTACCCGGTGCGGCTTCCCTTCGTGGTGACTCAGAGAAGCTGATTACAGAAGATCGATCCGGCCGGCCCGGCGCACCGATAATTTGTTTTCCACTCTGAGCGGTTGATTTGGTGACGACGGAATGAGCATAGACCCCCGCTAAGGACGGTAGTGATAGCGATATGGCAACTAAGAGCAAGACAAGGAACGAAGTCAGCACGGGGGCTGATACGAGCCTGCGGATTTGGGTTGGCACATCGAACCTCTTTCTAGATAGAAACAACGCCTTAGCCTTATGGTGCAGGCTTAAACAGCCGGTGGGGTGCTCCGCGGTGGGACCGGCGCATGAGGAGTCTGACGACATGCAGATTCGAATCGATCAACGCTCGCCAATCTTCGCGAGCGAATTCGAGACGGTTATGGTTTTGCGGCTTTAAAGTTATCGAAGATGACTTTGCCGGGCGCGTTGGATTCGGGCTGCCAGGTGCCGCCCTTGATTTCAAAAGCAACCGAGCTAAGCGGAATCCCGCTGGTATTCCACGGCTCGTTGTATCTGACGCTCCAGGCGCCGGGCGCTCCTCCGCTATCGGGGGCGGTCTCAAAGAACACCTTGCCTGAAGCCGATTCATGACGAATACGCCAATACCTGTCGCTGGTTGAGTTGTAGGTGGCGCTGAGCAGTGTGACCTTGGAGCCCCCGATTCTCTTTTGAAAGATTATCGAGGCGCCCTCGACATAGATTCGATAGTAGCCGTTGACGTCCCGCCCAATAGTGAGCATCGCATCGGCGCTAGTGGCCGGCGAAGCCGGCTGTACGACTTGCACATAACAGTAGCCATTTGTGAAATCATACGAGACAGCAGACCGTATCCCAGCGTAATGAGAGTCACCGGTTGCTGTCAGCAACGGGCCGATTTCCAGACGCTGGTTGTTTTCGGTGACGGGCAGTCCCGTATCCGTAAAGCCACTAAACAAGCTCCTATTCCACCTGGATAAATCGAGCGAATTGTCATTGAAGTCATCGGCGAGCAACACCGTTTCGCCGCCGCTGTAGGTAAACCCATTCCCCAGAACACCGGTTTGGCTGTCAGGATTTGTGACCACCACATTCACGGCGCCGGCGGCGTGAGCCGGGGTTACCGCGGTTATAGACGTGCTGCTCGAAACGTCCACGCTGGATGCCGCAGCGCCGTCGAAAGTCACCGCCGCGCCGCTTACGAAGTTCGATCCGGTAATAGTAACTGCAGTACCGCCTGCGGTTGGTCCGAAGTTCGGCGAGATGCTTGCCACAGTGGGAGGCGGTGCTGTTTGCGGTGCCGAATAGGTAAAGCCGCCGCTCAACGTGCCGTTCTGTCCATCCGGGTTAGATACGACCACGCTGACCACGCCTGCGGAATGCGCTGGGGTGAGTGCGGTGATTGTAGTGCTATTTGTTACATTGACATTGGTAGCCTGGGCACCGCCAAACGAAGCCGTCGCGCCGGCGACGAAGTTGGTTCCGGTGATGGTGACCGCTGACCCCCCGGCAGTAGAACCTGTGTTTGGTGAGACCGATGACACGGCGGGCGCCGGAGGCGGTGATGTCGTATAAGTGAACCCGGAGCTTAAGGTTCCACTCTGGCCGTCGGGATTCGTCACAACTACGTTTACAGCTCCTGAGGCATGGGCCGGCGTCACCGCGGTGATCGTGGTACCGCTTACAACATTTATGTTTGTAGCTGCGTTCCCGCCAATGGTCACCGTAGCACCAGAGACAAAATTTGAACCTGAGATTGTGACCGCGGTTCCTCCGCCGGTGCCCCCGCTGCTGGGCGAGATCGATGAAACGCTGGGAGCGCCGCCGCCACCGCCGCCACTCGACTTCGGTAAGATAGTCGTATCATTTTTAAGCGTTCCGGGCGGCAAGTTTAAAAAGGTTCCTGGCGACAGCACTATCTGGTCGATGGACAGCCCATCTTCCCTTGGTTGTATTCTGATCGTGTGCGTGCCACTGGTAGCGAAATAGATCAGAGGACCCATAACCCCTGATCCCCATCCGTTATCCTGCCAACCCCAACCCTGAAGGCCGCAACCCGAGCAATCTTCGAGATTGATGACTGCGCCTGAGGTGCTCCCGATACGATATACCGGCGATCCTCCATTACCATCGAGGCTGTCCGAGAACTGAGCGAACACCGAATCATTCGCCCACTGATCCGCTTGAGCCTTGCTTCGGATCCAAAGCCGATATGCTACGCCCGATTGACCCTGGAAAGTCGCTTCAAAATAGCTGGCCGGGTTAGAAAGAGCGTCTGCCAGCTTTGGAGCGCCGGCATCCGGATTAAAGAGCCGGGAACCGCCGGCGGCTGATGAGTCAGAGACAACGCTCCAGCTTCCGACTCTGACCGCTGCCTCTGCGGCGTACAAAACGATGTCCCCTTGACCGGGAGGCGGGGGCGGGGGCGGTGCCGTGTACGTAAACGAATTTGCCAGCGTCCCGCTTTGCCCGTCGGTGTTAGTCACAGACACGCTTACCGTGCCGGAGGCATGCGCAGGCGTAACGGCGGTAAGCGTCGTGCTGCTGGTCACGTTGACGCCGGTTGCTGGCGCCCCTCCGATACTCACGGCCGGCCCCGCCAAAAAATTAGTTCCGGTGATAGTGACAGCCGTTCCACCGGCAGTGCTTCCGCTATTGGGCGAAATAGACGAAACGGTTGGCGCTGCGCCTGGAGTTCCCGCGGTAGTAAAGCTCCAGATGGGACCGCTGGCGGTCATGTTCGCCATGGTCTTACTGACGATACGCCAATAGTATCGAGTTCCAGCTTGTAACGTCGGGGGAGTGTAAGTCTCCGGAACAGATCCGTTGTCTACGGCTCCAATAAACTGGTCGGCGGCCAGCAACGGAGGATTCGGGTTGGTGCCGAAGTAAATGTCAAATTTGTGAGCGTAGGGTCCGCCTTCCCACGACAGCGTGACGTTGGTCGGTCTCCCGGTTGCGTTGTTGGCCGGCGACTGATACGAAGGCTCGTCCGGCGGCAGCGGCGTGAACGGTTGAGTCTCGGTGGTCGAATTCCACTTTCGCTCGAAGTGATTCACAAACCAATTGAAGAACCAGGTCTTCGTTGTGAAGTAGTTATTCTCGGCCTGGCAATTGGCCGACGGGCCGGTCCAGTTGGATGAGCCGAATATCGTAAGACCCTGGCCGTAAAGAATCGCTGCCTTTTCGTGATTTAGACCTTGATGCGCACGAATTCTTATCTGAATTCCCGCATTGTAGAGCAAATCAACATTGTAAGAATCCCAGGGGCGATCGCGATTCCTATACTCATTTTGCTCCGTAAGCAATCGTACCGGGATGCCTCGATTCACCGCATCGATGGTCATGTTGGTAAAGCCCAGGTTGGTGATGCGGTACATAATCACATCGATCTTCTGCGTCTCGCGATTGAATGCGTCGAGGCTGCGGTTATAAAAACTTTCGACCCCGGTTGCGCTGGGCGGAAAGTTGAGTTCCGGATCGATGGGAAACACAGGATAGCGACGCGTTAACGGCCCGCTGATATTCCCATAGTTGCCATAGTTGACCGCGTCCGTCCACATATCGTCCATAACAGTTTTGAAGCTGTTGAGAACCGACGGCACGCTTGTGAAATATATCGCTTCATCTATGTAATCCTGGTACGGCACCGAAGGCACGAAGAAAAATGGTCCATAGTTCGCGCCGCTAAATTCGACCTGGCCCTGGCCGGCAAACAACATGAACTTTCGGTGCAAAATACAGTCAGCCACCTTGTAGCGCATCGGGATGCCGGCGGCGCGGAGCTGATCAAGTATTTGTTGATTGCCCGCGTAGGTGGCGCTCGCTCGGGGATCGCACAAAATGCGGACCGGAACCCCAGCCTGAAACCTCGCGATGATTTTGTTCGATAGCGAGGTGTCCTGAATAAACCAAAAGGACACGTCTATCCCCACGGTCTCGTTGTCAATGAGAGTCCATAGGGGTTGCCGGCAATCCTCAAAGGCCGTGTCGCAAAGACGTTCCTGACCTGATGCTTGCTGCGGCGCGCACAGGACGAGCATCGCTAAAGCAAAGGCAGATGCGAATAGTCTTATAGGCTTCATCGCTGTTTTCGTTTGTTTCACACTTACGTCGTAGCCCGCTACCAGCACGCTCCTTCGCCTTTCGAATGACGCTTCCCTGCCACGATCTGCGATTTGTGTGCCATCAATCATGAGGCAGAACTATGAGTAGCCTTTTATCCAGGTCGCGTTAAAATCATCCTTGTTTAGTCGGACCTCGCCGTGAGGTCTCCTGAGAATTCCAATACTCAGAATCGAGGCAGGGATTCAAAAGGTGAACTTTCGCCAGACAAAGCTAAGAAGCCGAGTACCATCCGCAGCGTCTTATTTTTGAACAGTACTGATCGGCGACGATCGCCGCTGTGTAATCGTTCAAGCCATCGAGGGTGCTCAATGCCCAACGCGAGCTCGCCCGACCTTTTGCTTCGGTTCCCATCAGCTCGGGCCTTTCATCAAACGAAACTTCGAAGGAATCAAGCGGGAGGGCAAGCCCATATCCGGTTGCTTTGACATAAGCCTCTTTGCTCACCCAATACCGCAAAAAGACTTTGCTCTTCTCCGGCAACCTGAATCTCCGTATGCACGCAGATTCCGAAGGGGTAAAGAAGCGCTCGGACAGTTCATCGGTCCCGATATCCGTATCAGTCCGTTCAACATCAATACCGACGTTCGCGCCGGATGTTATGGCGTACAGGGCCACGTCGTGCGAGCGTGATAGATTGAAGCTCAGCAACCCCTCGTGTGGTTTAGCGAGCGCGGGTTTCCCATAAGCGCCATAGGAAAAACGAAGAGCGCTGGGTTTTACATCAAGGTATCGAGAAATGATGCCTCTGAGCGCTACGCGTGAAAGCACAAAGCGCTCAAAGTCTTTGTGAAAGCGAAATCGACGAGCTCTCTCGCGTTCGTCGGCTGCAAGTTCATTCAACGAGGCGACCCGCGATCTCGTCGGTTGCAGCGAAGCGCACCACACATGGACTTCACCCCCGCTCAATCGGGATGGCATCCGCGCGCAGCCTTCCGAAGAAATGTCTAGCCTACCCATCGTGATTCATGCTCGAGCGGCCCGAGTTGAAATACCAGCTTCCGCGGTCTGCGATTCATCGATACATTTACGCAATATGATTGCCAGCTGGTCGACGTAGTTGGTCACGCAGGTAATGTGCCCGCCCGGTATAGTTTGAACGTCAACCGAAGTAGTCACCCTGCTCCATCCGGCAGTCGGATCTTTAGGATCCTCGAGCGCCAGTTCTGAAGGCCACAAGACAGTTACAGGGCCGTAATAGGGTCTTGGGACGTACCCCATGATCGCTCTCGCGTAAGCCGCCGTTGTAAGCTGCCGCCGATCTCCGCCGATTTCTTGTGTCGAAGAAGCAAACGGCGCAGCTTGTCTGTTTGGATGTTTTTGAATCGACGCAAGCGCGCGTCCCAGATTCTTTAAGGTCGTCCGTGTCTTCCCTTTGACGAAAGAGACTTGCTCGCGAATCTGCAAGCGCGAGAACTCTTCGAACCGGGCTTTGTAATAATCCTTGATCTCTAGAACACGGATGAGTCTCGCTCGGTACTCGAGGAAACGCCGCAGCCTTTCCTCGCTCCCGGCATCGCTGACTCCCCCGGCGGAGCGATTAACGAGGTTGTAAAGAAGCTTGTATCGAAGCGCGCCGGTTACAGAGGAACAAAGCAAGACAAGAAGGTCAATCTTCTCACCCTCCGCCTGAAGCTGACGCGCGATTTCGAACGCTACCGCGGCTCCGTTGCAGTAACCGCCCAACAAGTACGGGCCTCGAGGTTGAACTTCTCGCAGCGCGTGCAGATGACTCAATGCCATAGCCTCGATTGTCAACGGGATCGGACTTCCGTCGAGTCCGTGAGGCTGAATAGCATAGAAGGGACGTTCGTCGCCGAGTCCATGAGCTAGCTTTCGGCAAAAGAACCCGCCGCCGTTGAAATCACCGTGCAGGAAAAAGAAGGGCCGTTTGGTTCCGCCCTCTCCAATCTTGACGATGGCCGATTTAGACCGGCTCGTCTCGTGGTGAATAATCATCGCGGCCAGATGCTCGACTGTGGCTTCATCAAACAAGGTAGCAAGTGGCAGACGTCGACCGGTTATCTGTTCGATCCGGCTCATCATCCGAACGGAAAGAAGCGAATGCCCGCCGAGATCGAAAAAGTTGTCCTTGATGCCTATCGGTCTCACGCCCAGGACGTCTTCCCATATCTCGACCAGTTGTCTTTCGAGAGGATCTCGCGGTCGCACATAGCTCTCTTTTTTTGACGCGGTCTGCTCCGGATCGGGCATCGGCAGGTTACTCCGATCGACCTTTCCGCTATTCGAAAGCGGAAGCTCATCGAGCAACACGAACCACGAAGGAAGCATGTATGTCGGGAGCTTCTTCTTCAAAAAGCCGCGCAGCTGATCGCGAAGCTCATCGGGCGCGAAAGAGTAGGCACTCCGAGGCGGCACGACATATGCCACCAAACGCCTCACCCCCGATCGGTCTTCTCGCAACATAACAACCGCATCGTTAACCTGCGCGCTGGAGCGAAGAGCATTCTCGATGTCGCCCAGCTCTACTCGAAAGCCGTTGATCTTGACCTGGTTGTCGACTCGGCCGGAGATCTGAATGATGCCATCCGGAGAGTAACGCGCGCGGTCACCCGTTCTATAAAGCCGCCTGCCGGCCTCAGCTTTAAAAGGATCCGCCAGGAACTTCTCAGCCGTAAGCTCCGGACGATTCAGGTACCCGCGGGCTAACCCGGTCCCGCCGATGTACAGCTCACCGCTTACTCCGATCGGTGTCGGATTGAGATGCCGATCCAGGATATATATCGAAGCGTCAGAAATGGGTCGTCCGACCGGCACATCCGAGATAACCTCGTCGAGAGGTTCGGACAAATCAGCAATCGTAGCGACGATCGTCGCTTCAGTGGGACCGTAGGTGTTCAGCAGCCGAACTCGGGTCGGCGCGCATCTGCGCCATTCAGCCACGCGCTCGGGCAGGGCTCGCTCGCCTCCAATAATGACCAGGCGTATTGACTTCGGCAGCGACAATCCTTCGGCGAGAAGACTTGCGGTAAGTTCGTGCCAGTATGCAGTCGGAAGGTCCAGGACGGTTATGTTCCAGTCGCTGCATTTTCGCAGAAATCCGGGTATCGAATTCAACATCGCATCAGTGCGCAATACAACAGTTGCGCCTCGTGCGAGGGAGGGGAAAATCTCCTCCGCACTTGTATCGAAGCTCAGGGATGCGAATTGCAAAATGCGATCGTCGGGGGTGATACGAAAATCGCGGCCCGCGAAAGCGACGTAACTCGAAAGCGAGCGATGTTCTATCAAAACGCCTTTGGGTGTCCCGGTAGAACCGGAGGTATATACAACATACGCAAGATTCTCGGGGGCTATCGGTCGCGTGGGATTATCGGTTGAGTGCCGCGCGACGATCTCCCAGTCCGAATCCAGACAGACCAAAGACACATCCGTTTTCGGCAGCCGCGCACGCAAGTGCTGCTGAGTCAGCAGCACCGGCACGCGAGCATCTGCAAGCATCACTGCCAATCGTTCGTCCGGATATGCACAATCGAGCGGCACGTAAGCGCCGCCGGCTTTCAAAATGCCGAGAACACCTACGATCATCTCCAGAGAGCGTTTTACCGATATGCCAACAAGCGTTTCCGGCCCCACGCCCCGCGAGATCAGGTAATGAGCCAGTTGATTCGCCCTCGCATTTAGTTCCGAATAGGACACGCGCGCATCCTCGGAGATGACCGCGACCGCGTTCGGCGTTCGAGCAGCTTGCTCCTCAAACAGCTTATGTACTGTGCGGCGTTCCGTGTTGGTCGAGGTGTTGTTGTTCCACTCGATTACGATTTGGTGGCGTTCGGCCGCTGTCAGCATTGCAATTCGAGAGACTGGCTCGTTTATGCCGGGGACCATTTCCTGAAGGATCGTCGTCAGGTGCCCTAACATTCTTTCAATAGTGTCTTTTTCAAAACGCTGCCGCTGATATTCAATCTTCAGCAACAGGGTATCGCTCGCCGACCCTGAGAGCGACAGCGGGTAGTTTGTCTGTTCGAGAAGTTTGAAGTCCCGAATCTCCCAGTTGCTCCAAAGCGATTGAATGAACGATCTGAGGTCGTAGTTTTTGAATTCCAGGAAAGTTTCAAACAGCGGCTCTCCGTTTGAGACTTCCGACCATTCCTGGATCTGAGCCAGTGGGGTTCGTTCGTATTCGCGCAGTGCAAGGTGCTGCGCACGCAACTCCTTGAGCCATGACTTAAGCGGTTTATCTTCGGGCACGTTCACTCGAAGTGGAACCGTATTTATGAACAGCCCCAATGAGTCGTTGTCAGAAGAGCTCCGGCACGCTCTTATCGCCCCAAAAACCACGTCCCGCTCGCCGCAGTAGCAGCTGAGCAACAAAGCCCAGGATGCTTCAACCAATGTGTAAAGGGTTACACCGTTTTCCGCCGCCAATGTTTTCAACGATGACGTCAGTTCTTTCGACAGCCGGGTCCCCAGCTCGTCGTGAGCCGGCTCATTTTCAGGACTGGTTCGTCTGACCCAGGACGCAGGAAGAGGAGTGGGTTTGGTAAACCCTCGCAACGTTTCTCGCCAAAACAACTCCGCATTGCGAATATCGACCTGGCCAAGCGCTTCGATATGTTCTCGAAAAGGACGTGGCGCCGGCACTCGGAGAGGAAGCCCGCGCAGCGCTGAATCATAGAGCGCATGAACTTCCTCGAGAACCCGGAGCAGCGACCGGCCATCGAGCAATGCGTGATGGAACGTGTACACCAGATGAAATCCGCGGTCGGCGATTTGAAGCAGGCCAACGCGCATCAGCGGCGCCCGAGTAAGATCAAACCCACGGAGCCGGTCGCTTTTTAGATAACCATCGAGCCGCTCTTGCTGCTCCGGGAACGGGAATGTGCGCCAATCCTCGTGATGCACGCTCAAGCAAGCGCGGTTGTGGACCAGTTGAAGCGGTTGTTCGAGACCCTGCCATCGAAAGCTGGTCCTAAGAATCGGGTGTCGATCGATCACTTGCTGCCAGGCGTTGTTGAATGCCTGAGTGTTCAGATCAGCGAGGATCGTGAACAGAAATTGCTCGATTTCCACACCGCCTTCTGACTCATAAAGCGTGTGAAAGAGCATTCCCTGTTGTAGGGGCGTGAGCGGGTAGGAATCCTCAACATCGCCGGGCACCGACGCTCCACTCGCCCTCTTCTGTTCAGATACTAATGGCATGTTTCCAGTTTCAATCAAATGAGACCTGCGGCCGCTTTAGCAGCGGGAGCGTCCAGCTCGATTGCTTCGTACAACTCGCGCACAGCGCGCGCAGTCGCTGTGCCCGGCTTATAAAAGAGCTCCGAGGCAACCGCTCGACGCGACTCTGAGAGAGACCGAGCATCGGTGAGGCACCGCTCGACTGCGGCAATCGTCTCACCGACCTCTCGTACCGTCGTCGACGCCTCTCTCAATAGCGCCACATACTCCGGGTTGATATCCGTATTTGCGATGAGCGCGGGCATCTCAATTCGAATAATCGGACGATCGAGCAAAAGGTACTCGAACCCGACCGAACTGTGATCGGTGATCAATACATCTGCAGCAGCCAGATAAGGGCAGGCATCGCTGCTGTCAGCAAGCCAGCCTCCGCCCGCGCGCAGGATTGGTTCGAGGCGCGACGGCCAGTCAATACCACCAGAATGATTGAACTCAGACTCCCGCGAGCGATCGTGCAGCTTTACGATCACCGCGTACCCAGCAGCTACCAGCGCCTTTACCAGGTCTTCACCAATCGCATTGAGCGAAGAATAGGGAGACCAGGTTGGGGCGTAGAGGACAGTGCGCCGTGAAGGGTCGATGCCTATTTCATTGAGGACATCATCGCGGCTTAGAGTTCCATCAACAAGACAGTCAAGCTTTGGGTAGCCGACCAGCCGCAGCGCCGGGCTATCGGCGTCTATTGCTCCCGCTCGTATGAAGTTTTCCATCCGCCGCCGATTGATAAAAAACAGCCTATCCCATTCGCGCATCGAGCGGTCCGGCGTGTCATATACACGGCTATACTTCCCGGCAACGCCGTGAAACATGAGAATTCGGCGTGTGCCTCGTGGAAGAGTCACCCAAAGCATATCGGCGGCGAGATATGCGCTGAACTTCATGAGCGACGCGCGTGCCGGGCTAACCAGTTTGATGGGAGTTTGGATCTCTCGATAGATCGCTTCTGCGGCAGCCGGTTGTTCGCTCGCGGTAAAAACAAAGGACACTCGAGGATCCAGCACAGCCCGATGGATGGGAGCGATCACCGCATAGTTCATCGCGGTGCGCGCGTTTACAAGTACGTTGCGGCCAGGATTCACTCGCCTTTGCCAGCGAGTGTCGGTTTGTTGTAGCCACTTAGTGATATTGCTCAACGCCATCCTCTATCTAAACGCGCTCGCTAACCGCTGGCGTGGCAAATGCCGGTGTTCGAAGTGAAATCCTTTTTCTTCGATTTCAGGCAGGACTTTGTTTATTGCCCTGTAATAGTCTTCAGGAAAATCAATCTCGATCCAGGGCAGCCCGCGTGTTCCGATTGCGTGCAGCGCACGCAATCGCGCAAATTCCCGAAAAGCGCTCGGCGCCCATGCGCGCTGTTTTCCCCTCGAGATCAACAACCCGATTTGGGTCGACAAGAGAGCCGCCCCCGTCGGGCCAAATTTTACGATCCCAACATTTTCACCATCCGCCTCATCGGGGCGCATGGCCTTACTTATGTCTACAACTCGTCCAGCGCTTACTTTGACCTTCATTTCTTCATCGCCAAGCCGGGCGCTGTTTTCAGCGTTGTAAGCAATCAACAGCGCGTCTTCGTAGCGAGCGGTCATCAAGTCGGTGATCATCTGAGGATGAAAAAGCACGTCCGAGTTCAGAACGACGAACCCCTCATTGAACCGATGTCTCGCCAACCAGAGTGAATACAGACTGCTGGTGCGGAAGAAGATAGGGTTTTCGATGTACTCAATTTCAGGACCGCAAACCCGGCGAACATTGTCGGCGCAAAACCCGACTACCGCGATTATCTCGTCGATGCCGGATGCCCGAAGCGTCTGAATCTGCCGCTCGATCAACGACAGTTCTCCAACTTGGGCGAGACATTTCGGCTTATCTCCAGCTACTCCCCTAAGACGCATTCCTCTGCCTGCCGCAAGAATGATTGCTTTCATGTGGTTCGCCCCTTCAAGCGGTTGCCGCTGCACTTGCTCTTCTTAATAGATCTCTTAACTTTGCGAAGTACCACTGTCTTTCACCTCTATCGATCGCCAGCATCAAGAAAACCGCGAGGTATATCAGACCGGCGGTTATCGCCTGAAGGGCAATTGCCGCCAGATTCACACTTGCGAGGTTGCGAGTGATCGCCAAAAAGCCGGCCATGACGACTAGCGGCCAGAGCGATGGAAAGACTGCCCTCTTGAATGCCTCGAGCGTACCAATCTGCACTCTGCGGCACGCAGCTGGAAACAGCACAAAAATAGAAACGAGTGTTATCGCTATTAACGTGCCTATCGCGACACCTATCAATCCGAATCGCCCAACCAGCGCGATGCTTATACCAAGGTTGGCCAGGGCGATCAGGAGATTGGAAATTGCCAGCAGCCGGTGTTGACCAGAACCCTTTAACAATGTTGTGGCGGTGGAATTCCCCACGCGTATTGCAACGACCACTGCAAGGACATAGATGATCGGAACACTTGCGGCAAAATCAGATCCTACCCAGGCGGTCACTAAGGGTTCGGCCAGCAGACACAACCCGGTAGCAATGGGAACGACCATCGCCAGCGATACGCGGGTGCCTTGTAAGAACAGAAGTCGGAGCCGATCTATCTGGCCGAGGCTTGCGGTATCGACGATGATCGGAAACATAGATCCATTGAGCTGACCGGTGACGATCTGGACCGCATCAATTAATCGTCGCGCAACCGCCCAGATCGCAATCGCCACCGTTGTCATAAAAGCGCCTATCACTATCGCGTCGGTCGCGTAGTTAAGTTTGTTGGCGACATCAATCAACAGGATGAAGGCGCTAAAGCCGGTTACCTCGCGCAACCGCGCCAGTCTTACGTTTGACCATCGGATGCGCAAACCGGGATAAGCTCGGTAAGCATTTAACGCATATCCGATATGACTGAGTGCTCGAATCGTCGTAGTCGCGGCAACCAGTTCCACCAGACCGTAACCGGCTAGCAGAACGGTTACATTGACGACCGCCACAGTGATGCTGGTCGCAATGGATACCCAGCCATTGAGGTAGTGTTTTTGAAATCCGTTTACGATCCCTCCAAACACGCTTGCAGGAAAGCCAAGCGCGACATAGGCGCTGATAATCAGCAACACCTGTCGGCCGGTCTCGGCCTGGACCGGGGTTATGTTGAAGAATCGTTCGAGATTGAACGCGAGGAAGGAACCGACGGCGAAGGCGATTAGCCCGATGGCGCAGAAAACAACAAACAGGCTGCTGACAATTTGATTGAGCCCCTCGCTGTCGCGCCGGGCGCGATACTCGGATGCGAACTTTACCTGAGCGACACCATAACCGAGATCCAACATTGAAAAGTATGCGGTGACTGAAGCGACCAGTACCCACAAACCATAGGTCGACGCTCCCAGGTGAGCCATGTTGAACGGAAGCATCACCACGCCGATAAGAACATCGACGCCCAGCGCAAGATAATCCATCGAGATGTTACGGGCGAAGACGTCGAGCTGTTTGAACTCACGTCCCCACACAGGATCTCCTTGCGCCTTGACGTGACTCACTTGGTCGCCAACCTCCGCGTGATCCTGCTGGGTTCAATCGAACCGGTCGTGGAAACGGGAATGTCCTCGGCTAAAGATGCTTTGAGTGGAACGGACGTGCTGTCGCCGAGGAACCTTGCTGGCATGCTGATTGAGTTGCTCTGCACTCCATCGAGTTTGCGATCCTGAAATCGCCGCCTGAGAATTCCGGCGAAAAACCACATCCACAGTTCGTATTCGAATGATGCGATCCGATCCCGCCTGAGCCCCGCGCCAATCATGTTCTTGAAGGCGCCGAGACACGATCGGTACATATACCGCGGAACGCCAGCGATATGCGGCACCTTCGAAAAATCCAAAACCGTTTCTTCGGGGGCTTCCATGTCGATCCTGGTTTGGGCATAGAGCATCGCACGGCTTATCCCGTGCCAATAAAACCACCGGCGAAAATAACGTTTGGTCAACCGGTCGGCAGGGATGATGTGGCGGATCGTCATTTCAGGCGCGTAGAAACCTTTGAGCCCGGCGGCTCGTGCTCGTAGTCCCCACTCACGCACTTCCTGACCAAGCAACGTCCCCGCTTTGCGGCCCACTCGGTTATCCCACAAACCCGCCCGCTCGAACGCTTCGCGCCGGAATGCCATGTTCACGCCAAGCGGCATCAGCCGCTTAAACTCGATCGGCTCGGGACCATAGTCGAGCAGCGCAATCACAGCCCAGTGGCGGCCGCCGCGGTTTGGGAGCCAACCCGGCCGCGGCGCGCTCCAGATCGGGAGTACCTTGCCGCCAACATAATCACAACCGAGCCGGTCGAGCGCTTCAGCCGCGCGATCCAACCAGTCCGTTTCCACTCGAACGTCGTCATCGGTGGTGATAATGATCTCGCCGGTTGATAGGCGAATACCCGCGTTCAAAGCGGCGCACCGGCCCTGCTCGGGCTCAAAGATATAATGCAGCGGAACGGGAAACCACTTTTGAGCGCTTTGGACGATCTCCCGGGTGTCGTCGGATGAATTGTTGTCAACAACAATCAGTTCCCATTGATCACGATTCAAGAGGCGTCCGATGCTGACGATCGATTCTTTCAAGTCGCCGGCGCGGTTGTACGTAGGTATGACAATCGAGAATTTCATGCTTTTTGGCGAGGTACCCACGGATTTGTGGATTGGCTGTCGGATCAACCGGTTGTCCTCATCAATCCCTTAAAGCGCACTGCCAGCCGCGGCCATAGTAAGTGGATATCGCCGATAAGTTGACTTGTCAGCCGACCGGCCTGCCTTATCTTCGACAACTTCCGCCCCGTTCGTGCTGATGCTCATCTCCAGGGTTAAGCTAAAGGCATGCACGAAGGGTATGTACTGGCCGGCGCCAAGCTGCACATCACCAATGATCGTGTCGAAAAGCTTGCGGTAATGACTCACCAGCGAGTTGGAAATTCCAATCATCCTGGCGATGGCGGTCTGAGACGGGGATGAGCTGTCGAAGTAACAGTGCCACGCTACCCTCGCCAGCCGGCTGTATCGTCGCGGCTTATAACTCACTACTGCCTGCATCTTGGCAAGTAGTTCCTGCGCGATTACTTCTGCTTGCTGATTGCTTTCGCTTTCCAGCAGCTGCTGCTCCGGGGTTGGCCTTTCGTCCGGCAGATCCACGTTCAACGGTTCGGGCTCGGGAACGCCATCGACTGTTAACGCGGCATCGATGGAAACGAATCGTGAGTCCTCCACCGGGAGCTTAGAGAGCGCCAGGGACCTTATAATTCGAATATCCAGCGGCGAGTCGACGGCCCTGAAGATTTCAACCAACAGCACGGCAAGCTCGGGGTTCGAAATGATTATGTGCGTCTCGCCGGACCTGCCAGCCCTCCTTCGATCTCTTCCCCGATAAGCCACATCTTTAAGCAGCCCCTCCATGTTTTGGTAAGGTTTCGCCGGTTTGTCATCAGGCCATTCTTTCAAACCGAAAACCCTCGTAGTGAGTTTGCCTTCCCCCGCGGAACGGGCTGATGCCAGGGATCGATATCTTCGAAACTCGGGTTGGGACTGAATCAAAATGCTTATTCGGCGTGCCAGCCGATACGCTTCCGGATGTCGTTGACGAAGCATCAGGGATACCAGGTTGGGGATTTCAATATGATAGAGCTCGTGTTCAATCGTTTCATCCGGGTAATCGGCATCGACATAGTGCTGCCAGCGCCCCTTGCGGTGGAGCTTCAGAAACAGATCCTGGGTAATGTCCGTGTTCAGATCCTGGAGCCGAGCGCGCGCGGTCCGGTCCGAATTGAACAGGTTTCTTACCGACGAATGCCGTGAGACTAGCCTGAATAGCTTGTTCCACAAGGCTTCAAAGTCTTGGTGGGCCAGAATTTCTACCCATCCGACGGGTTGATCGTTCATTGGGGGGTTCCCACTTGTACTGTAAAGATGATTCGAAGCGTCCGAGTAGACGGCCGTTGCTGGACCGGCTCGTCCCTGCCAGTACGGAGCAAATCCGGTTCCGCGAATACTTCGAATGGGGCGCTTGCGAACCCAGCACGATTCTCAGTGATTGACTGTGAGATCGCTCTGGACCGATCAAAGAACTTTTCTTTCTCTGAAACAAAATCAGACGCCTGATGAATACGATACGATCTATTTTGATTCATCCCGCCGTCTCACGTAATTGAACCGGACGCCTGGGTGAAGGCGAGAAAGTCCGCGCTGGCAAGATCACTCGGCGTGATGTCCAGCGTCTCTATGACGTCCGCGATGATGTCACGGAAGATCGTCTCCTGGCTGGAAGCATAGCCGTACAACAATGCGTTGTCGCAGATGTTGTTGATTACCCGCGGTATCCCGGCGGACGCTCGTCCAATCAATTCAATCGCCGATGCGTGAAAGATGTTGACCCTCAAGGCGCCGGCAGTCTTTAGCCTGAAGCGAATATAGTTATTGATCTCGTATAAAGGCAGCGGTTTTATTGAGCAGCGAAGCGAAATCCGCTGTTTGAGCTGTCGCAGCCCGGGCTGATTCAGGGTCTCACGCAACTCGGGTTGTCCACAAAGGACTATCTGCAGCAGTTTTTCGCTGTTGGTTTCAAAGTTCGCCAACAATCTCACTTCTTCGAGTACGGCGGCAGAGAGCCCGTGCGACTCGTCTATGATCAGAACCGTGCGCAAACCGCTCGCGTGTCTTTGCGTAAGACAACCGCTCAAGGCAGTCAAGATTTCCGCCTTTGATGCGGTCGTCGCCAGGCCAAGATTGAGACCGCTGATCAGAAGCTGGAAAAACTCGGCGACAGTCACGAATGGATTGAATAAGTACACCGACAGTATGTCAGGGCCAAATTGCTGCAAGACCGACCGGAGCGTGGTCGTCTTCCCGGTCCCGACTTCGCCGGTTACCACCGCAAGACCTTTGCTCTGGGAGATGCAGTACTTCAGATTCGAGACGACTTCGAGATAGCTTTCGGTCTTGTACATAAACTTCGGATTTGGTGTTAATCCAAAAGGTATCTCTTTCAGGCCATAGTATTCCGTATACATTTTCTTACCTCGGTCGATAGTATCTGCGGTCCGCGCTCCAGGACTCTCCGAAGTAGCGTGTCGGCTGTTGCCATCTTCGCCTCGGTTTGCGATTGCGGCGCGAGGCGTATGACCGTTGGCTCCGCGGCGGACGCTGGCGGATCGCCGTCCGATTTACGGGCGCAGCAAATCCGATAGGACCAGACTCCTTCGCGTCCAAACTGACACTCTGGAGCGCCTGATCGCCGACAGGATTCTGACTTCCAGAGAGCGAACCGCTACGACTTTGATTCACGGAATGTGGCGTAGCTGTATCCCGAATCTCGCCCGCCTCACTGCTGTGTATGTTGCCGATCGGGTCACGTGTTGTAACGGTGGGAGTTTCACGACGGTCAGCGCGGGCAAGGACGATTAGTCCGATTAACGCGGCTGTCGCCAAAATGATGACCAGAACAATAGGTCGCCATTGGGTTGTCGATTCAGAGTGAACTTTACCCAGGTTTTCCACAAGGAGATTGCCGTACCGGACGCTTTGATCACTTTCATTGGACTCCTCGGCGACTGCATCTTCCTCGAGGTTTGCTTCAGGGCTGACCGACTCAGTGGCCGCCGCTTCAACGGGCGGATCGATCACTCTGATCATGGGTGGTTCCCACGGCTCCCTGTTGCTGACACTGTACGTCTCTTTTGAAATCTCCTGGTGGTCAGTCTCCAATCTCGCGGGGGACAAATCCTCATCCGGAGTCACGGGTACGAACTTTTGACTGTCGGGCGCATCAAGCTGCGCACGGAGCGAAGCAATGTCCTGAAATCGTCTATTTGGGTACTTTTCAAGGAGGCGCGCAACAACCGCCGACACCGGCATTGGAATATCCGAGCTATACAAATGAGGCGCCGGGGGTGTCTGGCTCAGGTGCTTTAGCCTTATTGTGTTGGGATCTTCCGAATCAACCGGCACTCGATCTGTGAGCATCTTGTAGAACACAACTCCAAGAGAGTACAGATCGGAGCGTGAGTCCACCGGTTTGCCACTTGCCTGTTCGGGACTGATGTAATGGATTGGGGACAGGCTGGAGCGTTCGTTGTGCGCCCAGGCTAGATCGGGGTCTGCATCGAGCCCGAAGTCCGCAAGCAGAGCCATACCATCCGCATCGATCAGAATGTTCGCAGGATGTACTCTGAGATGCAGAACCCCAAGCTGGTGCGCGTACTCCAATGCGTCAGCTAATTGATGAACGATCCCAATCGCAAGCTTTAAGTCGAGCCACCCTCGGCGTTCGAGGAGTTGTTTCAGTGTCTCAACCTCCGGACGATGTTCCATTACTGAGAATAGTATGCCGTCGAGCTCCACAGCCGGGGTTGATCGAAGAATGTTCTGGTGAACGAGCTTTGAAGCTGCGAGTGCTTCGAGGCGAAACAAGTCGCGCTGTCTTGAAGAGTACGGGCGCGCCTGAAGCACCCTCAGGATTACCATTCGGTTATCCGCCGCCAGATCGCGACCCTTCCACAAACAGACATCACCGCGTTCGCTCAACAAACTGAGTGATCCAAACCGCCGTGATAGAACCTCCGTAACATCGGAGGCGCTCCGTTCGGTGGTCTCTCTCGCGGCTGAAAGGCCGTCAGCTTGCCCTGGTTCGATTGCGGTTGCTTTCTTGAATTCAAACCCGCTCATTGCGTTTATCGCCGGTTGGCTATCCGAAGACCAATGCGTCTTGCTGAGCGACGTTATCGCTTTGAGACTTCGCTGCGCATAAAACTGTTTGAGTGGTTACCCGGCACTCCACGAAGCCGGACTCTTATCGCTGGCAGAATGTTGCCTTCATAATCTTCGGGCAACCGAGAACACAGTCCTAACTTGGTCTCTATTTTCTAATAATCCCAACCCGGGGAATTCTTCAAAAAGGAAGGAAACTCATCTGGTCAGAGGTCAGAGTATAAGCGAGCGCCGAGATTTATCGACATTCCATTTGAAGTAAGGTGACGCCGATGGGCTAGGGCAATCCTTCGACGGCTCGCCTCGCCGCTTTTTCTACGAACTCGACATCCGCTCCGACATCACGGTTCTTTTTCGCGGCATTCTTGTATGGACTGCTGTCGGCAAGTCTGTAATTACCGGTTGCTCTATTGATGAAGCCTACCTCATCGACCGCAGCCGGGTAGTAGTTCTTCTTGGGATACCTGGAGCTTTGCCCGCCAACGATCACATTTTTCTTCATTGAGTATTCCGGAAAGTATTGATCGAGCGTCAAAAACCCGCTGCTCGATCCGTCTCCGATGATTCCGTATTCATTATGAAGAACAATATTGTTTGTGAACACGAAGCCGCGATTTGGTACGCCGTAGGCGGCAATGATATTGCCAGTCTGGAAGACAGTATTGTGGTTCACCTTCACATCAATGGTCTCGGTGATCTGTAAGAACCTTCCATTGACTCCCCATTGACTTCCGCCGATGTCATCGAAGATGTTGCCGCTTATCTCAATCCTCTTTTGCTGTTCGCTCGCGTGGAGGTTGTCGCGTCCCAGTAAATTGATCGCTCCGGCGCTATGCCGAACAACATTATTTGTAAAAGTGACATCTTCGACGACGGACCATTTGGCCGAGCCATCCTGATTGCGGACAGTGAACTGAAGTGCAAATCCGCTTTGCGCCTCGACCCAGTTATTCTCAAACACATTCCCATCGACAACGACTCGCCGCGCATTTTTTAGTTCGAAAAGATTCTTGACCGACCAGCGTGTGCCTGTTTGTGGCGGCGCTTCGATCGGTTGTGCCGGGGCCGTATCTCCTAAATCAACAAACGAGGACCCACTGGAATTAAAGAAGACCCAGGTCCTGCTTGTCGCATTTGGGGCGTCGCTGGTTCTATACACTCGATTTTCAGTAGCGTGGTCAACCGGATTCCAATGGATACTCGCCGAAGTTTGATCTGCTGCCATCCTAACGGCGACTTCCTCGGAAGCGGCGGAAGTGGCGATCCGTGAAAAACCCGCGCGGCCTCGTGCCGCGACCCGATAATAATACGTAGCACCACGAACCAGGCTCCCAGGTGATGAGCTCCCTTCGGCGATAACTCCATCCGGCCGAGCTAAAATGCCTTCCATCCACGAACGAGGTTTAGTGCAGTGATTGTTTCTGAATTCAATATCCGAAGGCACCAGCTCGGGTATCTTCGGATCAGCGCCACCGAACATGACATTCTCGCCGGCGCCTTCAATATAGGTGTTTATGATCTTAAAAGGCCCGGGCCCGTTCCATCCCGCGATGGCTTGAGTCTCGTAACCGAGGCCGTGGCAATCTGAAATATACGAGCTAATGATTTCGGTCCTGGCGCTATTGAGCGCAACCCCGCGCGTGACGTCCGCGGTTGCATGCCCGTGTATGTAACATCGATCAAAAACAAGATCGCCTGGCAAAAGTGCCTGGTCTTGTTCGTTGCCCTCGCCGAGGGTGACGATTCCCTGATTGAGCATTACGCTGGGAGCAATTGTGAACTCGATCCCCTCAAATCGATAGTGGTTCGCTCCTGACCTGGTCCTTAACGCAGGTTCCGAATTCGGACTCTCGAGCCTGGCCATCGCGGCCGCCTGTGCCGGCCTCACCCGCACGCCTTCCGCAAGAGCTTCATTGGTTGAGGACGAGCGAACAGTGATCCACGCTCCTGCGATAGGCTTCGCAGGCAGAAAGAAATTGCCCTGCAGCACGGCCCCAGCCTGCAAGGTAATAACGTCGCCGGGGCTTGCGTTATTGAGAGCCTCTTGAAAGTCCTCGCTTCTGTCGATGACTTTCAGCGTCGAGTTATCATAAGAAGTTGAAGACGAGCTGCGCGGCCGTACACGCGCGCTTGTAGCGGGGTAAGGTAGTTGAGAAAGGACGACGGCGAACACAGCAGCAAGAATCAAACATCGCTCAAACCTCAACCTCGAGCATACACCCATCATCCTACTCCTTGATCGTTCGGCCCTATCAAAAGAACTCAGACAGAACTAAGCTCTGGGTACGGTGGAAAGTCTATAGTCACGATCCTTGCCTTGTCCAAAAACAAAAAACAAGAACGCGTTTATCTACTGACACCCGGGTACAAACCGACGGTAGCTTGCCGGCTGCGGACTGATGGATCTGAGGATGAAGTTTGCTGCAAAGCTAATTCCTGATAAAGCTTTAGCCATTCATTTTTCACCGCATCCCACTGGTATTTCTTGCATTCGTCTCGCGCGCTGATGGTCATCCTCCGGCAAAGCGCCTCATCGTCAAATAACCGCAGGGCTTGCTCAGCCATGGCTTCGTGGTCTCCGCAGTGAATCATCAATCCTGTGTTCTGATCGTTTACGATATAGGGAATACCGCCCGCTCCAGTCGTGACCACCGGAAGCCCCGAGGCAAAAGCCTCGATAATCGAGCCCGGCATATTGTCAATGTTAGGAGCGTTCAGATACACGTCAGCTTCGCGATACAGCGCGTGCATTTGCTCGGGTGCAACTCGCCCCCTGAACTCGACATTGCGAAGCATTAGTTCTTCGGCAAGGGCCTCCAAACTGCTCCGCTGACCTCCGTCGCCGGCAACGATCAACCTCGCGTCCGGCAGTCGCTTCTGAATGATTGCAAACGCTCGTAACACGCAGGCTATGTTGTAATGCGATTCGAAATTCCGGTTCGACAAGAATACCGGGCACAACGGTGATCGCTCACGAAAGGAAAAATGGTCCAAATCAACGAAGTTGGAAATAGAACGGCTCACAAGCTCGAACTGCGCGAATACATCAACCAAATAGCCCGAGGGTACCACGATCTCATCAACCAACCGAATTGTCGGCAGCGCAGTTCGGCGCCAGCGTCGCAAATGATCCGAGGCTTCCCCGCTGCGATAGTTAAGCACTACCTTTTTGCCAAACAGTTTGGCGATCAGGATGGCCGGGGTCGGTGCGAGCACAAACGAAAAATAGGCCGCCGAAAACACGTGTATGACATCGTACTTAGGAACTCGTGTCAGGAGTAGAATCCAATAGAACAAAGAGGTCACCGCTGTGCGGACATACTTCACCCCCTGGAGCTTTCTGAGCGCACCTGGCAGTTTCGGATTGATCGGCAAGAATGATACGTCTATTGAGGGTTCGTCGCGCAGCCGTTCAAGAAGGCGCTTAGCCTGCACGGCCTGCCCACCCAGGATTTCGAGCGATGGGGCTACGATCAAAACTCGCATAGAACCGCGACCCTCCCTTGTTCTTTGATCATCGACAACTCCCGCCGTGTCCCTTTCGTACCTAGGGGTACGTAGCTCATTGTTGTGCCTCGAGCGAGATCTTTGAACTTCGTTTAGACGCTCGCCGCGCAAGTGGCCTTGCTTCTGCGAGCAAGCGATCGTAAAGCTCCAGAACTTTATGAAGCTGCGTCTCGCATGAAAAAGTTTGCTCGACTATTTCACGCCCTCGCCCACCCATAGCTCGCGCTAGTTCACAATCGCGCAGCAAAAGGATTATGCGGCTTGCCATCGCGGCATCATCGTCCGATCTCACCAGATACCCCGATTGACCATCGACAACCGCTTCGCTGGCTCCACCTACATCAGTTGCCACGACCGGGCGCCCGGCTGCCATGTATTCGAGAATCGAATTTGAGAAACCCTCGGCCGTCGACGAGAGAACACAGATGCTGGACAAATCGAGCAGTTCCGCGATTCTTTCGCAGCGCCCGATAAAGAACACTCTATCTGCCAGTCCAAGAGCTTCCGCCTCTTTGCGCACGGACTCAGTCAATTCACCTTCGCCGGCTATAACAAATCTGGCCTCAGGAACCGTTCGACTAACGGTGCGTGCTGCCCGCAAAAACATCGAATGGTTCTTAACCTTGTGACGTAGGTTCGCGACAATCGTCACCAACGGGTTGGTTTCTCCAGTCGCGAGACCCATCGCCTGCAGAGCTTCGTCACCGCCCATCATCGTTCTCGTCTTGACCCTGGCAGTGTCCAGGCCGTTGTAAATCGTCACCGCCTTGCGATCCGGTAGACCCTCGCCGATCAGTTGCTTGCGTACAGCTTCGGCATTTACAACAACCGCATGCGCCAGAGCATAAGCTCGTCTTTCCACAAATCTCTGAGCGCTTGTACGCCAGCCGGTCGTCTCGCGTCGAGATGCGATGCGCACCGGCACCCCTGCGATCGCAGCCCCCGGCATTCCGAACACGTTGGTATAAAAATCGTGGGTGTGCACAACATCGATTTCGCGCTCGCTCAGGAATCGCGCGAATCGCCGGAGTTGTTTGAATGCATTTCGATCGTAGAAGCTGGTCAGCGGGAACTGTGGGATGTCTCCAAAGCCAAGCGACGTTACCTCCTTGAGCAGCACGCCGCTCGCATCCAAACATGCGATGTTCACCCCGTAGCGCCCGGTCTCCTTGAGAAGCCGCGCGAGTTGTATGGCCTGCCGTTCCGAGCCGCCTTCGTGAAAGCTTCCTATCAGGTGCAAAACGTTTCTCATCATTGACCCTGCCGCAACCCTTCTTAAACTGCCGCGTCGGAACCTCTAAAATCCAAACCACTCGCAAAGTTGTACACAGCCGGTTCGGTTCTGGCCGTCGCTTCGGATTCTTCGCCTCTCTCGTTTCTTAGCCATTCCTCCAGCACGAACAAGTACCAGAGCTGCTTGGGCGCCGAGCCTCGCCGCCTTGCCTTCTCCAGCTCTGAAATCGCCGCACGCGAATTGATCCATCCCTCGCTCTCGAGCAGCGAGTCAGTAAGGCCCTGCTTCACCCGATCGTACCAGCGCCCGATGATCCAGCGCTGAACCGGTATGCCGAAGCCTCGCTTACGGCCAAGCGCAACTTGATCGCCGATCTTCCGGCGGGCAATCTCTCGAAGTATCGCCTTACTGCGGCCTCCGCGCAGACGCAAATCAAACGGCAGCGAAGCCGCGAAATCCCACAGCTTGTGATCTAGAAAAGGGGATCGCGCCTCGATCGAATGGTGCATGGTCGCGCCGTCAACCTTTGTCAGGTACTCGCCTACAAATCTCATTCGGCGATCGTAGTGCAGGAACTCGGTCAACAGGTTTCTGGCCGAGCTGCGAGACCAGCCGATGCTGCGTTGATCTATTCGCACGTCTCGAAGCTTCTCCCCAAGCATCCCGGTTCGCTGATAAACCGGAAGCCCGTCATGAACTGTCGTGACCCCGCCCAGCCCGCCCGTAGCCAGGTCCATTAGCGTAGCGCCACGGCGCAGCGGTCCCAATCGTGGAAAGCCGTCGCGAACGCCCTGCCAGAGACTCCCGGCAAGGTCCGGTAAAGCGCGGGCAAACCTTTCCACTAACCGAAAGTGACCATGCTCCGGATACCCTAGAAAGACATCATCGCCGCCGTCGCCAGTCAGCAGAACCTTGGCGGACGCCCGAACCGCCCGCGACACGCTCAGCATGCCGAGCGCCGAGGCGCACGCGAATGGTTCCCCGTATGCAGAAACCAGCTCGCTAACGGCGGGCATATCGGCTGCCGAAAGCGGGAGCACCCGATGCCCAATATTGAGTCTAGCCGCGGTTGCGCGTGCGTCGTCGCTTTCGTCCCATTGATCGCCCGGCGTGCCAACCGTGAACGCGGTTACGTCCGCGCCAAGCTTTGTGACAGCCCAACAAACAAGACTCGAATCAACGCCGCCGCTAAGCAGCGCCCCTACCGGAACATCCGAACGCAGGCGAATCTCAACCGCGTTTACGAATAGTCTCTCCGTCTCTTCGACAGCTTCATCAAAAGTAATCCTGCATTCCTGATCAATATCCGATGGCGACCAGTACTCACGCGTTTGTAGATTGCCGGCGCACCATTCGACCACCGATGCCGCCGGAACCTTGTGTGCACCTCGATAGATCGAGCGATCATCCGTTACAAAACCAAACTCGAGGTACTCCGCAACGGACTTCTCGTCGATCTCGTCAACAAATCCTCCCAGGCGCAATGCACGCGCGGTTGAAGCAAAGCCCAGCCGGCCGTCACGTACGGCGTAAAAGAGAGGCTTCACTCCCAGCCGATCACGAACCAGCGACAGCCGGTGTTGGCGCTCATCCCATAGCGCGAACGCAAACATGCCCCTTGCCTTTGATAACAACTTATCCAATCCCCATTCCTGGTAACCATGAATAAGCACTTCCGTATCCGAGGCGCTCCTGAACAGGCAGCCAAGCGCGATCAACTCGTCTCTTAACTCTATGTAGTTGTAAATCTCGCCGTTAAACGTAACGCCTACCATTCCATCCGCAGACAACATTGGCTGGCGGCCAGTGTCGCTGAGATCGATGATCGCCAATCGTCGATGGCCCAGCACAGCTTCAGGCCATACTTCGATTCCTTCACCGTCGGGCCCGCGTCGTTCCAGAGAGCGGATCATTTGTGCGACCTCGCGCGCGGCCTCGACGCGAGAATTAGTCCCTGCTTGTCCCGCAATTCCGCACATATGAATTAACCTTCAACCGAGGTTGTTACCGGCGTTCGCGCGGCGTCGCGCCAACCGGCCGGATGGGTGATGTTTGTCTCGATCCCGCTTGTTGCAAGTACGTCGTCGGCCCTGCCTGTACCAAAATCTCCCGACACCGTTACTCCGGCAGAAGTAAACGCAGTTATGGGCCAGCGAAACTGTTTGAAAGACTCGCGCGCGATCGGGATCCGCTCCGGAATGTAGCCCAGTAATTGGGCTCCGACCCAATCGATCGCTGCCGCATTACTGCCGGCTACAAACAAGCCCAGCGGCAGAGGGTCCGGGCAAAGCGGACCATCTCCCTGTCCCGCCACAACCGCATCCACCAAGTGGATGACTCGACGTTGAACAGTATCGGCGAGGCTCCCGTCTGAACGCCCGTAGAGCAAAATGCGATTGAGATCCAGTCCGGTACGCCAGATGGTGTTGTTGCCCGACCAGGAGCCTTCAACTCCCAGGTTGTCACCGGCAAGCGTCGATACTCGATTCAGATTCGCGGCGACCTCACTCCAAATTCGCGCCGCCGCAAATGAGGAAACCTTATTTTGCAGGTCGAGAGTGTATTCAAGCGCGCGCTTTAAACGGCTGCCGCCTGGATAACAATCGCCGCCGGCGTCCGAGCCGCCAATGCGGTGATGCGGCAGGAACTCCTTGTTTCCATTGATGCCGATTAGATTTTTTAACGCGCACGTTATGCCGGCTTTTTTGTGGGTCTTGAGTTTTGGAAGATTGATGATGACATCTGCATCTATTACGTCTTTTGCGACAAGGTATTGGTGACAGCCGCGTGAATGTTTTTTTGCAAGTAATCGCGGATCGTAACAGGTAACCCGGAATGAGTGCTGGTCATCGGTAACCGGCTCCAACAGGCTGTCGTCCGCGAGATCGAATAAGACAAAGCGGTCTTCAGCAATCAACTCCTCCGTAGCTACTCTCACGCCGTTAACGAACTGGCAAGTGGTCCTCCTGAAGTCACGAATCCCCCGAAACCTGGGCTCGCTCTCATTCATCCGCCGGGCCCACCTATCCAGACCGGTGACATTCAGAAGCTCATCAAAGTCACAAGCCTGAAGAGGGGCGTCGCCAACTATAACTTCCGAGGCGGCTGATTGAAGTGCGGCCTCGACTGTGGCCCGAACAAAATTGGAATGAGTAATCAAGGGCTCGATGCCCCCCGGACCTTGATTCTCGTGCATCACCAGATTTGGCTTTATCACTACCTTCGCATCTTTAGGGATAACCGTTCCGAAGGGTCCGTGCTCGTTGTCCGACCATCCAAGCAGGCTCGCGCAGCGCGCGATCACCCGGCTGGCGTCGTCTGACCCGTTTTCATAACAGCTCGATTTGGTCTTTGCGATTGCGACGCGCCCATCGAGCAGACTGCTTGAGTAGTGCATGGTCATGCTGCGTGACCTCTTGATAGATCCACCTCGCTGATCACCGGCCTCCATTTACTTGCCTTTGTTCGAGGAACTTCATCGACGAGCATCGTGCTGATGGTCAACCCCGGTAGGTTCGCTCGTACTGTCTTGAGAATGTTTTCTTCTTCAGCGTTGGTAAAACCGCTCTTTGGAGCGATACAAATCTCGACCGAGTAATCTGATTTTTGGTGAAACATATACTCTCGGACTTGATAGTCCTTCATCAGGTGCGGAATCTGCAGACCGGTTATCCATCGACCGTCCGGCAGCCAGATTCGATCTACGTCGCGGCCCACTACTTCATTAATAAAAAAAGATGGGCGGCCTGGTTTGGTTCCGGGCAGGAAGCGCGCAACGTCGCCGATTCTATATCGAATCATTGGCATGCCGTCAGCATGGAGTTTTGTAATCAGGATGCTCGATTCACTCTTGTTAGATTCAGGTTCGACCAGGATGTTCGCCCAGTCGACCTCAAACGAAAGATCTCGGTGAGGACGCATCTGAAAGGCTACATACCCGACATCGCGGCCTCCGTAACGCTCATGAACGGGGCGCCCAAACGCGGTTTGAATCGCTTCGCGGTGTTCCGGCAAGAGCTTCTCAGCGCCGGTAACAAAACCACGCGATGGATAATTCGGGCGATACCCTCTGTCAAGGATGTGCCCGGCAAGATGTCCGAG